>JBDHIQ010000217.1:0-4614 GCA_039587395.1 Gemmatimonadota bacterium
ACGGATTCTGGGTGACTCGGCAACGGCGGCCAGCAGCGCGCGCTCTATCTCGCGGCCAGTCAGATCTGCGGCGTGCACGATGCGCCTGCGGCTGTGACCCGCCTCCCGACCCAGGGAGAGAGCCCCTTCCGGGCCGGAGGCGCGGCTGAAGTTTACCCCCCACTCCAGCAGCTCTCGCACCCGGTGTGGACCCTCGTTGGCCAGCTCTTCCACAGCACGTGAGTTGCAGAGCCCCGCCCCGGCCAGCAGCGTGTCCCCTACATGCAGGTCCACGGTGTCATCCGGACCGAGCACCGCAGCCACACCGCCCTGGGCGTAGTTCGTGCTCGAGTCCACCCGATCCTTCTTTGTCAGAAGCAGGACTTCCGCGTACTCCGCCGCCTTGAGGGCGAAGGTCAATCCCGCGATGCCGCTTCCCACCACCAGTACGTCGGTCTCGAGCGTGTTCAAGTGGATTCGCTCGCTTTTACAGGTTTTGGCGGAAATGTCGAGCCACTCCGCCTCACTTCGTCCAGACAGGCAGACAACCTGGTCCGCAGGTTGTCACCTCCCGATTCCCATTTCACCCGGTCCGCAACGTACCAGAGTGGGACGTTGGGCGGGATCCTGCCGCTCAGTTTCACCACGTCCTTCAGGGTCGTCACGATACCCCGGGTCCCGGCCGCATTCACCAGGTTACGAAGCTCATCTTCCGTGGGAGTCGTGTGATCCGGCACGGAATGCCTGACTTCGATCCCGGGGCACAGCTCACCCAGCCGTTCAAAGAACAGGTTGGGCTTCATGACGCCGGTCAAGGCGACGGAGGGATCCGGCCGGTCATGTCCCGCGGCAGCCGGATTGGCAGCTACAAGCCGGTCCGGCTCCAGTGCACACGAGGCGCACGCGATCCCGTCCAGACGTGCGCGCAGCCGGTTGCCTGTCTCGCTGAGACTCCGGCTGTTCCCTGCCCGGCGCACCAGGACCACCGTGTCCGCCCTTCGCAGCTGCTGCAGGCTCTCGCGAAACGGTCCGGCGGGAAGCCGTCGCCCGTTGGTCCGGGCCACGGCATCCAGGTCCAGAAGCACTATTTCCAGATCCCGCGCGAGCTCCAGGTGCTGGAATCCGTCGTCCAGCAAGGCCACGGTCGCACCGGCCTCGCGCGCCCTGCGGGCCGCGCGGAGCCGGCTTGGATGTCCGACGACGGTAGCGGAAGGGTTCAGCCTTTGATGGACGGCCAGCTCATCGGCATAGCCTCGCGTCAGCACAGCTACCTTCTCCCCGGACTCGAGCAACCACCCGGCCAACTCGGCTGTGAGAGGGGTCTTCCCGCTTCCTCCTACCGTGATACCTCCCACCGAGATCACGGGCAGAGGCGCATGCGCGGCTCGTAGCCATCCCCTGTCGTATAGTCGGCGACGCGCATCTGAAATGCCGGCGAACAGGCTCTCCGCCAGCCGCAGGGCAGGTCCAGGCCGACCGGACCAGGCGGCCCGGACATGCCCCTCCACCCCACGCCGGATGCGTTCCCATACGCCCGGTCCCTGGCCGCTCTCCCGGGCGATCAAGCGGGTCTTCACTTTGCCCCCCCCGGGAGTCCATCACCTGTCTTCGCGGCCCGCGTACCCGCGCGCGCCTGGCACTTTGCCATTTCACCGTCTATCGCCTGCTCCACCGCTGCGGTCCAATGGTCCAGGTCCGCTTCGGCCGTTGCAGGAACGGAAATGGGCTCGCCGTAGGAAACGAATATCGTCGCCAGCGGTCCTGGAACCACAAAGCCATCCCAGCTGTCCAACCGCCGCGCGGGGGTGGCCCAGGCGCCGACTGGAATGATTGGCAGCCCAGATTCCGCCGCCGCCTTGATGACACCCGGCTTGCACTTCCGTGCTGGACCCCTGGGTCCGTCGGGTGTGAAAGCTATGGGGTGACCCTCACTTGCCGCGCGGATCATCGCCCGCAATCCGGCCGAGCCGCCGCGGGTACTGGATCCCCTTATGGGCAGGAAGCCCCAACGCGTGAGCAGCCGTGCAATGATCTCGCCGTCGCGGTTCTGACTGGTGAGGACAGCCGCTCCCCGGCGGGCGTGCAGTATGGCCAAGGGCAGCAGATTCTGGTGCCAGAGCGCGTACACGGCCGTTTGGAGATGCCCGCTGGGGTGCGCGCCGTCCTCTCTCGCTTCCGCGTAGCGGAACCGCCAGAGCGCGTCAGCGAGCCGGCCGACACCCACCCCGAGCGCGACCGCCAGTCCGATCGGAATCCGGAAGCGCCGGCGTCCCACTAGGCCCCCATCAGACTCATGGCGTGCTCCGCCACCCGGGAGGCGACACCCGGCTTGCCAAGCCGATCGCGAACGGTGGCAAAGCCCTCCAGCATCCGTCGTGCGCGCTTACCCTGCGGATCCAGCAGAGGAACCACAGCGTCGGAAAGCGCCTGCGCGGTCATCTTCTCCTGGAGAAACTCGGGGACTATCTCCGCACCTGCGACCAGGTTGACCAGACAGGCATACTGGACGGAAACCACCCGGCGCACGATGGCCGCGCTGATGGCGCCAACCCTGTACCCGACCACAAAAGGCACCCCTGCGAGCGCGAGCTGAAGCGTGATGGTTCCGGATTTGGACACTGCGGCGGTGGCCAGGCGCAAAGCAGATTCTGCCGAGGTCAGACGAAACTCGCCGGCCGACCTAAAGTGCTCCTTTTCCAGATGGGGGGCCCGGGCCACGATCACCTCCGTCCCCGGGAATCGCTCGACGGAGCGGCGGGCCGCATCGACGAAGACCGGAAGAAGGCGCTGAACCTCCTGCTCGCGTGAGCCCGGGAACAGGGCCAGGACCGGCGGGCTCGACGTCTGGCCCGTTCCCGATTCGTCCACGGGCTGATCGTCCAACAGCGGGTGACCCACAAACCGCACGTTCGCCCCGTATCCAGCCAGAAACGGCTCTTCAAAGTCCAGTGCTACGCAGATGAGATCGCACGCTGCCGCCAGCTTATGCGCCCGCTTCTTCCGCCAGGCCCAGACCTGTGGGGCGATGTAGTAGAGGACCGGAATGCCCTGATCGTGTGCAAAGCCCGCAAGCGGCAGGTTGAAACCCGGATAGTCGATCGGGATGAACAGGTCCACCGCCTCCTCCACCAGGAAGCGATGGACCGCCCGCCGCAACCGCAGGTGGTGGGGGATGTGCTTCAGGACCTCCGTGAAGCCAATTGCAGCCAGGCCGTCCAGATCCTGGAGAAGCGTGACGCCGGCGCCGGCCATCGCCGGACCACCCAGGCCCGCCAGCCGCAGCGAGGGATCCCGGGCCAGAAGAGCTCGGGCCAGGGCTGCGCCGTGCTGGTCACCGGAGCTCTCGCCGGCAGAGAGGAACACCGTTCTCCCGTCAGTCGCGCCTCTCATCGATCCGTGTCCTGTCGCAACGCGGGCGTGCAGGGATCGTCCGCCCCTGCCGTTGACGCGGGGCGGGAGAAACTGTCTATGATATCCGGCCCAGATAGACGATCAGCATCAGGACGACGGCCAGGAGAACTACGAGTATGATGGTCCGCGGCCCTCGTTTGACTCCCGCTCCGAGCGCCTTTCTCTGCTCACGTATCTTGAGCAATGACATGGGAGTACTCCTCGATCTGACGGGTAATGTCGATCGCGACCTTCAGTGCGTCCCTTCCCTCTCGTCCCACGACGCCGGTGGCCTCTCCACGGATGGCACCCAGAAAAGCCTCCTGCTCGAGCCGCAACGGCTCGCCGTCATCGCCAGACAGAGAGATGTGGTCCACCGCTTCAGTCAGCGAGGTGGCACAGTCTCGATCCTCTCGGAGACGGAGAAACTCGCCGCGACCAGCGGCAAGATCCAGATGCAGAAACCCGGAACGCTGGAAGAGCCGCAACCGGCGCTTACGCTCCAGGGCAACCCGGCTTGCCGTGATGTTGGCCACCGCACCGCTCTCGAATACCAGCCTGGCGTTCGCGATGTCAATGGATCCGGAGAGGACCGAGACGCCGACCGCATTCAACATCGAGACGGGACTGCGAACCAGGCCGAGCACGAGATCGATGTCATGGATCATCAGGTCCAGCACTACGGTGACGTCCGTCCCGCGGAGCTGGTAGGGAGCAACCCTGAGAGACTCCACGAACCGGGGGCGATCCAGGAAGTCTCGACACGATCTGAACACCGCGTTGAAACGCTCCACGTGCCCGACCGCCAGCGTGAGCCCCCCGTCCTCGGCCAGCCCGATCAGCTCATCGGCCTCTTCCAGTGTGGAGGTGAATGGCTTCTCCACCAGTGCGTTACAGCCGTGCTCCAGGACCTGGCGCGTCGTGGAATAGTGGTCGCGAGTAGGGACGGCCACCACCAGGGCCTCGCTGACTTCAAGGAGAGAATCCAGGGTCGGGTGGTTAACGGTGCCGTGCTGTCGGGCCACGGCCTGCCCTCGTGACGCATCGATATCGTACACGCCGACCAACCGTGATCCCGGGATCTCCGACAGGATGCGTGCGTGAATCGACCCCAGATGCCCGACACCGATTACGCCGGTCGGGATCTCTCTCACGTCGTGACCCCCCGCCGGCTCTCACGAATGAAGGTGATCAGCTGCAGGACTTCGTCCGGATGGCCGCCGTGTGCTTCCAGCTGATCCAGGG
>JBDHIQ010000218.1:0-2500 GCA_039587395.1 Gemmatimonadota bacterium
TTGTGGCCCTGGAGGCCGCGGGTTCGAATCCCGTCGCTCACCCTCCACTCAGTCGCCGGTCGGATCCTCCGCCCTGGAGGGAAGCGCCTCGACGTAGGGTTGACCGCGCCGGTACAGCTCGAGTCGCTGCCGCATCATGATGGCCTGTTGCGACATCCCCAGCTGAGCCGCCTGCTGAACGGCCACCGTGGCTGCCTCGACGGCGCGGTCAAATTGGCCGGCAGAGGCGTACGCGGCTGCCAGCACGTCCAGGACCCCCGGATCGCGTCCCTCGGTGAGCCGGGCCGCGTCCGTGGCTAGCCGCACGGCCTCCCCGGGCCGACGCACGCTTCGATCCGGGTGGGTCGCCAGAATCCAGCCGGCCGCGGCCAGTGGCGGGGCCCAGTTGGGTCGCAGGCGGGCGGCTTCCCGAAATTCTCCCACGGCCTCCGAAGAGTTCCCTTCAAACTGCAGGGTCAGACCCAGGTTGTAGTGGGCGGTGGGATACTCGGGGTCGGCGCGCAGCGCCTCCCGGAACTGCTCTTGGGCCTCCCTGATCCGCCCCACGGAACGCAGGGCGTTGCCGAGGTTGTTGTGGGCCAGCGCGTGCCCGGGATCCAGGGCCAGGGTCGCTTCATAGTGTCGCATTGCCTCGGCCAGATTTCCCTGGCTTGCCAGGATGTTTCCCAGATTGTTGTGTGCGTCGGCGTTGTCGGGAGCGAGGGCGAGCGTCTCCTGGTAGTGCGTGGTTGCCTCTGGCAGACGCCCCATGCCCTGAAGGAGAAGACCCAGATTGTAGTGAGCCGAGGTCAACTCCGGGTCGCTGCGCACAGCGGCCTGGTAGTGCTGGATGGCTTGGTCGATATCCCCCGCCGCCTGCGCCACGCTCCCCAGCCCGAGATGTGCCACGGGGTTTAGCGAATCGACGCTGAGCGCGAACTCCCAACCCGTGATCATAGCCGCTTGATCCTTGCGCCAGAAATCGGCTTCGAGCGCTGCAAGGTCGGCGCTGTCCCGTGGCATGACCTGAATCCACAGCTCCGCCATCTCGTCCGCCGATCTCGGGCCGTGCATAACTGGTATCGGCGGATCGTTCGGGTTGCGCGGGTTGTCGCTGGTGTTGTCGAAGACGAACCGGGTCCAGAGGATGGTCCCGGCCGGGAGCGATACCGGCTCCACGTATTGATACGAATCCTGCCAGTTGAAGTCCCAATCGTCGATCCGCAGCAGCCATTGCTCCGTGGAGTCGGGCAGAATCGCGATGGCGTGAATTTCTTTGCCCAGGTAGTGAGCGTGCGGGTAGATGCCCATGACCTCGACATCGACCGGCAGGCGATAGCTGTCCTGGAAGGAGTAGGCCGCCGTGTCCGCCGGGATGTCCAGCGTGCGGGAGCCCAGTCGGATCACCAGCGGCGACAGCTCCGGCGGTGTTTCGCTGAAGTAGAAGCCGATCCGCGCCGTGACCTCCTCAGGCTGTTCCGTGGGTCTGAGGTGCAGCTGGAGCACCAGGTCCGTGCCCTCCCGGAGAGGCCAGGACAGACCGTCGGGCTCGAACGTAGGCACTTTGCCGTGAGTCCAGCCAAGGAGGAAGCCGCGGGGGCTCTCCGCTTCGATGGTCGCGTACATGCCATCGAAGCCCGGCTCCTCGTCCTTCTCATCCATGCGCCGCGACGAGGACGTGGCGTCAAAGGTCAGCATCGTGTGATGCACAACCTTCATGTTGCCCGGCTGAAAATCGACAGCCCGCACGTACCGGATACCCTCTATCGGAATCGGTACGACGATGTTCCGGAACACGTCGTCCCCTCCCGGCTGGAGGATGAACGGCTCCTCCATCTCGATGACCAGGTCCGGCTCACCCAGCCGCCAGCCTCCCATCGCTGGAGGCCGTTCCGGCAGGTTCGCCGGATCGCCTTCGGGAGCTCCCTGGGCAGCCCAGCGAGCCAGCGTCTCCAATTCGACGTCGGTCAGGCGGCGCTCGGCCCTGAAGTCGGCGTATCCATGCTCGGGGAGCCACGGCGGCATGAAGCCGCTCGCCGTGTGTTCGGCGATGCGCTCCGCCCGTTCCGCGGCGCTGGCGTACTCGAGGATGTCGAACGGCGCCATCCCATCCTGGAAATGGCAACCGGCACAGTGGCGAAACACGATGGGCGCCACGTCCAGGGCGAACGTCGGGTTGGCCGGTGCCCGGTCGGACTCGGGTGCATCGCCACCTCCCCCGCAGGCACCTGTGGCGAGCAGGGAAGCGGCCAGCAGGGATTTCCCCGGTCGCAATGCCTGCCGCCACCCGGTCCGTGTTCTGCGCTCGGCGTTCCGAACGGCGTGGATCTGAGCTCTCATAGTCTGCTTTCCTGCTCCTCAGTCATCGTTGGCTACATCCTCAGGGTGCGGGCTGAAGAGTGCAACTACGGCGGGTTGCATGCGGTCTCCTGCGGGTGACGGAACGCGTCCATCTGCGAAAGGAACCCGTCCGGACGATCCGTGTACATCGCGCACGGATCAGGCCAGTTCGGTGAAGCCC
>JBDHIQ010000037.1:0-20301 GCA_039587395.1 Gemmatimonadota bacterium
CGCTCCGCAGGCGATCCGGCCCGCCGGATCGTGGCTCAGGCAGCCCACGTTGCAGGGGCCGCGTCTTGCTGCAGGACTAACTTAATCCGTGGTAGCACTCTTGGGGGCAGGTCACGCTGACAGCGTGGCGGAAGTCCGAAATAGCTTCTCTGGAGTGGCGTAACGTGGACCTATACGAACGTGTCGTCCGGCTGGACCCCGGCACCACCAAGAGCGGCGAGGGTCGAGAGTTCAGTTTCGCCAACTACCCGCAGTTGGGTGAGCTACTCGATGCGCAGCGGCGTGCGACGGACGCGGTAGAGCGCAAGACGGAAACGGTCGTGCGCTGGGTGTTCCACAGGGGCGGGAGACCGATCAAGTCATTTAGAGGTGCTTGGGCAACCGCCTGCAAGCGGGCTGGCGTTCCCGGAGCGTGGTTTCACGACCTACGGCGAACCGGCGTCCGAAACATGGAACGCGCGGGCGTGCCGCGTTCGGTTGCTATGGGACTCTCAGGCCACAAGACGGAGTCGATCTACCGTCGGTACGCGATCGGCGATCGTGTCATGCAAGACGAAGGCGTGGCCAAACTCGCTGCGTACCATGCCAGCAAAGAACTGGCCCAGCGCAAGACGGTGCCATTCAAGAAGGCAGTCGCGAAGTGACGGCGCGCGTTTTTTTTGGCACTACTACGCCACAAAAACGCCACAGTTTGGCGACCGTGGCGTCCTTCGCCGGGACTGGCAACAAGAAGGCGAGCCAGCCAACTGACTGTCTCGCCGTATCTTACCAAAGATGCCGGGGCTGGGATTCGAACCCAGATGCCCTAAGGGCCTCGGATTTTAAGTCCGATGCGTATACCGGTTCCGCCACCCCGGCGCTGGACTGAACCTACCCCACCCACGACCCTACGTCTCGCCACGTGCCATCCAGCTTGCCGAGCATGCGCCGGACACCCACCTCGCGGAAACCGTGGCGGCCAATGAGACGCAGGCTGCCCCGGTTCTCGGCGAACAGGCCGGCCTGGAGGGTCCAGATCCCGGCCGCTTCGGATTCGCGAATCAGCTGACTCAGAAGGGCGGAACCGACGCCCAGACGGCGGTGGTCCGAGTGCACGTAGACGCTCGCCTCTGCCACACCGCCGTACGCGCAGCGGTCCGACACAGGGCTGAGCGCGGCCCACCCGACTACCTGGCCCTCGAACTCCGCCACAATTCGGCACCCATCAAGGTGGCCTGCGTCCCATGCTTCCCACTCGGGCGCTCCGGTCTCGAAGGTGGCCGTGCCGGTGGCAATCCCTTGCTCAAAGATCGCTTTGACCGGGGGCCAGTCAGTCGACTCTAGCTCTCGAAGCTGAATCATGTATCTGATCTACTCTACTCTCGCCGGCTCCGCAGCCTTCCTGGAACCGCGACGCGGTCAACTCAACATCCGCGTCCCGCCACGCCCGCTACACGCGTCCTTGCACGTCGTTCGCCTCGGCCGTCCATCTCTGCGCGTCCAGGGTCGCCGAGACCTTCAATCTCTGACTGATGCGGTGCGAGCCCGTCCGGACATCCGAACGGGCTTGCTGGCAGCCCTGTAGCCATTCATTAGAGAGGGCGCTAGAAACCGTCGCAAGGGATCAGCGAGGCCTGCGCCGGCGGCCGGTGAAACCGCCTTAACGGAGTTAGCTGCCCAGTTCGTCCAGAATGTCGTCGAGTGCGCTCTGGGGGATCATCACCGCGTCGATGACGTACCTTCGGCGGAATCCGGGTGAACCGGCAGACAGCCGGCGAACGAAAAAAGCGGCCGGAGAAGCGTTACACCTCCCCGGCCGGAATCCCGCCCGTCCTTGCCGGCGGCAGGAGCTGCAGAGCGCGGGCGGCGCTGTGGCTAGAACGCGGTGATCCAGCTGATCAGCAGGGTCCTCCTCGGCTCGGGTCGGAAGAAGCTGGCGTTCGAGAACTCCGCGTACAGCTCGTTGGTCAGATTCTCGATGCTGATCCCGAGGTAGTTCGTGCTCGGGCCCAACGTGAACAACGTGACTCCACCCCTCAGGTCGAGCACGGTGAACGACGGAAGTACGGGCCCGATCGGGCTCACACCCAGGTCCACGTCCTTCCGCTCCCCGTTGTGCCGCAGATTGAAGGTGGACCACCAGCGTCCGCCGGGGCTCCGGTACGTGAGGTTGGCCTGGACGCGGCTGGAGTAGCTGTCCCCCAGCCCCGTGGCGGGCTCGTCCTGATTCTCTCCATCCAGGTACGTGTAACTGCCGCTCACAATGAACCCGTTGACGGGCTCGTAGTCGGCATGCAGCTCGACGCCGCGGTACAGAAGGTTGTCGATGTTCACGTTCTGGAAGACCGGGAACGGACCGATTTCTTCGCCGGTGGCAGCGATGGTGATGCCATCCGTGATCTTGTTCCGGAACACGTACGCTTCCGCGCCGACTCTTCCCAGACGGAATTTGAGCCCCAGGTCCATGTTGAGGCTTTTCTCGGCCACAAGATCGGGGTTCCGGAGCTGATAGCCGGAGCCTTCCGGCGTCGCGCCGTCAAAGAACAGCTCCACCAGGTTCGGCGCGCGGAACGCACGTCCGACGGTCGCGATCACGTTCAGGGACGGCACGACCTCGATGAGCAGGTTTGCAGCTCCCACGAAAGTCTTGTCGCTGTGCTCTGAAGGTGGCAGGTCCAGGTTAGCCGTCTCCCGGGTATTGGCTCGAATGGACTGGTAGCGGCCGCCCACGATCAGGGTCATCCGGTCGATGAGAGTGAAATCACCCTGTGCGAAGGCACCGAAGCCCTGGTACGTGGCATTCGGAACCGACGGCACATCGCTTTCCTCGAAATCGGGAGGCCCGAAACCGATCACTCCGGTCGTGCTTTGATCCGTATTCCTGGAATCGTCGTGGAAGTAGTCCGCGCCGTACGTGAGCACGATATCGGGTGTGAGTAGCTTTGCCGCCTCGATCCGGAAGCCCAGGGTCTCGAGGTCCGTGTAGTTCTGGCTCTGGGACACCAGCCCGGCGCCGGGAGGGGTCCCTTCGCCAAATGGAATGAAGATATCCAGGTCCAGCTGCCGCTCGTTGTCGATCCGGTATCCGGTCACGTCCAGACGATCCAGCACGAGCCAATCCACGTCCTTGGCCCGGTAGCCCAGCGTGAGCTTGTTCACCCGCTGCTCCGGATAGTTGATGTCGATCACCGGAGCATCGACCAGGCCCAGATCAGCGTTGTCCACGTAGCCGAAGCCTGCGCGGTCCGCCCAGTACGCCGCCACGCGGCCAAACAACTGGTGGGAAGAGTTGAGGTCGAAGGCCAGCAGCGCGTTGATGTTGCCGTCGTCTACCCCCGAGCCCTGGACGACGGCGTCGTTCTGGAGCGTCAGGTCGCCGAAGCTGCCCGCGGGAGCGGTATAGGGCTGTGTGTAACGGAGGCCACCGGCCACGCGCCAGGAGAACTTCGAGACCCGGCCGAAGAAGTCTCCCGAGGGCCGGTCCATGCTTCCCTCGCTGCGGAAGTTGTACATGACCCGGCCGCCGATGACGTCTCCGTTCAGCAGCGGCGGAACGTCGTTGGTGCGCAGGTTGATGACGCCGCCTATCGCGTCGCTCCCGTACAGGACTGAGGCCGGTCCCCGGACCACCTCCACCTGCTGGACGTCGTTGATGTTCACGATGGCCGGCAGCTCGCCAAAGTCCTGTTGCCGGCGCGAGTTGTTCATGCGGGTCCCGTCCTCCAGCAGGAGAATCCGTTGCCCGCGCTGTCCGCGAATGATCGGCCGCGTCTGATTGGCCCCCACTCCGTTGACGTCCAGCCCGGGAATGTCGCGCAACAGGTCGGCCCCCGTGTTCGGGATCTTCTCGCGAATGAACGTGGAGTCGACCACGGAGACGGGCACTGGCGTCGAGAAGATGTCCTTGGCGCGGCGAGTCGCCGTCACGTTGATGGTGGGGAGCGTGTAGGTCTTCTTTGGCAGTGTATCGGAGACGGTCGCCGAGTCGCGCTCGGTGCGCGCCGGCGCTTCCTTCTCCTGTGCTTCTCCGGTCGCTGGGCCCATCAGCACGGGCGCCGCTACGGAGAGCAGGAACAGGATGGATTGCGTTCGTCGCATGGTGAACTCCATGGCACTGCGAGTTGCACAAGGTGTTGATCGGCAGGTGGATACGAACCAGCTACCGGTCTACCGCAAGCACCAATCAGCCTATGCATTAGCCGATGGCGGCGGTATTAGGAGGGTTACCGAGCGAGACTGGGTATGTTTTCGTAGGGCAGCGGCTTACGGCCCCGGCGGGAGATGGACTACAGGCTGGACGTCAGCTACCTGACCCGGTCAGTCTCCGGAATTCGAGAGCAGGCCGCGCTCCACCGCCAGTCGGGTGAGGGCGGCGGCCGTCCGGACCCCCAGCTTTCTCATCAGGTTCTCGCGGTGCGTCTCGACGGTCCGCGGGCTGATGCCGAGCCGGGTCGCGATCGCCTTGCTCGTCAGTCCGTCGGCGACGAGCCCGAGCACTTCCCGCTCTCGCGCCGTCAGCTCGCCGAGCGTCTGGTCACGAGTGGCCTTCCGATTCATGGACGTGGCCAGCTCACGCGTCAGCCGGCCGCTGTATACGGGCCGCCCCGCGTGCACGGCCCGAACGGCGCTGCGCAGTTCGGCCGGTCCGGACTCATCTTTCAGAAGGAAGCCGTCGGCTCCGGCAGCCAGGGCGCGCTGCAGGTACTCGGGATTGTCGTGCATGCTCAGGATCAGAACCCGGATGGCGGAGTTCTCCCCGCGCAGCTCCTGCGCCAGCTCGATCCCGCTCGGACCCGGCATGGTGATGTCCAGGAGGGCCACGTCCGGCTGAAGCCGTTGCATCGCCTCTCTGGCCTCCAGCCCGTCCGCCGCCTCGAACACAACATCGAATCCGCCGTCCTCTTCCAGGACGCGGCGCACCCCCTCCCGAACCATCGCATGGTCGTCCGCGATGAGCACGCGAATGGGCGCGTCCTGACTTCCCTGTGGTTCCTGGCTCACTGGCTGCCCCCGCTGCTCAACGGAACCATCACGTCCAGGACGGCTCCGGTATCCGCCGAATCATTCAATGTAACGGAGCCTCCCAGGGCGCCGATTCGCTCTCGCATCCCGACCAGCCCCATGTGGGCTCCCGTATCCTCGTCGTCTGTTGGGCGCACTCCGTTGCCGTCGTCCTCCACCCGCATGCTGACGCCCTCGGCATCGCAGGACAGTACGACGTGCACGGAGCCGGCGTCGGAATGGCGGGCCACGTTGGCCAGGCCTTCCTGCATGGCTCTAAATAGCGCCAGTTCCGCCTCTGCCGAGACCGGGGGGGCCGTGTCGGGGGCGCGGAAGTCCGTCTCGATTCCGGTTCGACGCTCAAACTCGGTGGCCTGTGCCTGGAGCGCCGGCAACAGGCCCAGATCGTCCAGCAGGGTGGGCCTGAGATCCCTGGCGACCGCGCGAATGCTCCGGATACCGGATCCGATGAATTCCAGGGCCTGTTCCAGCCGGGCGCGCCGCTCTCCTTCGGCCTCGTCTCTGGCCAATGCCACCTGAAGACGGACGGCCGCAAACACCTGCGCCGTTTCGTCGTGCAACTCGCGGGACAACCGCTGCCGCTCCTCTTCGTGCTGACGCACCATCTGAACCGTCAGCCGCTCCAGTTCGGTTGATCGCTCGGCCAGGCGCTTGTAGAGGTCGGCATTGGCCAGCGCCGCACCCACATGGTGGCCGAGCGCGATCAGAAACTCCTCGTCCAGGACCGCGAACGGGTCGCGGGCCTTCCCCACCACGACCAGCGCGCCGACCACTTCTTCTCCTCGAAAGACGGGGAGAGCGGCGGTGTATGCGTGTCCGGCCTGCCTGCCGTCATCTGGCGACGGCCAACCGTGGGCTGCCGCAGGATGGCCATCGCGGATGACGGTCTCAATGGCATCCCGCGAGGGCCCGGCGGCACCGTCCCCGATCCAGTCGGCACACGTGCCGGCACCGTGCGTGAAGTGTCCATCGCCATCGGAGCCCCGGTAGAACATGGCGCTGCCCGTGACGGCGGGGAGGGTCAGCGGACGCGCCAGAAGTGCTTCGACAATGTCCTCCTCCGCGCCGCCGCGCTGGAGATCTCCCGAAAGCGCCGAGAGAACGCTGAGGCCCTGGCGCTGATCCTCCAGGACGAGCAACAGAATTCCCAGACCGATGAAGAGCTCGAAGACGATGTCCAGGTAGTATCCCCACGGATTCCAGGCGCCGCGTGCGCGGAGGAAAGGATAGTCCAGATGGTGCACTCCCCACAGCAGAAAGGCCGCAGCCATCAGGGCGGCCGGTCTGGACCCGATGGAACGATGGTGCCGGAAGAACACCACCCCGGTCCACATCGTGGCCAGGCTGAGGAACAGCACCGCCGGACCCGCCGCCAGGAAGAAGTTTTCCATGCGATAGATTGCCAGGTACGACCAGAGCGGCGGGAACAGAACCAGCAGCCAGTAGGCGCTTCGCCACCGTACCTGCTGCGAGAAGACCAGTGCCGCCCACAAGAGAGCCAGGGCGGTCAGACCAGTCAGAACCTGGTGCCAGTACAGCCAGATCGGCCTGGCCGTGAGCAGAAATGCGGCGATTGATGACAGCCGCACGGCATACAGACCCCAGGCCAGCGCCCAGGCAGCGAAGTATGCCTTGTGAAACCGCGCGTACAGATACACGCAGACAAGCATCAACCCCAAGGTGATGCCTGTCTGGAGAAACGCTGCGGCCAGCTCCGACGGCGGGCTCGCCATCACGGTGAACTGCGGATCCATGAGGCGTGAACAGACGGTGGCCGCGACGGGAGCGCAAGGTATGCGGAAAGCACGAGGGCAGCGCCGAAGCGCTGCCCTCGTACCGGACCGACCCTGGTTTCGTGCTTGCCGCTACTGAATCTGCTTTCCGGTCACAGCCAGCAGGGCTCGCAGCCCAAAGGTCAAGCTACTCCGCCAGGACGACCCAGCAGCAGGGATGGGCATATGCCGTGCGAGCGATACCGCGCGACGGCGGGAATCCGGCCCACATGGCATAAGATCTTTGATTACATTCGGTTACAGGCAGTTGAACCGCGAGTTGCTCGATGCGAGGCCGGCCTGAACTGGCCGCGAGCCGTGAAAAATCTTCCGGTGTCGATACCAAGTACTGCGCCCTCGCCCGCTACCGCGCCCGCTACGAGGGAGATTCAGAGCAGCCCTTCTCACTCGGCTTCGAAGCCAGACTCTCTGTGCGTGGCGTCGCAGAACGGCTTCCGGTTGGACTCGCCGCAGCGGCAGAGGGACACCGTCATCATGTGTGCCCGCCCGCTGTCGTTCGCACCGCACACCTCGACGGGTCCCTTGAAGATCAGAGCTCCGTCTCGCGCGGCGGTGATCACCAGCCTGCCGGGCTCGGTCTGCGGCTCCACCCGGCTGCGCCCGGAATCCACGTGCCCGGGATCGGCGAATCCTGCTTCCAGGTGGCTGTTGTCGCAGTATGGCTTGTTCTTCGAGGCGCCACACCGGCACAGCGCCAGCCTCGTCTCGGCTCGCCCGCTCTCCTGGCCGGCTCGCCGGAGTTCCAGGTCGCCACTCACGTACAGGGGCCCGTCGGCCGCCACCATCACCCGGTTCCGCTCCGGCACGGGTTCGCCCGCTCCTCCGTCCAGTCGCCGGAACTGCAACGCACCCGTGGGACAGCGCGCCACCACTTCGGCAACCTCCTCGGCCGTGCCCTTTCCGGGATCGATCCACGGTCGGCCGCGAGGGTCGAATACACCCGGCAGACCGTGTACACACTCTTTTGCGTGGATACAGCGCCCGGAATCGAAGGAAACCGCTATCTCTTCGCCTGCATACTCACGCACGTGCTTCGACACGGTCACACCTTCTTTCCGACCCGTGCGCGCTCTCGCTCCACGAGGAGCCGACGCAGGATCTTGCCGGAGGCTGACTTTGGAATCTCGTCGGTGAACTCGACCAGGCGGACTCGCTTGTGCGGGGCCACCTGCTCCGCAACCCATTGCAGAATCTCCTCTTCCGTCAGGTCCGAACGGGTGACGACGAATGCCTTCGGCACCTCACCGGCTTCGTCGTCCGGGCTGGGAATCACCGCTACGTCCGCCACCGCGGGGTGTGCCAGCAGCAGGTTCTCCAGCTCCGCGGGCGCGACCTGGAATCCCTTGTACTTGATCAACTCCTTGGCGCGATCCACCACCGACAGGTACCCGTCCTGGTCGATGATCCCCACGTCCCCGGAATGCAACCAGCCGTCCTGGTCCACAGTCTCCGCGGTAGCGTCCGGCCGGTTCAGGTAGCCCTTCATCACCTGCGGACCGCGCATCCACACCTCCCCCTTCTCTCCCGGTCCGCGGCGCTCTCCCGTTGTGATGTCGACCAGACAGACTTCGGTGTTGGGCACGGCCGGGCCCACGGTGCCCGGCTTGTTTCCGGCGGGCGACCGGGGACCGCAGTAGTGCGTGACCGGACTGGTCTCCGTGAGGCCATAGCCCTGCCGGACCTCGCAACCCACTCTCTCCGCACACGCGCTCGACACGTCCTCACCCAGGGGAGCCGCTCCGGAGATGATCAGCCTCATGCTGGACAGGTCAAACCGGTCCACGAGCTCGTGCTTGGCCAGTGCAAGAATGATTGGCGGCACCAGGTTGGCCCGCGTGACCCGGTACGTCTCGAGGAGTTGCAGGAACTCTTCCAGGTCGAATCGGGGCATGCACACAATCGTCACGCCCTCCGCCAGCAGGGTGCCGAGCACGACGACCAGTCCGTAGATGTGGAAGAACGGGACCACGGCCAGCGCTATGTCATCGTCGCTGAGCGGATCCACGGTCAGCATCTGGACTATGTTCGATACCAGATTGTGGTGCGTCAGCATGACTCCCTTGGGGACGCCGGTCGTTCCGCTGGAGTACGGCAACGCCACCAGGTCCTCCCACGGATCTATGGCCACGGACGGCGGTTGCCCCCCTTGCTGCAGCAGCGAGTCAAACGGCGTCGCCCCGCCTACCTGGCCGAACACGAACACCTCTTCCAGGCACGACATGGAGACGGCGTCCAGAGCCTTGTCGATCAGTGCGGGAACGGTGATCAGGAAGCGCGCCCCCGAGTCGTTCACCTGGCCGGCGATCTCCTTTGCGGTGGAGAGCGGGCTCAGCGTGGTTGTCACGCCGCCTGCCAGCGACACCCCGTTGAATGCAACCGCCCACTCGGGCACGTTCGGGCTGCAGATCGCCACCACGTCCCCTTTCGCCAGGCCTCTGGCCGCCAGCCCGGAGGCAGCGGCCCGGCAGCGGTCCTGAAGCTCGCGGAATGAGATGGCCGTACCGGACGCCCCATCAATCAGCGCGGGTTTGTCGCCCAACTCTCCTGCCCTGCGCAGCACGTAGTCGGGGAACGGCACTACGGGAATCGACACGTCGGGATGCGGGCTGCGAAAGATCATCGGCTATCTGGCTCCCCGGTCGTCGTGTTGCCGCCGGACAGGTGACGGGCGCCCAAGAAGAGCATCACCAGCGCAATAGCCTGAATCAGGTGATACAGCGCGTTGTGATTGAAATACACCGGGTGGAGGCCAATTCCGGCCTGCTGGACGGCAGCGGCCACAAACGTCAGCACCATGCCTGCTGCGGCCACGGCAAGGGCTCCGACCCGATCGCGCCAGTATGCCCTCGCCAGGCCGATCAGCATGAACAGAGCGGCCGGGAGGTACTCGAAGATGGCGACTCTGAAATCCTGAACCAGGAACAGTACCAGAAGCACGTAGAGCGCTACCTGGATTCCCGCAAACAGCGTCACCAGGCGGCTCAGCCTGTCGCTCAGCAACAGCTGGGCCGCGATAGCCCATCCGGCCAGGGTTGCCGCGCCTATCGAAACCATGGTCGCTCGCCACAGAATCGCGTGTCCCGCACTTCCCTCCTCCGCGAAGAAGCCGTGCACCGTGCCGCCGAACAGGGCTGCCGCGCCGGTGGCGAGAAAGAACAGCGTGAACCAGTCACGGAAGGCATTGCCTGGCGTGCCTCGCCGATAGACGAAGTGCGCCAGCACGGCGCACAGAACCGTCAGGCCGTAGTCCGTCAGAGCGACATCGGGCTCGGTCATCTCACCTCCGGAATGTCAGGAAGATGTCTCGGCCCCGGGAAACTCCCGGACCGCGCACAGTCGCGCACCAGATTCGTCGACGGGGGTTTCCCGGGCAAGTTGCTGCCCTAGGACCGGCTTCGAATGTGGGTGTCGTGCGTGGCGGCGATGTTGAGCGCGCGTGACAGGATGAACAGGAATCCGGCACCACCCACGATGGATGGCGCCCATGCGGCCGGGAGGTTCCCGGTGGCCACGAGGCTCACCACGTATACGGCCACCATGCAGCTGACGGCCGTGATCCCGCCAGCGCCTTCCCACTTCCAGCCCAGCGCCAGCCCGATGGCTCCGACGTGAAGGAAGAACGTCTCGAGGATTCTCGCCGTGGAGCCGGGTCCGGAGTCCGGATAGCCATGCACCCGCACCACGTGCACCACGGCATACACCGCGCCCAGGCTGACCAGGCGGGCAACCCAGCGGACCGCGAGCCCGGTCCTGGAATCAGCGGCGCCGGTCACGCCTGAGCAAGCCGCGCAGCAGCTTGCGAGGATCGGGGCCGGTGTCGCACCCCGGCCCTGCCGGCTTGACCGGCGGCGGGGCGGAGGGGGGCTCGGGCGTGCACGGCGGATCGGGCAGCCGGATGACCGGTTTCATGTTTCGTTTCGACCTGGGCTTCCTTGTGCCTGGCATGTCCCTCGCTCGAGTCGTTGGTGATCCGGGCGTTCAGTGCGGCCCGTCTGGACGGTCCGCAGTCACTACTGACTCTACGAAAAACATAATACCGTGGCTTCACATCCGGCTGGGCGGCCCTGCGCGGGCCTTGCCGCGGGCTTGCCTGGGCCAGGCCCCGGCTCGACAATCCGATCATGCGCATCGCCCGGAGAAGGATCGCACTCGTGTTGCTGGCCCTGGTCCTCGCCACGCTGTTCCTGAGGCTGGGCTTCTGGCAGCTGGAGCGGATGGGGCAGAGGCTGGCTCTGAACGAGCTTCGCCAGACCAGGCTGGCGTCGCCGGCCCTGGCTCTGCCGAGTAGCCTCCCTGAGTTGGCAGTGGCCGTCTTCCCGCAGCCTGGTGCGGGCCCGACCGACCCGGCCACTGCCGATTCGCTGCTCTGGCGACGGATCGTGGCCGACGGGGTCTATGACTTCAGCAATGAAATGGTCCTGCGGGGACGGTCCTTCGGCGGGGTACCGGGCGTCGATGTGCTCACTCCGCTGGTGTTCGCCAAAGACGGGCCCGGAGGCGAGCCTGTGGCCATTCTCGTCAAACGAGGCTGGCTCCCGGCCGTGGATGCGCTGCGGCCGGATCTGGAGGCGGGCCGCCCGCCGGAGACCGCGGGAGACGGCAGCGCCAGGGTGAAGGGTGTGGCGTTGCCAGGCACTCCGGCCACGGGTTCCGTCCCGGCCGCCGTGTCGATCCAGATCGGGGGCATCCAGCGGCTGGCGTTGCGAAGCATAGATCTCGAGGCGGTCGCCGGCAGGCTCCCCTACCGGTTGCTGCCGTTCTATCTGCTCGGGACTGAGCCGGGAGTGACCGGTGCGGAGCTGCGGCCACCGGAAATGCCGGAACTGCAACCGGGCCCCCATCTGAGCTATGCCATTCAATGGTTCTCTTTTGCAGCCATTTCCATCCTCGGCACCGGGCTGTTCCTGCGCCGGTCAGGTCGGGACGGGCCGGCAGCGACCTGACACGGATGGGATGACGGAAGACAGGAGGCGGTATGGGGTTTAGGAGATTCACGGACAGGCAGGGGCATCGCTGGGAAGTGAAGCCGCGGTCACGCTATGAGTGGCACTTCCAGCCTCTGCCGGGAAACGCGCAGGATCGGCGCGTGGGCACCGCACCGGGATACGAGAAGGATCCGTTCGAGCTGAGCGAGCAGGAACTGCAAAGGATCTGCGACGGGGCAGAATCGGTGCGCCAGAAGGCAGACAGGCCGTCTCCGTTCAAGCAAGACCGGCCTTCCCTGTTCAAGGACGACTAGCCGGCTCGCTCAGGGAGACGGATCGCCAGCCTCTTCTTCCAGTCCCTTCGGCGGCCCCAGAACCTGGGTGAGCACGATGGCTCGCTGCAGCGGGGGGTAATGCTCCAGCCGCGCCAGGAGGTACTCGCCGGTGGCCCCCGCATGGGCCGACCTGGTAGCATGCGTGTGCGGAGTCCGCGGCCTCACCCTGGTCGGTACGCGTCGCGGGGCCGGCGCGGGCGCGTCACGCTCCCGACGCCGGGCCACGGCCCGTGGCTCCGCCCGAAGCGGCAGATCCGGGGCGGCCGGCTCTTCTTCCCAGAGTAGCGAGCGGTCCGCTGCCACGCCCCGGCCGTGCCTTCCGGCCACAGCGGTTCGATCCGGCGTGACGTCTCGCACCACGACGGATCCGCGGCGTGAAACGTGGGAGCGGCGTGCCTCGCGCGGAAGCTCCTCCGGCTCGAGACGGGTTCCCTCCGGAAGGCCCGGAAGCTCACCCGCCGGACGCCGTTGCTCGGCCTCCCACTCTTTGGCCGCCTCCAGGATGCGGTCGCGCCAGTCGGGCTTCTGCTTGGTCGGCGAGGCGTCGGCGGTGTCGAGCCCCGCCTCCATCCCTGCCTCCCGCTCGGCCTTGCGTTTGGCGCCGCGCTGCGCCGCCCCGATCATCCACAGGATGACCACGCCGATCCAGATGATCTCTTCCACGATACCGCCCGCCGGCTAGTTGGGATCCTCCCCGGACGCTTCCTCCGGAGGGCTCGCGATGGCCTTTCGCATCTCCGTATCACTCTGAATGTTACGGAACTTTACATAATCCATTATGCCAAGGTTGCCCGCGCGAAGGGCGTCCGCGATCGCGAGCGGCACCTGCGCCTCGGCTTTCACCACCTCGGCCCGCATCTCCTTCACGCGCGCCAGGTTCTCTTGCTCGGTCGCTACGGCCATCGCCCGGCGCTCCTCCGCCTTCGCCTGGGCAATGCGCTTGTCCGCCTCCGCCTGATCGGTCTGCAGTTCCGCGCCGATGTTCTTCCCGACATCCACATCCGCGATGTCGATGGACAGGATTTCGAACGCGGTACCGCTGTCGAGACCCTTGGCAAGCACCGTCTTCGAGATGTCGTCCGGATTCTCGAGCACGGCCTTGTGCGAGTCCGCCGAGCCGATGGTGCTCACGATCCCCTCCCCGACTCTGGCCAGGATGGTCTCCTCGCCCGCTCCGCCAACCAGCCGGTTGATGTTGGCGCGCACGGTGACCCGGGCAATCGCGATGAGCTGAATCCCGTCCTTGGCCATGGCCGCCACCTTGGGCGTCTGGATCACGCGTGGGTTCACGGACACCTGGACGGCGTCCAGCACATCGCGACCAGCCAGATCGATGGCCGCCGCTTGCTGGAAGGGCAGCGCGATGCTCGCTTTGTCAGCGGAGATCAGCGCATTCACCACCCGTTGCACGTCGCCGCCTGCCAGGTAGTGGGCCTCCAGTCCGTCGATATCCAGCGAGAGTCCCGCCTTGGTGGCACTGATCATCGGCAGGATGATGCTCTGCGGATGGACCTTGCGGAATCGCATCCCGACCAGGTTGCCCAGCTTGACCCGGACTCCCGACGCGAAGGCCGTGATCCACAATCCGACCGGTACGGCCCAGAGAACGAACATCAGCGTGACTATCGCCACGGCGGCAAGGACTATGGTTCCAGCGGCCAGGCCTTCCATCGATCTAACTCTCTTTCCTGGGTGATTCCCTTGAGCAATTCCGTCTGCGTGCTGCTTATTGTCTCGCGCCGGTGAAGTGGCGTGTCCGGGCCAGCCTAAGAATCGGCATCCGTCCGTGAGTCATCCGCGTTCTGGTGGGACTCCTCCCGCACGGCCCTGACCACGTGCCGGTAGCCCTCGGCGGCAATGATCTTCACGCGCGTGTGCTCCTCTACCCAAGGCCCCTCGGTCACGACATCCACGCGCTCATCTCCGACCAGTATCGTGCCGGCCGGTCGCAGATCGGTCAGCGCGGTGCCGACCTGTCCGATGAGCTCGTGCCGGTCCGGAGCCGACAGATAGCCAGTCTCTTTCGTGGTCGCGCTCTTCAGCAGGATCCCTGACAGCCTACGGCTGTGCGGCAGGTGTCGCACTACTGCGTAGGCGATAACGGCCACGGCCAGAAGCGCCAGCGCCACGATGCCACCCGCTTCGACAAGGTCTCCCAACGTTGGGAAGGCGCCCACCATGCTCATCACGATGCTCCCGATAATCGCTGACCCACCCAATGCCCCCGCGATGCCCGTTCCCGGGATCACCAGAACCTCGAGTGTGAGGAGGACCAGGCCGGCACCGAGAAGAAGCATCTCCTCCAGCCCGGCCAGGTTCACGATCAGGCGAGCGCCGAAGAACGCCGCCATGCATAGCAGGCCGATACCGCCGGCCAGTCCGAAGGTCGGCGTCTTGATCTCGATCAGCAGACCCAGGAAGCCGAGGCTGAGCAGTAGTGGAGCCACTGCGGGATTGGTGAGGAACCTCACCAGGCCCTCGGCCCAGTTCGGCTTCATGTCCACGGTAGCCGATGTCTCGGCCACGCCGATCGTTCTCAGCAACGCCGGAAAGTCCTCCACCACTCCGGTGGCGACGGACAACTCCACCGCTTCCTCCGTGGTAAGCGTGAGGAGCTTGCCTGCCTCCACCACACCCGGCACTTCCACGCTCTCATCCACCATCGCCTCGGCGACAGCCGGGTCTATTCCCCGCTCCTCCGCCAGGGCGCGAAACTCGGATCGCATCGCGCTGACCATCTTCTCCGACGCCTTCTCGCCACCACCGGTGACCGGGGTAGCGGCCCCGACGGTCGAGCCGGGTCGCATGTAGAGACCCTGGGCTGAGAGCGCGATCATGGCGCCGGCGGAGAGGGCCCGGCGGTTCACGTACGCATAGACGGGCACCGCGGCATCCCTTACGGCGTCGATGATCTCCCAGGCGGCATCGACGCGCCCGCCGGGAGTATCCAGGTCCAGAACAACGGCCACTGCGCCGGCTTCCTCCGCCTCTCTGAGAGCGCGACCGATGAAGGGCGCCAGGCCCAACTCGATCGTGCCCGTAACGGGTACGACGAATACGGGACCCGACGATTCCTGGGAGCCCGAGATCGCTGAGAGCACAAGAGACGGGTGGGAGGACGCGAGGAGGAGTGCCGCGCTGAACAGCGCCGCTGCCACGAGCTTCGGAACTTCAGGCGTTCGGCTGATTCTCATCGATTCAAGTTAGGGGCGCGAGCCGCTCACTCGCCACCGGTTGCGGTTCTGATCCGGGGGGCCTCGCGGGGCGGATGCGGAACGGCCCGGCGGGCTGGCCTACTCCGTGATACCCCGGGCCCACGCCGCCGTTACACGTCCCAGCTCCTCCAGGACGCTGCGATCGGTCCGCCCGGTGCGCTTGAGGACGTGAAACGAGTGATCCGCATCTTCCACCACATGCAGCGTCGCGCGGTCCCCCAGGCGCTCGCACTCTAGTACCAGAAGCTTCAGGTCTGCCAGTCTGTCCCGGGTGCCCTGGAGGAATAGCATGGGCAGGCCCACACCGTCCAGGTGCTCGGCGCGCCCGGTGGAAGGCCGGCCAGCCGGGTGGAGCGGAAAACCGAAGAACACCAGGCCACGGGCTCCGGGCAGCCTGCCGGCGGCGGCCACGTGCGATGCCATTCGTCCACCCATGGACTTCCCACCGATGAGCAGCGGCAGCGGCTCCGAGGCTGCTCCCGTCCGGCTTTCTGCCAGCTCCGCAGCGATGGAGCGCCCCAGCCGCACCGCCGCAGCGACCGTATCCAGCAGGATGGATCGCGCGTCCGGCCGGCGGCCGCCGTGCTCCATGTAGGGGAACTGGTAGCGCAGGCTGGCTATTCCTTCGGCGGCCAGGATCTCTGCCAGCTCCTCCATGAATGGATGCCTCATCCCGGCGCCCGCACCGTGCCCCAGCACCAGGAGCCAGCGTGGCTCCGGGGGGACCAGGCTCAGCGCCGAGACCTCGCCCCCGTCCGTGATGAGCTTCAACTCGCTTGCGGTCACTCTCCTGTCCTCCGGTTGCCTGCCGGTCGCGACGCCGGCCTACCGCCCCAGGTCTCGATCGCCTGGGCCGGCGGGATGCGAAGTGCCAGCAGGAAGGCCACGGCCACAAAGAACCCGGCCGTAGTGAAGGGGCTCGCCAGGCTGACTGTCTGGAAGAGAAGCCCCGCCCACAGCGGCCCCACCACCCGTCCCAGGCCACCCACCAGCTGGCTTCCGCCCAGGACCGATCCCTGTGAGCTAGGACCGGTCGCTCTCGACACCAGGCTGGCGAGCGATGGAAACGTGATCCCTGTGCCCAGGGCCCATAGAGGGACCAGCCCGACCAGCCACCACTCATTCTTCATGAACGGGACCATCATCAAGCTGAGCCCCAGGATGACACAGCCGAATCGTACCGTTGCGGATTCTCCTATCCGGTGAACGATCCGCCCCACGGCCGCACCTCGCACCACCACCGTAACGGCGCCGGCAAGGGTGAACACCAGGCCCATGCTGGACGCGTCCATACCGAACGCCCTCTCCAGGTAGAGCGCCAGGACGGATGTCATGGCCGCGAACGACGAGATGGTGAGGAAGTAGACGCTGAGCAGCGACGACATGGGATACCGAAACAGGGCCGCCGCCCACTCGCGAAGACCACCTGTGGCGGCAGACGCCTGGTCGCCGGGGCGCCCGGTCCGGTCTCCCTGAGCGGCGCCGATGGCAACACCGTCGTCCTTCCGCCGGTCAAAGTGACGTGATTCCGGGAGAAACAGGATGGCGGCAAGGCCGTTGGCGGCGCACATGCCGGCGGCCACGTAGCCGGCGGCGCCCAACCCCCACTGGGAGAAGAAGCCGCCGATGGCAGGTCCGAGCATGATCCCCAGACCGGAGGCGGCCCCGATCAACCCCAGTCCCTGGGCGCGCTTGGACCCTTCTGTTGAATCGGCCACGTAGGCCTGCGCCACCGAGATCGTTCCGCCCGCCGCACCCGCGGCAACCCGCGAGAGCAGCAGAACGGTCAAGGAGTCGGCTACGGCGAATATCAGGTACGAGACTGCGGACGCGAACAGACCGGCTATCAAAAGCGGCCGCCGGCCGCGCCGATCCGAGACCCTCCCCCAGATGGGCGCGGCAATCAGCTGGGTCGCGGAGAAGGAGGCGATGATCAGCGTCACCGCGAACGGCGAGGCGCCCAGGGATTCGGCATAGAACGGTAGGAGCGGCAGTACAATCCCGAACCCGATCATGTCCACCAGCACCGTGGCAGCCAGGATGGTGAGGCCGGAGCGTCCCGGTCGCACAACTCCCGCACCGCCTCCTGCAGACTCGATTCGGTTAGTCGACGCGGCATCCGCACTCGCCCACCATGCTCACTCAAAGTAGTTTGGCCGTCCGGATGAACCGCCGGTCCGGAGCGACCCGCCGGCGACGACCTTCCGTTGGCACACGTTGGACCTGGAGTACATGCGAGCCGGTGGCCGCTGCGGCGGCCACGCTCGGGTTCGCAAGTTCGATAATCAAGCCAATCCGAGACAGGAGATTCGATATGGATGACAAGCTCATTCGCTACGAGGTTACAGATGGTGTGGCGGTTCTCACAATGGACGACCCCCCGGCGAACTGGACGATGCGATCGTCCGGGCGCGGTTCGACGAGGCCGTCCACGTGATCGTCATCCGTGGGGAGGGCGAGAGGTTCTTTTCGGCCGGCGCCAACATCAAGATGCTCCAGACCTCCGATCCCTACTTCAAGTACTACTTCTGTCTCCACGCCAACGAGACGCTGAATCGGTTCGAGCAGACGCCGAAGCTGGTCATCGGCGCCCTGAACGGCCACACAGTGGGCGGTGGACTCGAGATCGCACTGGCCTGCGACATGCGAATCGCCCGCAAGGGCGCCGGCGTCATCGGGCTCCCCGAGGTCACGCTGGGCGTACTGCCCGGCACCGGCGGGACCCAGCGTCTGGGGCGGCTCCTTGGCAAGTCGAAATCGATCGAGTTGATGGTGGAGGGAACCACGTCCGACTTCGAGACCGCACTCGAGCTGGGGCTTGTGAACAAGATTTTCGAGGGGGACAACGACGAGTTCTTCGCGCAGGTCATGGAGTACGCACGCCAGTTCACGCCGCCGCACAAGGCCTCCCGGGCCGTTGGCCGCATCAAGCGGGCGGTGTGCAGCGGCACAGAGGTTCCCTTCTCCGAGGGTCTTGCGATCGAGCGCGAGCTGCAGCAGCTGCTCTTCCAATCGGCCGACGCGAAGGAAGGGCTGAACGCTTACATCGAAAAGCGTGATCCGGAGTTCACCGGCACCTGAGCCGGCCGCATCCTTCGCACCGGGGCCGTCCGTGAAGCAGCGGGCGGCCTCCTTTCTGAGGCCAACGCAGAAATGAAAATTCGGACGAAGCTCCTGATCGACGGATCCTGGATGGAGGGAAGCGATCGCTTTGCCACCGTGAATCCGGCTACCGAAGAGGTGATCGCGGAGGTGGAGGAAGCCGGCCCGGCCGAGGTCGATGCGGCCGTCCAGTCGTCCCGCGCCGCCTTCCAGAACCCCGAGTGGCGCACCATGGATCCGCACAGACGCGCGGAGTTGCTCTGGAAGCTGGCCGACCTCATCGCGGAGCGCGGCTCGGACCTGGCCGACGTCGAGACGCAAGACAACGGCAAGACTCTCTTCGAGTCGGGCAAGGTGGACGTACCCTCCGTAGTGCAGAACTACAGGTATTACGCGGGCTGGGCGGACAAGCTGACCGGCCAGACGATCCCGGTTTCCGGTCCGTTTCTCAACTACACGCTTCGCGAGCCGATTGGCGTCGTAGGAGCCATCGTCCCCTGGAACTTTCCGCTTTCGCTGGCTTCGTGGAAGGTGGCCCCGGCGCTGGCCTGTGGAAATTGCGTCGTTCTGAAACCGGCCGAGGAGACCCCACTCACCTCCCTGTTGCTGGGAGAGCTGGCCCTTGAGGCCGGTTTCCCGCCCGGCGTTCTGAACGTCGTGCCGGGGCGCGGACCGGTAACGGGCGCGGCGCTGGTGGCTCACCCCGGGGTGGACAAGATCGCGTTCACCGGGTCCACCGAGACCGGCCGGCTGATTATGAAGTCGGCGGCCGACTCCGTGAAGAAGATCTCGCTCGAGCTGGGTGGCAAATCCCCGAACGTGGTGTTTGCTGACGCCGATCTGGATGCGGCGGCGCGGGGGGCGCTTACGGGGATCTTCTACGGCAAGGGTGAGGTGTGCGCAGCCGGTTCTCGCCTGCTCGTCGAGGACTCGATCCGGGACGAGTTCACGTCCGCCCTGGTCGAGGCGGCGCAACGGATGCTGCCGGGCGACCCTTCGCACCCGAAGACCCGTATGGGTGCCATCGTTTCGAAGAGCCAGCAGGAGCGCGTCCTGGGCTACATCGAGGCGGGACGTGAGGAGGGGGCGCGTTTGCGGACGGGAGGGAAGCCGGCAACCGTGGACGGGAGAGGGTATTTCGTCGAGGCCACGATCTTTGATGAGGTGTCCGTCGACATGACCATCGCCAACGAGGAGATCTTCGGTCCGGTCCTGGCTGTGTTGGGGTTCCAGGACGTCTCCGACGCCGTAGAGAAGGCCAACCGGACCATGTACGGCCTCGCCGCCGGTTCAACGCCGGAACCGTTTGGATCAATACGTATAACCGGTACGACAGCGCATCCCCGTTCGGCGGATTCAAGCAGTCGGGATTCGGGCGAGACCTTGGAGAGCATGCGCTCCAGGAGTACACGCAGACGAAGAGCGTCTGGGTGGCGCTGGACGGATGAGCGACAGAGACCCGGTCGTTCTCGGAGCGGTTCGCAGCCCGGTCGGTCGCCACGGTGGGGCCCTGGCGGCGGTGCGGCCGGATGATCTTCTGGCTACGGTCATCAAGGCCCTGCTGGAGCAGACGGGCGTGGCCCCGGACCAGGTCGAAGATGTCGTGATGGGCTGCGCCAACCAGGCGGGGGAGGATAACCGCAACGTGGCCCGGATGGCTGCTCTCCTGGCCGGACTCCCGGTCAACGCGGCCGGACAGACCGTGAATCGCCTGTGTGGCTCGGGGCTACAGGCCGTCGTGTCCGCTGGACATGCCATCCGCTGCGGCGAAGGTGACGTGTTCATCGCCGGTGGTGTCGAGAGCATGTCGCGCGCGCCGTGGGTCATGATGAAGCCGAAAACAGGCTACAGCCGTGGAGCTCCCGAGGTGGCCGACACGGTGCTCGGGTGGCGGTTCGTGAACCCGGCCATGCCGGGGAAATGGACCATT
>JBDHIQ010000038.1:0-32390 GCA_039587395.1 Gemmatimonadota bacterium
TCGCCACCTTCCTCCTCGGCCTCCGCTTCGACCATCGCATACATGACGTCGGGATTGCTGTGGGCGATGGCCAGCCCGATCCGGCCCTTCTCTGTCTCGGGGAAGCCGTTGCCGACCACCTCGGTCCACGTGTCCCCGCCATCCATCGTCTTCCACAAGGCGCTGCCCGGTCCACCGCTCTTGAAGTACCAGGGCTGGCGGATCCGCTCCCAGCTGGCCGCGAACAGCACATCCGGGTTGTCGGGGTGCATGGCGACGTCCACGAAGCCGGCCACATCGCTGATGTACTTCACCAGCTCCCACGTCTCTCCACCGTCCTTCGTGCGGTACAGACCCCGCTCCTCGTTCTTGCTCCACGGGTGCCCGAGGGCCGCCACGTAGACCAGATCCGGGTTTGTGGGGTGGATGACGATGCGTCCGATGGCCTGCGTGTCCTCGAGGCCCATCAGCTGCCAGTTAAGGCCGCCGTCGACGGACTTGTAGATCCCGCCTCCCGGTGAGATCGAGTTCCGGGAATCCTCCTCGCCGGTGCCTGCCCAGACGATGTCCGGATTGCTGGGTGCAATGGCGAGGTCGCCCATGGAGATGACCCGCTCGTTGTCGAAGACCGGACGGAACGTGGTGCCGTTGTTGGTGGTCTTCCAGATCCCGCCCGCTGCCGCGGCGACGAAGAAGGTCTTGGTCCCCGGAATGCCCTCGACGTCGGTCACGCGGCCGGACATGTTGGCCGGCCCGATCGAGCGCCACTCCAGGTTGGACATGAAGGCGGAGTCTTCCACGGCTTTCGTCTGGGCCGTGAGCGGGCTCACGAACGCGAGTAGAGCCGTAGCCGCCAGGATGAGGGACGGACGTCTGGACATCGTCAATGCTCCTTGCTGGGTATGTCGCCGGGTATGTCGAATGCCTCTAAGGTCTCGGTGCGACCGCGCGTTGCGATCGCGTGGCCTGCGGTTGCACCGTCTCGCGGGAAGAACAGCCAAGACGGGCCGAACGTTTAGCTCAGGAAGCTGTAGAGTCCGCGTCCCGCGCCGCCCGCCAGCGCAGCCACACGTAGAACGGTATGCCGGCCAGCAGTAGCATGAGACCCCAGTAGACGGACTCCTGGCCGGACCCGGCTATCGCCCACAGCGAGTAGACGAACGCCAGCGCGGCAATCACCGTGGCCCCGGCCAGGCGCTCGCCGCGGAACTGCTCTCGTTGTTTGACGAACACCATCAGCTCGGCCATGGCACAGAACGCGTACGGGATCAACGTGCAGAGTGTGGCCAGCAGGATGATGAAGGTGAACATGGCCACGAGCCCGCGGCTGAAGTTCATCAGCATGAGAATCGTGACCAGCACGCTGGAGATCACCATCCCGGCCGCCGGTGTACCGGCCCTTGACGGTCGGGCAAAGATGGCGGGGAACAGACCGTCACGAGCGGCGGCCGCGGGTACCTGGCCCAGGATCAGTGTCCAGCCGTTGAGCGCCCCGAACGTAGAGATGACGGCCCCCCCGGCGATCAGGTAGCCTGCCCAGCCACCAAACATCGCCTGCGCGGCATCGGCGAACGGGGCCGTCGACTGGCCCAGCTCGGCCAGCGGAATCAGGCCCATCACCGCCACAGTGCCAAGGATGTAGACGGCTGCGGTGAGACCGGTCCCGAGAATCGTCGCCCTGGGGATGGTGACTCGCGGCCGCTGCACGTCATCGGCCGGGATAGTCGATGACTCCAGCCCCAGGAACGCCCACAGCGTGAGCGCCGCGCACGCGGTGATGGCTGAGCCGGCGGAGCCACCACTCGCGTTGAAGGGCCGGAAGCTGTCCAGGCTCAGGAAGAAGAGCCCTACGACGCCCACGGCCAGCAGGGGAAGGAGCTTCAGGACGGTCGTGACTACCGCCACCGAGCCGGCCTTGCGGACGCCGGCGGCGTTCACCAGAACCAGCAGCCAGATGGCCGTCGTGGCCACGACGGCGCCAAGCAGTGGCGACCGGGCGACGGCGGGCCAGAAGAAGCCCAGGTAGCCGATGAATGCCACGGCGATGGCCGCGTTTCCGGCAATGGTTGAGATCCAGTACCCCCAGGCGATCAGGAAGCCCGCGAAATCGCCGAACCCGGCTCGTGAGTACGCATACGGTCCGCCGGCCCCGGGGACCATACGGGCCAATCGCGCGAACACCAGCGCCAGCAGGATCGCGCCGCTGGCGGTGAACAGCCATCCCAGGATGCTGATTCCGCCAAACCGCGCCAGCGACGCAGGGAGCAGGAAGATCCCCGATCCAACCATGTTCCCGATGACCAGGGCCGTGCACATCCACAGCCCCAGGCCGCGGGCTTTCCGGCCCGCGCTCGGGCGCACGTCGCTAGCCCGCAATGCTGTGCTCGTAGGTTCCGCGGACCGGATCGCCTTCCGCGAACCGCCCCAACCGGAAGAGGTCGATGTCGAAGAGCCGATCCTCGCTTCCGGTCACCAGGTCCGCCGCCATCACACCCACCGCAGGCCCCAGCTTGAAGCCGTGGCCGCTGAATCCCACGCACAGGTAGTGGCCGCTGCCGGCCGGGACCTCGTCCAGCACGGGATGCCAGTCCGGTGTGATGCCGTACAGGCTGGCATAACCGGTCGTGAACTCCGCGTTCTCCATCGGCGGGTACCGTGTGAGCAGCCTCTCTCCCGCGAACTCGACGAATCCTGTATCGGCGTGCTCCGGGTAGTCATCGGGATCCACGGCCTTCTTCCCCTCGGCCGGGTCGATGGAACCGACCAGCGTCAGCCCTCCCGTCTCCGGCCTGAGATACGCGCCGTTGATGAAATCCATGACCACGGGGTGGTGGGCCCGGTATTCTTCGGGGCGGCGAAACACCGCCACCTGGACGCGAGCCGGAATCACCGGGATATCGACGCCGGCCAGGGCGGCCACGGCGGCACCCCAGGGGCCGGCGCAGTTCACGACCCTGGGGGCGTCCATCCCACCCGCCGCCGTGTCGATCCCCACCACGCGCTCTTCGGCGAACCGAATGCCGGTGACCTCGGTGCCCACCAGGACCGTGGCACCATTCCGGCGGGCCGCATCGGCGTAGGCGTTCACCGTCAGGTGAGGATCGGCATACCCGCCCTCCGGCTCGTATGCGGCGGCCACCGTGTCCCCGGTTTCCACACCGGGCATCAGGTCGCACAGCTCCTCGGGTCCGATCACGGAGGTGTGAATCCCCACGCCACGCTGGAGCGCCACGTTGGCCTCCAGACCCTCGCGGGTGGACTCGGAGGCCAGCCCGACCCAGCCCGTGGCCAGATAGCCGGATTCTCCCCCCACCTGGTCGTCGAACTCCCGGAATACGCCGACGCTGTACAGCGCCATGCGGGCCGTGGTCTCGTTCGAGTAGTGTTGTCGGACGATGGCGCGCTTCGAGAGCTCGAAGGCCGCAGTACATCCCATCAGCCCTGCACCCACGATGATCACGTCCGCGGTCTGTTTCATGATCGACTCGTTCACGTTGCGGGATCGGTGTCGCTCTAGAATACCGCCGCGCCTGCGGGTGCCGCCACGCGTGCTCGCTGCCGCGGCGTGCACGGTGTCGGGCGCGCGCGGAGACGGCTAACGTGCGGCAGGCCAAGTCCTGCACGCCGGCGGGCGGGCGCTGACCTCAAACGCGAGCGCACTGGAGATGAAGGAGCACGACCGGTTCGAAAGCCGCAATCCGTGCGATGGTTCAGTGGTCGAGTCGTTTCCGCTGACGGAGGCAGAAGAGGTCGAAGAAAGACTGCAGATGGCCGTCGACGCATTCGAGCGCTTCCGCACCACGCGTCTCGAGCAACGTGCTATCTGGCTCAGAAGAGCAGCGGATCTGCTCGAGAGAGGGAGCACCACGTTCTCGCGGCTCATGACGCTCGAGGTCGGCAAGCCCATCCTGGCCTCGAAAGCCGAGGTGGAGAAGTGCGCGTGGGTCTGCCGGTACTACGCGGATCACGGCGCCGACTTCCTGGCAGCGAGCCCGATCGATACCACGGCCAGCCGCAGCCTGGTCCTCTACCAGCCGCTTGGACCGGTGTTGGCCATCATGCCGTGGAACTTCCCCTTCTGGCAGGTATTCCGCTTCGCGGCCCCGGCCCTCATGGCGGGAAACGTGGCCCTCCTCAAGCACGCCCCCAACGTGCCGGGCTGTGCTATCGCCATAGAGAATGTCATGAAGGGTGCGGGATTCCCGGCAGGCGTGTTTCAGAACCTGTTCGTGGACGCGGAGCGGGTGGCCGACCTGCTGGCCGATCCACGGATCGCGGCGGCCACGCTGACCGGCAGCGTGCGCGCCGGGCGGGCCGTGGCATCGGAGGCCGGACGGCACATCAAGAAGACCGTGCTCGAGCTGGGGGGCAGCGATCCGTACATCGTCATGCCCAGCGCGGATATCGATAAGGCGGCCACCACGGCCGTGGTGGCGCGCACCCTCAACAACGGCCAGACCTGCATCGCCGCCAAACGCATCATCGTGGCGGAGGAGGTCGCGGACGAGTTCGAGACGCGCTTCGTGGCTGGAATGGAGGCCCTGGTAGTGGGCGACCCGATGGATGAGACCGTCGATGTCGGTCCACTGGCCAGGGCGGCAATTCTCGAAGAGGTGGACCGGCAGGTCCGGGAGTCGATAGAGGCGGGTGCTTCGCTCCTCACCGGCGGGGCCAGGCTGGATGGGCCGGGCTACTTCTATCCTCCCACGGTCTTGAGCGGCGTGCCAGCTGGAGCTCCCGCCTGCACCGAGGAGGTGTTCGGTCCCGTGGCCGCCCTGTTCCGTGTCCCGGACGTGGACCGGGCCATCGCGCTGGCCAACGACACCAGGTTCGGACTGGGAGCGTCTGCCTGGACCATGGAACCGGAGGAGCAGGAAAGGTTGGCCCGTGAACTGGAGGCCGGGACCGTGTTCATCAACGCGATGGTAGCTTCGGATCCAAGGCTACCGTTCGGTGGCATCAAGCAGTCCGGCTACGGACGCGAGCTCGGTGCCGAGGGGATTCGCGAGTTCGTGAACGTGAAGTCCATCTGGGTCTCCTGAATCTCCCCAACGTACAGCCCTAGCCCGCGGGGCATCCCCGGCGGGTCCCTGGTCCCTACCCGTCCAGGGCCTGACCCAGGTCCCGGATCAGCTCCTCGGTCCCTTCCAGGCCTATCGACATGCGGATCAGACCGTCCGAGATCCCGGACGCGGCGCGCTCTTCAGGCGACAGCCCGGCATGAGCGGACGCGGCGGGTCGGGTGATCAGCGTCTCCACGCCACCCAGGCTCGGAGCATGGATTGGGATCCGGAGTCGATCGATGAGCCTCTGGGCCGCTTCCTGCCCGCCCGACAGCTCGAAGCTGAGCATCCCCCCGTAGCCGTCCAGCAACTCGGTCGCCAGCTCATGTTGCGGGTGTCCCGCCAGGCCGGGGTAGTTGACGCCTGTCACGAGCGGGTGACTGTCCAGATACGCCGCGATCTCGCCCGCGCTGCGGTTCTGGTAGTGGACGCGCACGGGCAGCGTCTTGATTCCCCGGTGAAGCAGGAAGCAGGTGTGGGGATCCAGCACGCCACCCAGGTGATCCAGACGTCGCTTCATCGTATCGATGAGGTCTGCTCTTCCTATCACCGCGCCGGCTGCCAGATCCGTGTGTCCGTTCAGGTACTTGGTCGCGCTGTGCAGCGAGAGATCGAATCCAATCTCCGGAGGCCGGAAGTTCACGGGAGAAGCGAAGGTGTTGTCAACGATGGACACCAGACCGTGCTGCCGGGCAAACTCGGCTATCCCCCGCAGATCCGGCAGTTGAATCAGCGGGTTCGTCAGCGTTTCCACGTAGACGGCCTTCGTATTGGGCTGTAACGCCTTCTCCCAAGTGGATCGGTCATGTCCGTCGATGAAGGAATACGACACCCGGTAACCGGCAAGATCCCTGGTCAGCAGGCTGTGGGTCCCGCCGTACAGACAGTCCAGCGCCATCACGTGGTCGTCCGATGCCAGGACGCTGAGAAGCGCCGTGGAGATCACGGCCATCCCGCTCGCGGCTACCAGCGCCGCTTCCCCGTTCTCCAGGGCCGCCAGCTTGGCGTGCAGCGCGTCATGGTTCGGGCTGTTGTTGAGCCGCACGTATCGTATGTCGTGGTAGTCCTCTTCCGCTCCCGACACGTAGGTGCTGGACTGGAAGACCGGCATGGAGACCGAGCCCTCGATCCGGGGCACGGGCTCTCCGGCATGGACGACCTTGGTTTCCAGACTGTCGTAGGATTCGGATCTCTTCGAGCTCACTATCGTCAGCTTCCTGTGGGAGATCGGACGTCTTGGCCGATGTAGACCTGTCTGGGCCGCGCAATGCGCTGGTCCTCGTCCTCCAGCATCTCGTTCCACTGCGCCAGCCAGCCTACCGTGCGCGGAATGGCGAACAGCACCGGGAACATGGCCACCGGGAAGCCCAGCGCCTTGTAGATGATCCCCGAGTAGAAGTCCACGTTTGGATAAAGATTGCGCGACACGAAGAACTCGTCTTCGAGCGCGATCTTCTCCAGCTCGATCGCGATGTCGAGCAGCGGATCGCGCCCCGTAATCTCGAACACCTGTGGTGCCATCCGCCTCAGGATCTTGGCCCGCGGGTCGTAGCTCTTGTACACGCGGTGACCGAACCCCATCAACCGAAACTCTCCCGCCTTCACTCGCTCGATGTAGGCCGGCACGTGATCCACATGGCCAATCTCGTTGAGCATCCGCAGCACCTGCTCGTTGGCTCCGCCGTGCAGCGGCCCGAACAGCGCCGCCGCACCGGCGGCCACGGATACGTATGGATCGGCATGGGAGCTGCCCACGCCTCGCATGGCGCTGGTGCTGCAGTTCTGCTCATGGTCTGCGTGCAGGATGAACAGGATGTCCAGGGCCTTCTCGATGACCGGGTTCGGCTGGTACTTCAGCTCGGTCATCTTGAACATCATGTTGAGGAAGTTGCCGGGATAGCTCAGGTCATTGTCCGGATACGAGTATCGCATCCCGACGCTGGATCGATAGGCGAACGCGGCAATGGTGGGCATCTTGGCGATCAACCGCCGGATCTGGAGCCCGCGAACCTCCGGATCCGCTATGTCGCGGGCCGAGCGGTGGAACGTCGAGAGCCCGGCGACCGTGCTCACCAGCATGGCCATCGGGTGGGCGTCATACTGGAAGCCGCGCATGAAGAGCTTGATCTTCTCGTGGATCATGGTGTGCTGCCGGATCTCCTCGATCCACTCTTCCAGTTGCCGCTGGTCCGGAAGATCCCCGTACAGGATCAGGTAGGCCACTTCCAGGTACGTGTAGTCTTCCGCCAGCTCTTCGATCGGGTAGCCGCGGTAGCGCAGAATCCCCCGCTCGCCATCGATGTGCGTGATCGCGCTCTTGCACGATGCGGTGTTAGTGAAGCCGGGATCGTAGGTCATCAACCCGAAGTCATCGTCGGACGCCTTGATCCCTCTGAGATCCTTGGCGCTTACCGAAGCCCCATACTCCGGATAGGTGCCGTACATGATCGGCAACTCGTAGCTCTTGCCCGTGCGATTGTCTATGACAGTGATGGAATCTGACAACGGTGCCTCCTCTTGATGGCCGATCTTCCCGGGGTGCCGATTCGTTCGCGCGTCGTCCTCCCTCCGGCCGTGGTCTCGCCAATCTATCGGCAAGGCCGGAAGTCGAAAACGGACGACCACCCGGCCGGGTTCCCGGCGTCCAGGACCGGGCTCCCGGATGCGGCGCAGACGTGACACGGGGAGCACGAGCGGGGCCGTGCTCCCCGTGAAAGACCAGGTACCGGCGACGCCCGCCGCCGGCAACCTCAGGTCGGCGTGCTAGTGCACGCCAGCCGTCACCTCCTCAGGCTTCGTGGTTCCCGCGGGTGGACCGGGGGACCTGATGTCCTCACCCTCGTAGATCTGACGCGGACGGGCGATTCTCTGATCCCCGTCTTCGAGCATCTCCTCCCACTGGGTGAGCCAACCCACCGTCCGCGGGATCGCGAACAGAACCGGGAACATGGCCACCGGGAAGCCCAGCGCCTTGTAGATGATCCCCGAATAGAAGTCCACGTTCGGATAGAGATTCCGCGACACGAAGTAGTCGTCCTCGAGCGCAATCCTCTCCAGCTCGATCGCGATGTCGAGCAACGGATCGCTTCCCGTGACGGCGAACACCTGCGGTGCCATCTCCCTCAGGATCTTGGCCCGCGGGTCGTAGTTCTTGTACACGCGGTGGCCGAAGCCCATCAGGCGGAACTCGCCCGCCTTCACCCGCTCGATGTAGGCCGGCACGTTGTTCACGTGATCAATCTCGCGGAGCATCCGCAGGACCTTCTCGTTCGCTCCGCCGTGCAGCGGTCCGTACAGTGCCGCCGCCGCGCCCGCCACTGCCACATACGGATCTGCATGCGAGCTTCCGATGCCGCGCATCACGTTCGTGCTGCAGTTCTGCTCGTGGTCCGCGTGCAGGATGAACAGCACATCCAGGGCTTTCTCGATGACCGGGTTCGGCTCGTACTTCAGCTCGGTGGTCTTGAACATCATGTTGAGGAAGTTGCCCGGGAAGCTCAGGTCGTTGTCGGGATACGAGTACGGCATCCCGATGCTGGACCGGTGAGCGAACGCGGCGATGGTCGGCATTTTCGCGATGAGCCGCGTCATCTGCAGCTTCCGCACCTCCGGATCCTCGATGTTGCGCGCCCGGTGGTAGAAGGTAGACAGGGCGGCCACCGTGCTGACAAGCATGCCCATCGGGTGAGCGTCGTACTGGAAGCCACGCATGAAGAGCTTGATCTTCTCGTGGATCATGGTGTGATGCGTGATGTCGTACTCCCAGTCGATCGACTGCTGCTCGTCCGGCAGCTCCCCGTTGAGGATCAGGTAGGCCACATCCAGGAACGTGAACCGATCCGCAAGCTCCTCGATCGGGTAGCCGCGGTAGCGCAGAATCCCGCGCTCACCATCAATGAAGGCGATGGAGCTCTTGCAGGATCCGGTGTTGCCGAACCCCGGGTCGTAGCCCATCAACCCGAAGTCGTCTTCGGAGACCTTGATCTGTCGCAAGCCCCCGGTTGGGATGGAAGCACCGTACTCGGGATACGTGCCGTAGATGATCGGCAGCTCGTACGACTTCCCGGTTCGGTTGTCGGTGATGGTGACAGTGTCAGGCACTTCTGCCTCCTCTCTGCATCCGTCTGATCGGACCCGACCCCCATGGGAGGAACCGAGTCCCCGGATCGCCGCGGACGTTCGCATGGGCAACCCGGATGGTATGTCCTCTGATGGTTGCGCCGGACCGACGTCACTGGCCGGGAGAGCCTGTCTGGCCTCGCTTCCTTCCGCCGGGGGGGCGCGGTGGTCAGTGGGCGAGTGGCCGGAGGGCACACCGTCTCGGCATTTCTCAGGGCAAACTGCGTGCTAGAAGGATCCCGCGTCGCGCATCTAGAATCCGGTAGAGATACATTCTTAAATTCATTGTACCATAACAAGTTATGGGGCGTCTCCATGCTGTCCATTCTGGACATATGAGGCGGGTCCCGGAGAAGCCGAGTCAGAGTGTCACATTCCGTTCTGCCCGCCGGGGTGGTATTCCCCACCTGTGTGGGGTGTGGCGCAGGCGCCCGGGGTCAGGGCGTCAGTTTCGACAGCAGGCGACGGGTGGCAGCGGCCCGGTCGGCCCAGTGAACGGCCACCGCTCCCAGGAAGCCCCGGCGCTCGCTGTGGAGGCTCTCCCAGCGACGGGCCTCCCCGGCCAGCCAAGAGAGAACCGGGTCGGGAGCCTGTCCCAGCAGGGCGCGCAGAACGTACAGCCGCTCCCCTTTGCGAAGCCCGAGTCCGGTGTCTCGCGCAGCCCTGCGGAGATCATAGCTCACGAGGATGATTCCGCTACGCGCAGGACTCAGCAGGCTCTGCAGGAACTCCTCTCCTCCCTGCTCCCGCGGGTCGGCCATGGTCGCGGTCTCCCGGAGGTGCAGGGGCAGGCGGCCCAGCGTCCCCACCGTCGCCACTTCCTCTATCAGGGCACGGTCCAGCAGACCGGCCCAGTCCGCATAGAAGCTTGATCCCAACCCGCCGGCCACTTCCCCGAGCTTGGCGGCATACACAGGGAGCCAACTCAGCAGGTGTTCCCACAGGAAGGCGGCTCGTGCCCGCTGCCACGGGTCGGCCCTGGAGGCTTCAGCGTCGGTGTCCGAGGCCGCGGCGCGCTCGATCAGCTCTGCGTACGCGGCCAGCAGCGTAGACAGGTGATCCGGCTCGTCCGGCGGAGCTTCCCCCATGGCGCGCCAGAAACCCGCCACCCGGTCGCGGGCCTCGCCACCCAGCTTACCACTCGGATCAAGATAGACGGAGGCGTACGGGTACAGTTGGAACTCGAACAGGTCCGTGAACTCGGCCGCGGAAGGCGGCGCGCCGAGACCCAGGAGATCCGCAAGCTCAGCCGTAGCGGCCGCCGGCGGCTCGCACAGGTACGCGAGCGCCCGAAACAACTCTGCGGGGTGCTCGTCGGGGTCGCTCACTCCGAGTCGGTAGAGGTCAGAACGTACGCCTGCCGTGGCGGCTTCAACGGGCGCATGAGCCAGTGCGGCCGCCGCGTGCCGTCGGGCGAGTGGTCACGCGGCGAGCGAGTCTTGGCCAGCCACTCTTTGAACACCTCGTGCGATCTCTCCGTGTCCACCCAGATATCACCATACTTGTCGCCCCGTTCTGCCCGGCGGACACGCACGGCCTGGTGCCAGCAGTGCATTCCGGAGATGGGATCCGGGTGCACCGGGAACGTGAGATTCTGGTGCACGCCCACATCGGTCCACCAGATCCGGCGTGTGTCCGGATCCTCTGACTTGTACGGTTTGGCGCCCGTCTTCCGGTGGAGCTTCCAGGTGGACTCCTTCTGACTGAGCCCCACGGTGGCCATGAGCTGCCGCTGACCCTCATCGGCCAGCTTCCAGCGGCCCATGTGGTGGCTGCAGGCGACCACGCCCGGCCGAATCCCCTCGGTGACCCAGGCCTTCACGACAAAGTAGCCGATGTCCGTTTCGACCCGGACCAGGCCACCGGTATCCACGCCCAGCTCCGCGGCTTCCACCGGGTGGATCCACAGGGGATTCGTGTGCGCGATCTCATCCAGCCACTTCGCGTTTGCGCTGCGGGTGTGAATCTGCACCGGGAGCCGGAACGTCGAGATCAGCACCTTCTGGTCCTCGTCCATCTCCTCCGGGTGCACGTGGCTCCGGATGTAGGTCGGGATAGTGTACTCGGGCCATCCCCAGCGCTCGAGCGTGGAAGAGTAGAACTCGAGCCTGCCACTGGGTGTCGGGAAGCCGCGCAGGACCTGTCCGTCCACTCGCACCCCGGCCAGGCGGCGTCCGTCCGGTCCCGGGTCCGGAGTGGCCGTCGGCGCCAGGTTGGGCGAAGTGGGTCTGGCGGTACGCGTCCACACCCGCTCCAGCTGGTCTTCGAGCACGCTGTCCAGCTCCGCTTCCGGAACGGGATTCTCGTACAGCGGCCCGATCCCCTTCTGCACCTCGTACGCACCGAACCGCCGCATGTACTCCAGCGGCTCGTAGCCCTCCTGTTTGGCCTTCTCCGGAAGGCCGGGAACGGAGTTCTCGAAGATGTATCCGTAGTACTCGTCGACCGTGAGCCGCTGGCCCGGGTTCTTCTCCGACTCGACGAACTGCCGGATCCCCAGGCTCCCGTCTGGGTCGATGCGCCACGACAGCTCCAGCCAGAACTCGTTCTCCTCCCACACCTCGCCCGGATTGGTGTGGCGCGTGTCGCCCACGGCCTGGCCGAGCCGGTTGCGGGCCTCGCGCAGGACGGGCTGCCGGAAGCCGATCCACTGGCCATCGTAGGTCTCGTAGGAAGTCAGATCGTGGCGCTCGGCGGCATGACCCATCGGTAGTATGTAGTCCGCGAAGTAGGCGGTCTCGTTCCACGTCGGCGTCAGGGCCACGTGCAGACCGACCTTCTCCGGGTCCGTCAGCATCTCGAGCCAGGAGAAGCCGTCGGGGTTTGTCCACACGGGGTTGTAGACCCGCGTGAAATAGACGTCCAGCTTGCCCCTTCCCTCTTCCACCAGGTGCGGAAGCAGGAACGACAGCTCGTACATCGTGAACGGATACTCCTCCGGCCACGTGAGCTCGTTCCATTTCTCCGGATGCCGGGGCAGCCGAATGGGCCGCGGGATGAACTTGTTCCAGGCGTTGGGATACATCCCTCCCGGAGTGGCCACCGCGCCCAGAAGCGCATTGAGCATGAACAGGGCGCGTGTCACCTGCCACCCGCCTTCGTTCCCCGCCGAGGCGCTGCGCCAATTGTGCGTGGACAGTCGCGTCCCGGCCGTAGAGACCACTTCGGCCACCTCGCGCAGCGTCTCCGCATCCACCCCTGATTCCTGCGCAGCGAATTCGAAGCTGTAGTCCGCGTACAGGACCTTCAGAGCCGCCTCGAATCGCTCGAACGTGGGCGTCTCGTCCGGGTGCTCGGCCAGCAGGTACTCCTTCCAGTTCCACCAGCGGCGCACGTAGTCCCGGTCGTACAGATCGCTCTGAATCAGGTAGTTGGCGATGGCCAGCAGGGCCGCCGCCTCGGACCCGGGAACGGTCGGGAGCCAGTAGTCCGCGTGGGTCGCCGTATTGGACAACCGGGTGTCGAACACGATCAGGCGGGCCCCGTTCTCCTTCCCCTCCATGATCCGCTGCGCATGCGGGTTGAAGTAGTGACCCGTCTCCAGGTGCGAGCTGACAAGCAGCATTACCTCCGCCTGCGCGTGATCCGGACTGGGCCGGTCGATGCCGCACCAGAACTGATAGCCCGCCCGTGCACCGGACGAGCAGATGTTGGTGTGCGAGTTGTGCCCGTCCACCCCCCATGAGGCGATGATGCGCTCGGTGAAGCCGTCCTCTCCAGGCCGCCCGACGTGGTACATCACCTCGTTGTGCCGGTCCTCCTGGATGGCCGTGCGGATGCGCCCGGCGATGTCGTCCAGCGCCTCGTCCCAGCCCACGCGGACCCACTTGCCTTCCCCGCGGGCGCCCGAGCGGCGGAGCGGGTGGAGAATCCTGTCGGGGTCGGTCACCTGGTTGTGGGTGGCCGGTCCCTTCGCGCAGTTGCGGCCGCGTGACCCGGGGTGCTCCGGGTTCCCCTCGAACTTGCGGACCTCCATGCTGTCGATGTCCACATAAGCCAGCAGGCCGCAGGCGGACTCGCAGTTGAAACAGGTGGTCGGGATCAGCACGTACCGCCGCTCCACGCGTTCGGGCCAGGCCTTCGAATCCAGCTCGACCCAGTCGTCCCACCGCTCTTTTGGCGGGAACGAGGCCAGGTGAATCCGGCTGGCGCCCGGGTAGAACGTCTCTCCGCGGGATTCCGTCTCGGCCCGGGCGGCGCTCACACGACGATTGAGTTCCTTGAGGTTCATTTCGATCCCTCCCCTAGGCCAGCGGCACGGACTGACCGGCCTGCACGTACGCATGCTCGAACGCGAGCAGACCGAGTAGCGCGATCGGTCCCGCCGCCACGCCTATCCACGGCGCAGCGACGGACACGGCGGTCAGCAGCATGCCGATCCAGAAGAACCGGCGGTAGCGGCCCCGGGTCATTTCGTGAGCGGCCAGGTGAGCATGTGCGGTGGGGTGAGCCAGCGTGATCTCTCCCAGCACCATGAGCAGGTGGACCAGGCCGGAGATGCCCACGATCCACTGCAACGCCTGCAGCGAGTCCGCCTCCACCCAGGCCGCCACCAGGAGCAGTGTACCCGCTCCCGCAACCGTTGCCTGCACCAGCAGGTGTGGCGGGAGCAGCGGGCTCTGCCACAGGTCCCGCGCCTTGGCTTGCGCAAACAGGAACGCGGTGTACACCGCCGTGAGCGCGGCCAGTGGAAGGCCAGCGATGGCGATGTACCAGCCCAGGTCAGTCCAGTTGAACAACGAGCTCAGGAAATGGAGCGCCAGCACGCCGCTGTAGCCTGCGATGACGAACGAGCCGCGCACCAGCCAGCTCTCCCAGCGGTGTTTCGTGAAGATCATGTAGAACCGCTTGGGGTGTTCCAGATCCCAGATCAGAATCAACCCGGTGAGGCCCAGGAAGGCGCCGGCCACCACCGGCACAGCCCACCTCCAGAGCCAGCTGTCCGGTTGCATGGCTCCCAGCTGAGCGGGCAATACGGCGAGCAGCAGTGCCACCAGGTAGACGCCGGCCGCGACCCCTTTGGTCAGCGTGTAGAGGCTGACCCGCCAGTCCCATGGCATCTTGTGGGGTACGTCGTAGGAGAGCACGGCGGCGGCTGCCGTGTTCGTCGCGCTGACGGGAGCCACGTTTGCCGTCTCGCCTCGCTTGTGTCCATCTCCGGGATGCCCGGAGACGACGCTGTGGGATCCCGCTTTCTGCTCGCTCCACATGAACAGGCCGCCCGGAGGCCGCTGCGCCGCGATGGGGTCCAGGGTGGCCTGGTGCGCGCCGCGGTAGAACAGTTTGGGATGCGTTTCCTTCTCGGGCCGGCGCACGCTCACGGGCTCGCGACCCACCAACCGTGCGACCTCGGAGTCGGCGTCGTCCAGATCACCAACCATGATCGCCTCAACCGGACACACCACGGCGCACGCGGGCTCGAGACCGACGTCCAGCCGGTGTGCGCAGAAGTTGCACTTTTCGGCCGAGTGATCATCGGGGTTGATGAAGATGGCGTCGTACGGGCAGGCGGCGATGCACGCCTTGCACCCTATGCAAATGGACTTGTCGAAGTCGACGATCCCGTCCGGCCGCCTGTGCATCGCGCCCGTCGGACACGCCACGGCACACGGTGACAGCTCGCACTGGTTGCACCGCGTCACCTGAAAGGCCCGTCGCGCATGCGGGAAGGTCCCGATGTCCACGTACTTGACGTACGTGCGCGTGACCGCCAGCGGAATGTCGTTTTCCGATTTGCACGCTGTCGTGCAGGCGTGGCACCCGATGCAACGGGTGTGGTCTATGACCTTGCCCCACCGGACCTGGGGGCTAGTGGACTCGGCAACCGTTGACGGCATGAGGCGAAGCTCCTGATGGGGCCCGAGTGACGAGGTCCTATGATGTACTACTGCCTGCCCCGGCTGTCCGGCAAGGGTATCGCCGCAGGCCGGCGGGAGCGTGTCCGTCGCGCCCTGACTCTGATCATGAGTGACACGCCGGGGCGGAAGGGTGCCGGTCGGGCCGGACGACAAGAAGCCCCCGGAACCGCGAGGGCTCCGGGGGCCGGTGGTTCGCCTGCCTGACCTGCCGGTCAGCGGCTAGATGAAGAACGAAGACCGGGACTGCAGCGCGCTCGCGAGGAAGGTGGCCACACCGCCGTGCTCGATGTCGTCGATCAGCTCCTCGTCCCGGATGCCCATGACGTTCTGCGACATGTCGCAGGCGATGAACGTGACCCCCAGATCGCGCGCCAACTGCATGAACTCCTCCAGCGACTGGACGTTCTGTTCCTTCATCATCGCCCGCAGCATCTTGGCTCCGGCGCCGAAGTAGTTCATCCGGGAAACCGGAAGACTCTCCGAACTCCCCGGCGTCATCATGCCCATGGCCTTCTGGAAGAGGCTCTTGTCGCTCAGCTGTGTGTTCTTCTTCAGCGCGGTCAGTCCCCAGAACGTGAAGAACATGTCCACCTGCATGCCCATTCCGGCCGCGCCCGTCGCGATCACGAAACCCGCCAGCACACGATCCAGGTCACCGGAGAATACGACCATCGACACCTTGTCCTCTTCCTCCGACTGCTCCAGGTAGCTCAGACGCTTTTCGAGCTCGTCGATGCGTTCCAGCAGCGCGCCCGTGTCCGTGGTGGGGATGGTGTTCTCGGTTACAGTCATGACTTCTCCTCCGGCTCCTGCATGCTCAACTGGCCCGGGTCACTCCAGACAGCCCCCGGACAATCAACCCTGACCCTGCCCGCTACCCCTTCTTAACGAAGTGGACGTACAGGTGCGTTCCATTCTCCTCTACCGTCTCCTGCTCCACCAGCTCCATGTCTCTGGCCACAGCGGACCAGCCCTGAAAATCCTTGATCGAACCGCGGTCCGTGGCCGTGATTTTCAGGACCTGGCCGGCGTCCATCCCGGCCATCTCCTTCCGAGCCATCACGACGGGCATGGGGCAGTTCATCCCTCGAGCGTCCAGCTCTTTGTCGAATGCAATCGACATCGGTCTCTCCTCCGTGGTTTTCTCTGGATCCGTCCAAACCTTGCGCGACTACCCCTCCACCAGCTGATAGGCCTGTGAGAGGGCGCAGATATTCTTGCCGAGTTCCAGCTCCATCGCTTCATCTTCATCGGGGTGCAGCAACCCGGCGTTTACGCGTTTGATGTCGATGTACTCCTCGGGGAACTTCGGCAGGCTCCCGAGAATGAACGCGACGAACGCCTCCTGGCCCTTCGCGACCATTTGCAGCCCGTCGTTCGTCTCTTTCAGGCGACCCAACTCTCCGACGAACAGTCCATCCTGGTTCTCTTCATCCCGCCCGCTGAAATGGCCCGGCAGTATCATTGTCTCATCGGGAAGCTCCATCAGGCTCGCAAGCGACCGGAAGTGGATGGGCGCCCACGCCTCCCCCTGGCCACCCAGGTCGGGCCGGGCAATGGAACGGATGAAGATGGAATCTCCCGTGAACAGAAATCGATCGTTCACGTAGTAGACGATGTTGCCCAGGGTGTGGCCTGGAATGTGAATAGCCCGGATGGTCGCGCTCCCCACCGACGCCTGCCAGCCGTCCTTCATGAATTCGTACTCCAGCTCGGCCGGCAGCATGTCCAGCGGGTGGATTCCGTCGTAGGGGTGGAGCCAGTACGGTACGCCCAGCTCGTCTGCCAACGCCCGGCCACCGCTGATGTGGTCCGCGTGGCCGTGCGTATCGACTATCAGCTCGATCTCGAACCCCTTCTCCGCCGCGAACTCCTTGTAGTGATCGATATGCCGCAACGGATCGATGATCGCGGCTTTGCCATCGCTCACGACCACGTAGCTGAGACAGCCGCGCTGGGGCCGCTGGACCTGGTAAACCGACAGGCCCGCCGCCTCGGTCACGGTGCGGATGAGGTAGAAGTTCCCCCAGGCGAGGGTGCCTCCGTCCAGGTGCCCGATCTCATACCCCTTGGGCGCCAGCGCCTGAACCACAAACTCCGACGTGTCGCCCTTGGCGCACACGGTCAGAACGCGCTTGTCCTTGGGCACGTCGTCCAGAAGACCACGGTCCAGTGCCTCCGTAATAGAGTCCACGAAATCGAAGCTCTCGCTGGACTCCAGCATCTCGAAGTACGGGACGTTGAGCGTGGGAACAGGCTTGACCCCCTCGATGGGCGCCGACTCGAACTCGTCCCTGTTGCGGACGTCGAGCAGGAAGAAGTCGCCGCCGCTCTCGAGCTGCTCGTTGAGCTCTTCGACGCTCCAGTCGCTCGCCGAAGCCGTCATAGTGTTCTACCTCCTGCGCGTTCCAACGGAATCCCCGGCCCACCCCTCATCCCGGTGGATCTGCAAGATACTCCCCGCCCGGCCGCGAGTTCAACGTCGGCCGTCGGAACCCGGGAGGCGGGGATCTGAACCGGGTCGTTACAACAGCGAGTAACAGGCTCTCACGAATACCATGTATGCAGCGAGCGCGGCGATCGCCAGCAGCATGCCGATGCGAGCAGGCCACAAGCGCCTCACCGGGAGACCGAAGTAGAAGGCGGCAAGACAGAGGAAGGGTGTGCCGAACTGGAAGACGATGGACACAATCACGGTGCCGAGCAGCTCACCACCCGAACCGGCGGCCGGAGACAGGCTCTGGAATCCGCCGCTCAGCCGCGCGTAGGCCACGGCCAGCGCGACGGCCGTGAGGCCGGCGGTCAGCGCCAGTCTTGCCCCAATGAGGCTGGTCTCGCCCGAGAGCTCGCTCGGGGTTCCGCTGGTTCCGTTGGGTTCGTTCATCGTCCTGCCTACAAGACGGCGGCCGCGGCCACCCGGTTTCGTCGCACACCGGAGCGCTCGTCAACCCAGAGGCACCGACACTCGACGGATTTGGCCTCGCCGGGGGCTCGGATTCTCGATGATGGCCCGCAGGTCGACTACCTCCTTGTTCAAGTGCTCGGCAGCCAGCGCGTCACTGTCAGCCCGCATGAAATCCCGAAACGAGTCCGGGATCAGCACGAAATCGGCTTTCCAACGCTCCGACCGCAGACTGCCGCCCGACGCGGGTTCCAACAGAGCCAGGAACCGATTGCGGTCCCCGTCGACAAGCCACAGCATGGGATTGCAGATCGGTATCGGACCTTCACTACAGTTGTTCATCAGGTCGTCGAAGTTCTGGCGATGGCGCTCCCTATAGTTGTGGAGTCTGAGCGTGATCATCACGTGTCGGTAGCGACTCCCGGAACCGCCTGACTCGGTGCGCGCCGTGGCGCTTTCAACCGAAAATGTCCACGGCCCGACGTCAATTGGAGCGCCGCGTTCGACCTCAACGCTGCGTGAGCACCCGGACATCGCCATGCTGCCCACGAGCGCGGCCCCGAGGGCCACCGCTACAAGCCTTGCTGTCGCCGTTTGTTCTGGCATCCATCGCAGCAAGATCCGGATTCTCGTCTGCGATTGCATCAGTCCAGTGGAACGGCGGCAACGCGAAAGCCACCCTCTTGTGGATCGGGATGCTCGATCATCAGTGCCAGTCCCTCGCTCTCTATCCAGATGTGGTAGATCACGACGAGTTCCTGCGTCGGCCCTCCGCCGGGAAGAAACGTATATATGTCTTTCGTCATCGCCGTGATGGCGTCGTAGGCGTAGCCCTCGGAATCCACGACGCGCGTCCTCCCGCGGAGAAAGGACTCGACGAACACCTGCCGGTCCTCGGGGCGGTAGTCGGCAAGACCTCTCCAGTGGACGAACACCGCGACGGCTCGTTCGCCCTCCGGCGCGTTGAGAGAAGAAACCGGGGGGTGGGATTGCGGCACTTCCTCCCAGCGCATCACCTGCAGGTCGAAGATGCCAAAAGAGATCCTGTCCTGCAGGGCGAAGGGGGTCGGTAGATCCGCCCTGGATCCGCGAGCGCACGCGGACAGCAATACCGACAGAGAGCACCCGATCAGCCAGGCCGTGACCGCGAAACGTCGGCTAGCGAAAGCGCGAGTACGCCTGTCTCGCCAACTCATGTCTTCTGGACCCCTCCTGCAGGTTGCCGACATTCGGATAGTTTAGAGCCGACATATACTGCGCGGCCGCCGTGCCGATCTCCGCGTTGAACTGGCGCATCGCCGCGTCGGGCCAGCGTTCGATGAGACGGCCGGGTCCCGGCATCTCCCGGCGGATGTCGGCCTGGAAGCCGACTCTCTGCATCAGGAGTCTAAGGTGTTGATAGGCAGCTCGCGCATCGGACTGACCCGTCGAATCACCTCGAACGATCATTCGCTCGAGGGCGCGCTGCAGCGTGTCGAGAGTATGGAGTAGCTCGGCAGCGCACGGCGAGTACTCCTCTCTGGTTATGCCAAGCTCCCGATCTGCCAGACCGTCGCAGGCAGTCTGCACGGGTGTCGTCGGATAGCATGCAAGTGCGAGAAGCGCGCCCGCTACCAGGTAGCCGTATCGCCGGTTCGCGCGCCACATGTGGGCTACCTGCGGTTCCGATCGATCTGAGACCGGTCGCCGGGGCACAACGACACGGTGGCGGCTCGAAAGTCCGCGCCGTCCGGATCCGGGTGGTTGATCCTCAGCTCGAAGCACTCGGTCCCTTCGGCAGGGTGGAACACGATGGTCCAATCGGTCGCCAGGAGCCCCGGAGCTCCGTCCGGCTCTCCAGGAAGGTCTCCATGAACCGGTAGCGATCCAACTCCTCGAATCCTGACAGTCCCGTACAGTGCGCGAACACCGCGATGGCCTGCCGGCCGGGCTCGGCATCGAGTGCCGGTACCGGCCCATGCTCGGCCGGAACAGGCTCCCACCCGGTCACGGCCAGCTGCAGATCTCCCAGGCGAATGGTATCCCCCACGGCAAACCTGGCCGGTGGCCGCATGACGTCGCAGCTGGCCGCTGCCAGCGCCAGCGCCACGGACCCGGCGGCGATCCCGACCGTGAGCCGGCCGGATGGCCGGATCCGCCGGCGGGTGTTCCGGCTATGCGAGCGCCAGAGAACCGCGTGGCCTCGCAACGGTGACCTAGTCCGGCCCCGTGTACGGAAACTCCCGGGCCAACACGCCAAGTCGCTGGAAGCGCTCCCGGCAGCTGCGGCGGGTGGCGTCCAGGTCTACCTGTTGGGTATTGAAGCGGCGCTGCCGCTCGTAGTACTCGGCCGGGTCCGTCCAGTCGGGATGCTCGTTGATCCTGTAGTACTTGCCTTCCCACACCTCGTAGAGCGGGAACAGTCCACTGGCCACGGCAATCCGCACCAGCTCCACGGAGTCTGCCGGCTCCGACTTCCAGCCTGTCGGACAGGGTGAGTGAATCAGCAGGAAGCGGGTCCCCTGCATCGACAGGGCCGTGTGCAGCTTTCTGGCAAAGTCGTCCGGATGCGCCAGGGACAGTGTGGCGGCGTACGGAATCCCGTGGGCGGTCATGATGGACATGATGTCCTTCTTCTCCTCCCCCTTTCCGTACGGCGTCGTGGACGTCTTTGCCCCCGGCGGCGTGGCCGACGAGCGCTGTCCGCCCGTATTCCCGTAGATCTCGTTGTCGTAGCAGATGTAGATGAGGTTGTCGTTACGCTCTGCAGTGGCCGACAGGGTGGCCATTCCGATGTCGTACGTGCCGCCGTCCCCGGCCCAGCAGATGACCTGTCCCGGCTCCTCGTTCATGTCCCCTACCGCAGCCAGGCCGGACCCGAAGGCGGCCGAGGCGGCGAACGTGGCGTTGACGGCCGGCGCGCCATAGCTGGTCGTGGGAAACGCCCCGGCGGCCACGGCTCCGCAGCAGGCGGGGATCGAGAGCATGGCGTCTTCCTCCCGCTCACTCAGGATGCGACCGAGCATAGTGAGCCCGATGCTCATCCCGCACCCGCCACAGTTCGTGTTGCCAGGTCGGAGCAGGCATTCCTCGGTGCACGGTATCGGGGGCAAGCTGTCCAGGGGGTTGGGCGGCATGCGTCCCACGGCTGGCGCGTCCGTGCTCATGAGGCAACCCCCTTTCCGTTCCCGGCCCCGTCACCGATTCCCATCCACACGGGTCGCCCCGCCTCATCACGGTCCGTGAGGTCCGTGATGATCTGATCCACCATCACCGGGGTCACGTCCCCACCGCACATGCCGGTCAGGTAGTCTTGAATCAGCAGGTCGTCGCGTTTCCCCTGGAAGGCGGCTCGCGTGTCCTGCCAGAACACACCTCCCATCCCGGCGGCGTAGTTCCTGTCCAGCACGCCGACTTTGGCGCAGCCCTGGCACGCCTCCAGGATGGCGGCCTCTGGAAACGGCCGGAACATCTTCATCTTGATCAACCCGACGTTGTCTCCCGCCTCCCGCCGTGCTCGCACCACGGCACGCGCTGTCGATGCGATGGAGCCGGAGACGATGAGCACCCGATCCGCGTCCTCCGTATGGAACGTCTCGATCGGTGCACCGGGATCACGACCGAACACCTCGATGAACTCCGCTCGGCACTCCTCGTAGACGTCCAGGACCCGGTGCATGGCCTGATCGATCTCGAGACGCAGGGACATGGCGTGGTCGGGCCACATGAGCCCGCCCAGGGTCCGCGCCTCGCCCCAGCGCAACCGGTGGGGCAGGTCCAGCGTCGGCAGGTAGCGGTCTACCTCGCCTTGCTCGGGCAGGGCCGTCTCTCCCTGTGTGTGCGACACGATGAAGGCATCCATGGCGACCAGGGCCGGCAGCAGAATCCGGTCGTCTTCGGCCAGGCGGAACGACAGCAGCGTGGTGTCCAGCACCTCCTGGTTCGTCTCGGCGTAGAACTGGATCCAGGGAAAGTCTCGCAGCATCAGGGTATCGCCCTGATCGGCCCAGATATTCCACGGCGGGCCCAGCGTGCGGTTGACCGCGATCATCACGATGGGCAGACGGTAGAACCCCGCTACCATGATGTTCTCGACCATGTAAGCCAGCCCGTTGGACGAGCTGGCGGTGAAGGCCCTCGCCCCGGCCAGCGCCGCGCCGATCGACACGCCCATGGCGCTGTGCTCGCTCTCGACCGGGACCACCCTCCCCTTGCTGAACGGGTACTTGGCCACGTACTCGACTATCTCGGTCTGGGGCGTGATAGGATAGATTCCACACGCTACGCCCCTGGCCTCGCGATTGGCCTCTCCGGCCACGCTGAGCGCGTACCCGGCGGCGTGGTTACCCGTGACTACTTCGACTGGCATATCTATCTCCCGCAGCCCTGGCCGACTCTCTCCAGCTGGCTGGCGTTACAGGTGGCTGGGTTCTACAGGTGGCTCATGAAGACCACGTTGCGCGGACACTCGGTCACGCAGATGCCACAGCCCTTGCAGTACGCGTAGTCGAACACCAGGTCGTGTCCCACTCGCTTGAGCACTCCCTCGGGACAGAAGGTGACGCACAGGTCACACTCGTTGCACACGCCGCAGGACAGGCAACGCTTGGCCTCTTCCGGCTCCGTGAGACCCATATGGATTTCGTCGAACGTCGAGCGCCGCTGCGTCATGGCGATCGATTCGCCTTCGGAGGAGGGAGCCCGCTCGAACAGGTGCAGCCTCAGGGCGTCCGCGCGAATGACCTCGTCGTTCCACGTATCCACATCGCGCCGGGCCGCGGCGTGCTCGGTGATCTCCAGGCCGGCCCCCGCCAGGGAGTTGTGGATGTGGAAGGCCGAGCGCCGGCCGCTGCCGATGGCCCCGGCTACCGTGCCGTTGTTGGTGGCCAGATCGCCGACGGCGTACACCGGGGTTTCGAGCAGGCCCAAAAGCTCCTCGCCCTCGCGCACCTCGGTTCCCTCGGGAAACACGCTGACATCCGGCGATTGTCCGAGAGCCAGGATTACGCGATCACACTCTATCTCGAAGTCGGAGCCCTGGATCTCGACCGGACGGCGACGCCCGGACTCGTCAGGATCGCCCAGCTCCATCTGCCTGCAGGTCAGCTGATACGCGCCGCCGGCACCGGGCGATCCGTTGCCCCCGGTCCCGTTGCCTCCGACCGGCTGCAGTTGAATGGGCTGGGTCAGGAAGTCGATTGCGACGCCCTCTTCCAGGGCCTCTTCTATCTCCTCCGCGATGGCCGGCATCTCTTGCCGGGTACGGCGATATACCACTCGCGCGCTGGTGGCGCCGAGCCGGAGCGCCGAACGGGCGGCATCCATGGCCGTGTTGCCTCCGCCCACGACCACCACCTGTTCCCCATCCACCCGGACCTGGCCACGGTGCGACTGGTCGAGAAAGTCTATTCCCTGCTCCACTCCATCGGCGTCGCCGACCCCCAGCCTCAGTCCCCTGAGCTCCTGTAGACCGGTGGCGACCAGGACGGTGTCGTGCTCCCGGGCCAGATCCAGCAAGCGCTGGCGGTCGATGCTGTGGTTGAGCTCGGCTTTCACGCCGAGGGCGAGGACCCGACCGATCTCCTCATCCAGCACATCGGCGGGGAGTCGGAATCGCGGGATTCCGGTGCGGAGCAGGCCACCCAGCTCGGGGCCGCCCTCGAAGACGGTCACCCGGTAGCCGAACCTGGCCAGGTGATACGCGGCGGACAGCCCGGCGGGACCCGATCCGATCACGGCCACGCGCTCTTCACACTCACCCAGCTTCTCGACCTCTGCCACCCCGTTGTCCGCGGCAAAGCGTTCCAGCTGCCGGACGTTCACCGCCCCATCCAGCTCCACCCGGTTGCACGATGCCATGCACGGGGCAGGACATATGCGTCCGCAAACTGCCGGGAATGGTGTGGTCCGGAGGAGAATCTCCAGCGCCTGATCGGCATCATCCTCGGCCAGGGCGAATAGGAACCCCTGCACGTCGTTGCCCGCCGGGCACACGTGGTTGCACGGCGGAATGAACTGTTGCCGATGAGGTTGCTCCGTTGCCCACTGGCCCGTCTTGATCTCGGGCAACGCCCGACCGGCGCCCGCCAGTATGCTTGGACCGGGCTCGGACGAGACGAAGGGAGCGGACTTGCCCGCGGACGCCAGTGGATCCGGAATCGTGTCGCGCAGCGCGACGCCTTTATAGGCCTGTGAGGCCGCCGAGAGATTGCCGCCCACGAACCCCAGATGCTCCAGCGCCGCGTGGACTTCCTCAATCGGGAATCCCAGTATCCTGGCCGTCGCACCGGCCAGCGCGGTGTTCACGATCGGGACGCTGCGGGTGCCCAGCTTGTTGTGTCGCGCGATGGCGGTCGCGTCGACCGTAGCGACCCGGTTGTGCGGGTATGAGTCCGGAAGACCGTCCGGCGGGTCGGCGGTGTTGATCAGGATCCAGCCACCGGGCTGCAAGCCGCTGGTGATGGTAGCGGACACGAGCGTCGGGTCCAGCACGATCACGTGGTCCGGCTCGTAGATCAGATTCCGGTTCGTGATTGGCTCGTCATCGTAACGGCAGAAAGCCTGAATCGGGGCGCCCGAGCGCTCGGCGGCATACAGACCGAACGCCTGGACGGACTGCCCCTCCAGGAAGCGGGACGTGGCGATGATCTTTGCCAGGGTTACGCCGCCCTGGCCGCCACGACCGTGTATTCGGATCTCGATCATCCGATTGTTCTCTCCTCCCGGAACCGAGGTGCAACCGCGGTCCCGGAATGGTAGGCAGGTGTCGGGTTTCGGGTCCGACAAAGACGCACCGGGCAGAGTCCGGCAAACGCACGATCAAGGCCTGTTTCGGCCAGGGTCCGCGGGGTCCGAGTCTGCCCTGTTATTCGTTCAACTGCAAAAAGTTACGCGGTCGCCGGCCGCCTCGCGAGACTCCACGTGCCAGGGGCCGCCGGGACATATTGCCGCACGGCGGCGGCGGCGGCGGGACAGGCGGGCTGTCACGGGACGATATGGCTGAACCGGGCAGCCGGTGGTTGCGCGTCTCGCACCCCCGCCCGCAGCTTGGAGCGCTCGATGGGCCGCGATAGCGAGCGAATCCCGGCCCGCACGCGAAACGCACCCGATAGGTGGCCAGGATGAGCGGCAAGAAGCTTCCCTCCAACGCGTACGTGCTCCCGGAAGGAGAGGAGTACATCCCGTTCACGCACGGCCAGTCACTGACCGAATTCACGGTCAAGGCGGTCCTGGCCGGCGCGTTGCTGGGCATCATCTTCGGCGCCGCCAACACGTACCTCGGGTTGCAGGCAGGCCTCACGATCAGCACCTCCATCCCCGTTGCAGTCCTCACGGTCGTGGCGTTCCGGATCTTCACAGCGTTCGGTCTCAAGCACAGCATCCTCGAGAGCAACATGTCGCAGACCGTGGGCTCGGCCAGCTCATCGGTCGCGTCGGGCGTGCTGTTCACCATCCCGGCGCTGTTCATCTGGGGGCTTGACCCTGCCTGGGGTCAGATCACACTGCTCACCATGGCGGGGGGCTTGCTCGGGGTCCTCTCGATGATTCCGCTCCGCCGCTACCTGATCAAGCGCGAGCACGGGAAGCTCCCGTACCCGGAAGGGATGGCGTGTGCGGAGGTGCTGGTCGCGGCCGAGGGCGGCGGCAGCCAGGCGCGTGGAGTGTTCCTGGGGCTGGGCGTGGGGATGCTGTTCAAGCTCATCACCGACGGGTTCAAATTCGTGCAGGGGACGTTCTCCGTGGTGCTGCCCCTCAAAGCCCAGGTGGCGATAGGCGTCAACCCGCCGCTAATCGGAGTCGGATACATCCTGGGCCTGCGGATCGCCACCATCATGGTTGCCGGAGCGGCGCTCTCCTGGCTGATCATCATCCCGCTGATCGGCCTCTGGGGGGCCGGCATGACCACCCCGCTGTACCCGGAAACCGAGCTGCTCATCCGCGACATGAGTCCGAGCGAGCTGTGGCACCGGTACATCCGCTACATAGGGGCCGGGGCGGTAGCGACCGGCGGGATCATCACGCTCATCAAGTCCATCCCGACCATGGTGGAGTCCTTCCGGCTGGGCGTGCAGAACATCTGGGACAAGACTTCCGCGGCCGTGGACCGCACGGATCTGGATCTGTCTTTCCGAACGGTCATCATCTTCGTGGTGGCCATCCTGGCCGTGCTCACCTTCGTGCCTGGCATTCTGGGCTTCATCGATGAGATCCCGGTGCGGTTCGTCGCCTCGATTCTGATCGCGGTGTTCGCCTTCTTCTTCGTCACCGTCAGCTCCCGCATCGTGGGGCTAGTGGGCGTGACCTCCAATCCTACGTCAGGCATGACCATCGCCACGCTGCTCGGCACAAGCGCGATCTTCCTGGCGCTGGGGTGGACCGATATGGCAGGCAAGGCGACGGCTCTGATGGTGGGTACCGCGGTCTGTATCGCGGCGTCCATCGCCGGCGATACTTCACAGGATCTTAAGACGGGCTTCGTGCTGGGTGCCACTCCACGGTTCCAGCAGATAGGGGAGTTGATAGGCGTGGTCACGTCAGCCGGTGCGGTGGCGGCGGTAGTGATCCTGCTTCATCACGGGACACCCGGCGGGCTGGGCGGCGAGGCCCTCCCGGCGCCACAAGCGGTTCTGATGCGGCTGGTCATTGATGGGGTGCTGGATCAGAGCCTTCCGTGGACCCTGATCTTCATCGGCATCGGCATCGGGCTGGTGGCCTCCTTGTTCAAGATTCCGGTTCTGGCGTTCGCGGTCGGCGTGTATCTCCCGCTGTCCACGATGGCGGCCGTGTTCGTGGGCGGACTGACGCGTCACCTGCTGACCCGTAGCCGGCCAGCGGAAGAAGCGGAGCGCCGACGCGAAGAGGGCGTGCTGTTCGGGTCCGGCCTGGTGGGCGGGGGTGGCCTGACCGGGGTCGTGCTGGCCATCTGGGTGGTGGCCCGCGGTGGCGAGCCCATCGTCGGCTTCCCGCCATCCATCCCGGACTTCGCGCAGCAGATTCTGGCCGTGCTCACCATCGCCGCCATCGTCGGGCTGCTGGTCTGGCACGTACGGCGAGTGCCGCGGCGGATGTACTAGGCGACCGGGCCGATGCACGTTTCGCCCGCTTCCGGTGTCTAAAGCAGCGGATTGCCGGACTGCGAAGCCAGGGAGGGCTGGAGGATGGAACTAGGAACGCTGGCCAACGTTGCCGAGATCATCGGCGCGGTTCTTGTGCTGGGCGGTGTGAGCTTCGCGATCATCGAGATCAACCATTTCCGGCAGCAGCGCCGCGATATGGCCGCGATCGAGCTCAGCCGTTCCTTCCAGAACCCCGAATTTGCACGGGCCCTGCGGGTTGTCCTGTCTCTCCCGAGCGGCATCACCGCGGAGCAGATGCGAGATGGTGACCCCGCCTGGGAAGATGCGGCCATGCTGGTCAGCCTGACGCTGGAATCCGTCGGCATCATGGTCCACCGCCGCATCGTGTCCATAGACATGGTGTGGGAGCTGATGGGCGGAGTGGCGCTCTCGGTGTGGGATCGGCTCGAGGCCTGGGCAGGGCAGATTCGGGAAGCCGAAGGCAGCGAGAAGTTCGATGAGTGGGTCCAATGGCTGGCCGAGCAGCTCCACCAGCACATGGAGCAATCCGGCACTCCGCCCGCGCACCGCAAATACCGGAAGTGGAGGCCGTAGCCGGCCGGCCTCCGTGCTCTATCGGACCGTACCTACGGGACCATGCCGGGCGGGCCGCCTGGCTCAGACGGTCGCCAGTTCCGGCTTCGCTGCGGGCTCGTCTCCCGCGACCGTCTCCCGCATGTCGTCTTCGTCGATTGGTTCATCCTTTGGATGCCCCTTGAAGTGGCGAGCCAGGAATAGCACGAAGTCGTCCAGCATCGAGTGCATCACCGGGAGCAACACCAGCGTCAGGAAGGTGGCAAACACCAGCCCGGAGATCACCGCGATCGCCATCGGACCCCACCATGTCGCCTGCATGCCACCCCAGTAGAAGTCGGGCTCCAGCCGGTTGTAGAAGCCGTTGAAATCGAAGTTCATCCCGATGGCCAGAGGGATGAGCCCCATGACAGTCGTGATGGCGGTCAGAGTCACCGGACGGAAACGGGTGAGCCCGGCCCGGACCAGTGACTCCCGGTCGTCCAGCCCGTCCCTGTCCCGCAGGATGTGGATGTAGTCCATCAGAACGATGGCGTTGTTCACCACCACGCCTGCCAGGCTGATCACACCGACTCCGCTCATGATGATCCCGAACGGCATCCGGAACAGAAGCAGACCGAGCAGCACGCCAATCGTGGACAGAAACACCGTACTGAGGATGAGCAGCGGTTTGAACACCGAATCGAACTGGGACACCAGGATGAAGCCGATCAGGAACACCGCCATGGCGAAGGCGGCGAGCAGGAAGTCCTGGGCCTCCCGTTGTTCCTGCTGCTGGCCGGTATACGCGATGCGATAGCCGTCGGGGAGAGCCGCCGAGAAGGAAGCCAGGGTCCCCTGGACTTCCTGCAGCACGGCGTTGGCGTTGTGTCCGGCTCGCACATCCGCGGACACCGTCACCATGCGCTTCAGATCCTTGCGGTTGATGCCGCTGAAGCTCTCCTCCACGCGCCAGCTGGCCACCGAGGAGAGAGGCACCTGGTCGCCCATATCGGTCGATACGGTAAGATCGGCCAGCGAGCTCAGATCGCTCCGGTATTGCTCGGCCAGGCGCACCACTATGTCGTACTCGTCCTCCCCTTCCCTGTACTCGGACGCTTCGGTTCCGTTGATGGCGCTACGGACCGACGAACCTATGTCCAACGTGCTCAGTCCGAAGATGGCGGCCCGTTCCCTGTCCACCTCGATCCGGAGCTCCGGCCGCGAATCGGCCAGGTCGCTCTCCAGTCCGTCCAGCTTCGGGGCCACAGGCGCGTTGGAGATGATGTTGATCGCCTCCTCCCCGAGCCGACGCAGAACCTCCGGATCGGCTCCGGAGATCTCGATAACCACGGGCAGGCCGGTGGGCGGCCCCATGTCCGGCTGGGACACCGTGATAGTCGCCCCGGCGATGGCGCTGCCGGCGGAATTGCGCATCTCCTCCACGGTAGCCGACGCGTCGTGGATCCGGTCCTGATAGTCCACGAACGTGACGGCGACGGTGGCGACATGCTCAGCCGCCTGCCCGCCACCGAAGCCGCCGGCGGCGGATGTACCGGTGGTGGCCACGGTGGACTCGTAGTCTCCCCGCCCGTCCAAACCGGCCAGCTTGCCTTCCACGTGTCGAACCACCTGGTCCGTAACCTCGGCCCGGGTTCCGGTTGGCGCCTCGATCTGCACCCATACCGTCTCCGGCGGCATGTCTTCCGGGAAGTACTCGATCCCGGGATTGAACGCTCCGAAGAGGGCGAGGGTGCCCACCAGCAGAGCTACTACGCCGCCCATCACCCGGCCTCGATGCACGATGGCCCACCGCAGAACTCGCTCGTAGGAGCGGAGGATGGCCGGCAGATTCGTGTGCTGCACCCAGTGGGCGATGGGTGCCAGCACGAAGTGGTGCAGCAGATAAAGAAAGACTACGGTCAGCGTCAGCAGAATCGCTACCACCGGCTTCGACGCGACGGCGATCAGGAACACCAGCCCGGCGAAGATCCCCACCACCCACTTCGACTCCCGGGTCATCACCATGCGAGGCTCACCTTCGGCCTTCATCAGCAGCGAGGTGAGCGTCGGGTTGATCACCAGGGCGACGAACAGCGAGCAGGTGAGCGTGATGATCAAGGTCTTGGGCAAGTAGCTCATGAACTCGCCGGTGATGCCCGGCCAGAACAGCAGCGGCGCGAACGCGGCCAACGTGGTCGCGGTTGCCGCGATGACTGGCGGTGCCACCTCCGCTGTAGCGAGCTTCGATGCCTCCCGGGGATGGAATCCATCCTCTCGAAACCGGTAGATGTTCTCGACAATCACGACCGCGTTGTCCACCAGCATCCCCAGAGCGAGGATCAGCGAGAACAGAACCACCATGTTCATGGTGATCCCCATCAACTGGATCACGGTGAACGACAGCAGCATGGAGAGCGGGATCGAGACGCCCACGAACGAGGCATTCCGGATCCCGAGAGCGAATAGCAGCACCGTCACGACCAGGATGAGCCCGGAGATGATGTTGTTCTCCAGGCTGCCGACCATGTCCCGCACGTAGTCGGCCTGATCGCCTGTCACCTGGACGACGGTCGTCGGGGGAAACTCCGCCCTCAAACCTTCGATTACCTCCTTCACGGCTTCCGATGTCTCGATGATGTTCTCGCCCGTGCGCTTGCTGACGTTGAGGGTCACGACGGGTGTGCCGTTCAGACGGGCGAAGGTCTCCCGCTCTTTGAAGCCGAAGTCCACGGTGGCCACATCCCGCACGTAGACGGGACTGGAGCCCGGGGTGGCGATGACGATGTCCTCGATGGGTTCGGTCTCCTCGAACTCACCCGGCACGCGGACCAGGTAGCGCACGTCGCCCACGTCGATGGTGCCACCCGGCATCGTGACGTTCTCGTCACGGATGGCGTCGATCACGTCCTGATAGGAAACCCCGTAGAACTTGAGGCGCGCGAGATCCACCTCGACCTTGACCTCCCGTTCCAGACCGCCGGCCAGCGTGACCTCCAGAACGCTCGGGATCTGCTCGATCTCATCCTGGATGTCCTCGGCCAGCCGCTTCAGGCGGACTCGCCGGAGATGTTGACCTGGAGGATTGGGAATTCCGACAGGTTGAACTCGATGATTTGGGGCTCTTCCGCGGCCATCGGGAGCTCCGGCTTCGCGATGTCCACTTTTTCGCGAACCAGCTGTAGAGCCTCCGTCATGTCCATTCCGGCGTTGAACTCGACGCTAATGCTCGAGAAGCTCTCTACCGAGCTGGACCGGATCTCCTTGACGTCGGCAATGCGGTTGAGCTCCTCCTCTATCGGCCGGGTGAGTAGTGTCTCGATGTCCTCGGGCGCCACGCCCGCATACATCGTGTTGACGGCGATGAACGGAACGGTGACGTCCGGCGATGCCTCCTTGGGGACCTGGAAGTAGGATATCAGGCCCCAGATGATCAGGATCGCCGTCATGACCAGCACGCTGGTCGGGTGCTCGACTGCGAACGACGTCAGCCAGAATTCGCGGTACTCGGCGTGGATGCCGTTGTGATCGACCCTCACCGGTAGCCTCCTATCCCTCGGAACCGACGGGATCCACGACCCGCACGTGGTCACCCGGATCCACCAGCTGGTGTCCAACCACGATCAGACGATCTCCCGCGGAGAGGCCTTCCTCGATCACGATCCGGTTCTCGAACGACGGGCCGGTGCGCACGACCCGGGGCTCCGCCACCAGCTCGTCACCCTCTCCCGTCGCCACGAAGACCTGGTACCCGTTCTCCGTCCGCAGGAGAGCCTCCTGCGGCACGACGATGACACCTTCCAGGGTGGCGGTTGCGGCCTCCACGTTGGCCACCATCTGGGGCTTGATCACGCCTCCCGGATTGGCCATGACGATTTCGATCGGAAACGTGCGGTTGGCTTCGTCCACGGCCGCCCCCACGTACCCGATGGTTCCCTCGAACACCTGCCCATTGAAGACGTCGAACGTGACCCGCGCCGCGCCGCCCGGCGACACGTAGGCGGAGAAGCGCTCCGGCACGCCGCCCACGATCTTGAGGCGGTCCGTATCGATTACGCGCAATACCGGTAGCCCGAACGTCACCATCTCGCCGGCGTCCACGAACCGCTGGTCAAACACGCCGGATATCGGGGCGCGCAGCGTCGTTCGTGCCAGTCGGACCTCCAGGTTCGTCAGCCTCGCCGCAGCCGCATCGGCGTCGAACTTGGCCTGCAGGTACGCCATTTCGGAGCCTATCTGCTCGTCCTCCCACAGCTGGCGCTGGCGCTCGTAGCGTTCGGCCGCCAGTGGCCAGCACCTGGTCGTCGATCTTGGCCAGCGCCTGTCCGGCGCGAACCCGCGAGCCCTTTGCCACGAAGAAACGGGTGAGAACGCCTGTTTCCTCGGCGCTCACCGTCACGTCGCTGTTCGCCTCCACCATCCCGGTCAGCCGCACGTACGTCGTGAAGTCGGTGGCCTCCACCGTGGCCGTCTCCACGTTGACGACCTTGATGAACTCACTTCCCGGGGCGCCGGCCGCCGGAGGCACCGAGTCCGCGGCGCCGGTCTCGGTCTCGCTTCCCTGGGAGGCGCCGCAGCCCGACAGGGCCAGGAGCATCGTGGCGGCGGCAAGCCGGGCCGCCAGGAAGAGAGGCGTACCGCTCATCTCGAACTGCCTACTGACCTTCGCCTTCACCACTTCTATCTCCCATCGCGCTCTCGGCGCGCTCTGTGTCATCGATGCCGCGGTCACGGCCGGTTTCCCCGGCTCCCGCATCCGCGCGGCGCGTCGAACCCTGGAACACCGGATCGACCATCGGAACGACGCCGATGGCCAGATCCAGCGTCGCATACGCGTTCAGGTAGTCGTACACGGCCAGTG
>JBDHIQ010000219.1:0-3565 GCA_039587395.1 Gemmatimonadota bacterium
GACCCGCTCCAGTCGATCGCCGAACCCCGCGTCACCGAACACCGACAGCAGAGTCTCCAGCGAGTACATGAACTCAACCACCGCGCACAGCTCCGTTCCCTGCACGGGATTCTTGCCCGCCAGGCACTCGTCGCCGCTGAACATTCCGTTGACCTGGCCATGGTAACGGTCCAGGAAGCTGATCATCCGCGCCGGGAATTCCCGGTCCTCGTCCCGGCGGTCCAGGCGCCATGAGAGCGCCGCCGCCTTCGGTGCCATCCCGGTGTTGACGACGTGCTTGTCCCACGTCCAGCGTCCTCGCCGAGGTGTAGCCAGCGCCATCTGGTCATCGGCGTAGAGTGACGCGTAGTCCGTGCCCTGCTCGCGCAGCTGGCCGGCCAGGTCTAGAAGCCACGGCTCGCCGGTTCGCTCGAACGCATAGAAGGCCGGAATGAGGCCTTCGAACCACCGGTACCGGCCCCAGCGGAACAGCGGCTGACTCCCCAGGCCAAGCTGCAGCGCGCGTTGACTCGCCAGTAGAGAGGCCAGAACCCGTTCGTCGCCCGTGGCGTCGTGGTACTGAGCCAGCACCTTCTGCATCAGCAGGATCGCCCACATGTCGTACGGGCGCCCGCTGGGCCCAGTCGGCTTCGTGGGTTCCGCCGGTACCGGCTCGAACCAGCCGTCGGGCCGCTGGCGAGACACAATGTGCTCGATGTAGCTGACCACCCTCGCTTTGAGGTGCGCGTCGTCCAGGCTCCAGGCGAGCGGAATGGCGCCATCGAGCCAGTAGGGAGCCCTCTCCCAACCGTCAGCTTCGCCGCCGAACCACTGGCTTTGCGCCACGTCGGGCCAGAACTCGTCCAGGTGTCCCGAAAGGCCCGCAGCCTGAATCCGAAACTGCCGCTCAAGCCAGCCGCGTGGCTTGATGGAGCCGAGTGGAAGAGGCCTGTATGCGAGTTGCGCGAGATCTTCAGGTGACCGCTGGGATGACTCGGTCCGTGTCCTGGCCTCTTCATCCGATTGACTGGCGGTCTGAGCGGTGGAAGGAGTGCAGCCTGCCACCATGGACGAAGCTCCACCAGCTGCCAGAGCCGAGGTCCCTGCCGCCATCTGGCGGATGAAATCACGCCGGTCGAGAGACTTCATGGTTGCCCTCTGCGGTTCAGCGGTGCTGGTTGTAGAGCCTGTCTTCTCCGATCTCGATCGTAGGAAATCGGTGCCAGAAGAGTCTCCGGTCGAGGCTCTGGATGCCTACGATGAAGACGAGGTACAGAATCAGAAATGCCGGCAGTTGGAGCACTCGCCGCCAGGTGACGTGCACTCGCGCGGTTGTGAGAACCCAGCTGAGCGCTCCGATCGAGATCAGCAGGAGAAGCGCGACCAGGAACCCGAGCGGCACTCCAACCAGACTCGCCACGGCCGTGAGCTCACCCCCGCCGCCGGACAGGAGGACGATGACGCTGCGCACGATGAGATAGCACACGTTGGCGAGAACAAACGCCAGAGCCCATTTCCTGAGTCCTGAGTGGGGATGCGAGCCCTGAACCACCATCCCTCCGACGAAAACCTGCACGATGCTGCTTGCGGGTCCGCCTGCCGAGCCAATGGCATACTGCAGGTCCGTGATGTCACGGAGCGGATACTCTTTCACAAGCGACATCGCGGCTGGAACTCCCTGGAGCCAGTAGAAGAGGCAATGCCCGAACTCGTGAAGCAGCGCCGAGACCAGAGCCATGGCGAAGAACCGTCCGAGGAACTGTAAAGTACCCAAGTTCATCCGCCTCCTGACGGTTCGTTAGCCACGTGTCTGCTATCCGAATGGATCGGATTTCCGGTTCCGGAACTCGCCCTCCAAACCCAGGCCCTCGAAGTTCTCACGTAGCGCCTGAACGGAACATGCTGAGCGGTCTAGGGAGATTGCAAATGAGTTCCCAGCACCACACGGTCGCGTGGCACGCGTCGTTCGCCATGCGGCAGACTGGAATGCTCGCGCGAAACCTCTGCGGTGGTCAGATTCCAGCCAGCCCAGTCCCTCTTGCTGTGAGGAGTCCTCTGACAGTCATCTCGTTTGCCGCTGCGGAGTTCGCCTATGGCACCCACCGCGTGCTCGGTCCTGTTGATCTCCGGGTACCGGCTGGTCAGAGCGTCGTGCTTCTGGGCGAGAGTGGATCCGGCAAGACCACGGCCCTTCGGCTGATCAATGCCCTTCTCATGCCTACCTCGGGCTCGGTCACGGTTCTGAGAGAAACGACGACGTCCCATGACCCCGTGATGCTGCGCCGATCGATCGGGTACATGATCCAGGATATCGGTCTGTTTCCACATTTCAGCGTAGCGCGCAACATCGGTCTGGTACCGGAGCTTCTGGGCTGGGACCCACAGCGTGTCCGGGGGCGTGTGGATGAACTTCTAGATTTGCTCCGGCTCGAGAGGTCTCTGGCTGAACGGTTGCCGCACGAGCTGTCCGGCGGACAACGCCAGCGCGTCGGCGTGGCTCGAGCCCTTGCTGCGGATCCCCAGATCCTGCTCTGCGATGAGCCGTTCGGCGCTCTCGATCCCATCACCCGATCGAAACTGCAAACGGAGTTCCGGGCACTTGCCGAGGCGCTCGCGAAAACGGTCGTGTTCGTCACGCACGACGTGCGGGAGGCTCTCCGCCTGGCGGACCGGATCGTGGTGCTGGACGGTGGAAGCATCCGGTTCGATGGCCCGACCGCCGACTTCCTGGGCTCGACGGATCAGCTCGTTGCAGCGCTGCGGGAACACGGATGAGCTTCTTCGAGTTTCTGGCCGCCAACCGTTCGGCGCTGATGACGCGGACGTACGAGCATCTTGGCCTGGTCGGTTTGTCGGTGCTGATCGCGATGGCCCTGGGCGTACCGCTCGGCATCGCGATTACCCGTCGCGCCGAGCTCCGTGGGCCGGTACTGGCGGTCGCCAACGTATTCCAGACTATCCCCAGCCTGGCACTGTTCGGCTTCCTGATTCCGCTTCCTTTGCTCGGCGGAATCGGCGCGCGCTCAGCTGTGGTCGCCCTCATCGTCTACGCGCTTCTGCCCATCATCCGGAACACATACACGGGCATCAACGAGGTCGACCCGGCGGTGAAAGACGCAGCCCTCGGTATGGGAATGACCGACGGCGAGCTCCTGCGCATGGTGGAGCTCCCGCTCGCGGCGCCGATGATTCTCGCCGGGATCCGGATCGCGACGGTCATCGGGGTCGGAATTGCCACCATCGCGGCGGCAATCGGCGCCGGAGGGCTGGGCGTGTTCATCTTCCAGGGCCTGGCCCGGGTTGACACCACAACCATTCTGGCGGGTGCGTTACCGGCTGCGCTCATGGCACTGGCGCTGGACGGCGCTCTCCATCTGTTGGAGCGACGACTCGACTGGAGGGTGAAGTGAGCTGGCTGACTCGCTTTGCATGCCAGGCCGGAAGTCAGCCACAGCGCAGTCGCAACTGGTGGGGCTTCGCGCGCCGCGCCGGACTGCTGGCGGTGCTGAGCTTCACGCCACTCGGCTGCGGCCCACAGGCAGATGTGGTCGTTGGCTCGAAGAACTTCACGGAATCAATCATCCTT
>JBDHIQ010000220.1:0-3538 GCA_039587395.1 Gemmatimonadota bacterium
CGAGGCCGACCCGTACGAGATGGAGAATCTGGCGGACCGACCGGAGATGGCTGAAGTGCGCCGGGAGCTCAGGGCCGAGCTGGCGCGCCTGGTGCTGGAGGTGATGGGACTGGGCCAGTAGGAATCAGCCGATCTGTACGACCCCGTCGGTGACCACAAAGGTGAATGTCCGAGTGACCGGGCAGCTGCGGTCGGAGCCATCCAGCGTGCCCTGGAGCACAAACGTCCCACTCGCATTCGCGGCGTTCGCGACGCCAATGCGAATTCTCACATCCGGTCCGTTCAGCTCGAAGCTGATCAGGTTTCCGCCGGCCACCTGCGTGATGCCCACGTTGTTCCAGAACGCCTGGCCGGGATTGCCCGGTCCGAATGCCTGGTGTCTCACGGTTAAGGCCATGGTGAGCCCCTGCATCTCACCGAAGCTCACCAGCGATTGGCCTTCCTGAACCAGGTCGCAGTTGAGCGGAGCCGGGGGGGCGCCCAAATCTCTACTGTCGCTCGTGCAGCCGCTGAAGGTGCTGGTGGCCAGCGCTACGACGACAGCCGCCGCTACCTGCGTAATCCGCGAGCTCTGCGCCTGATTCCGCTTCATCATCCAGTCTCCTCAACGGGCCGTCGCTGGTGGGGACCATGTCCAGGACGCTCCCGGACTCCAGGGTCCGCGACGACGACGACATAGTAGACCGCGCGTCTCCTTGGCGCATCAGAGGTCCGGCGCGCCGGAGAGTGCCCGGGCCGTAGCCGCGGCGTGCCGTTCGACTCGTGGCGAGTTGCTGCCGTGCGCATTACCCTGCTATTCCCCCGACGACAACAGCTGAGATCCACAAACAACTGAGATCCACCTATCCAACTAAGAAGGAGCAGTTGCATGGCCAACATTCTGATCACCGGATGTTCGAGTGGCTTCGGACTCCAGGCGGCGAAAGATCTGGCCGCGAGAGGCCACAGCGTCTTTGCCACGATGCGTGGCCTGGATGCGAAGAACGTGGCGGCGGCCTCGGAGCTCATGGACTTCGGGACCGCGAACGACCTCTCCCTGTACGTCGGCGAGCTGGACGTGACTGACGAAGCGTCCGTGCAAGCGGCGGTGGGCCAGATGCTGGAGAAGGTCGGCTCGATCGACGTCGTCGTGAACAACGCGGGGCAGATGTTCGTGGGAATCACGGAGGCCTTCACGTCGGAGGACCTCTCCCGGCAGCTGGACATCAACGTCGTCGGACCCTTCCGTCTCTGCCGCGCCGCGCTGCCGCACATGCGCGCGCAGGGCTCGGGTCTCGTGATCAATGTGAGCTCCATTGCTGGCCGGCTCGCCGTCCCGTTCTTCGGCGTCTACCACGCGTCCAAGTGGGGGCTCGAGGGACTGTCGGAGTCGCTGCGCTACGAGCTGAGCGGCTTCGGTGTCGAGGTGGTGCTGGTCCAGCCAGGACCGTTCACGACCAATCTGTTCCCGCGCAGCCCGCGTCCGACCGACCACGCCACCGAGGAACAGTACGGCGAGCTCAACAACGTGCTGGAAGGCATGAGCGGCGCGTTCGACGAAGTGTTCGAGGATCCGGAGATGCCGACCGATCCTCAGCTCGTGGTCGATGCGATCGTGGAACTGGTCGAGATGCCGGCGGGAACGCGGCCGCTACGCACCGTGGTCGGAATAGACTTCGGCGGAGCGCGCCCGATCAACGAGGCGACGGAACCGCACCGCCGCACCGTCCTGGAGAACATGGGCATGCTGCACATGGACTCCGTGACGACGGACTAGTCCGCTCCAGTCCGAGTAGGGCTACCCGGCCCGGGCGACGCCTGCCAGTCGGGGGTGTGTTTGGCGGACCGTATGCAATAGTGGGAAAGTGGGAATTGTGCATACGGTGTTCGAGAGGGGCACCATACCGGTGCCCCTCTCAGCTTGCTCCCTGGAATCGATCCAGTCACCCTATGCCGGCAGCGTGTCGAACACGCGGGACATCCTGGATTTATACTCCTCGAAAGCTGCCCTGCCATCCGGCGTAAGACGCAGGAGAGTACGTGGCATCTTGTCCAGGAATCGTTTCTCTACTCGCAGATAGCCCGCTCCCTCCAGCTTTGTCGTATGGAACGAAAGATTCCCTGCCGTCAGACCTGTCCGACTCTGGAGGAAGGTGAAGTCCGCCTCTTCGACCACGTAAAGCTGGGCCAGGATCATGAGCCGGGCCGGCTCATGGACGATCTTGTCTATGTCCTCGAGCGGGCTGGTGTCCGGAGCGCCGACAACCCGACTCTCGTCCTCGGTCATCATTGCGCCCCTGCCGGATGCGCCGGATAGCGCCTGAGAAAGCGAACGAGCATCCCGAGGCCAGCGAGCGCCATGATCGTTCCGGTGGCCACCAACCCGTATTCGGCTGGAAGGCCCAGCGGGACGGCAGCAGCGGCGGCCAGGCAAAGGACAGCGTAGTACCATGCTCGCCCAAGCCCGAAAGCCATTGCCCCGACGACCATCAGGGCGGCCATGATGAGAGCGACCGGAGCCAGTCCCAGCTCCCTGGATGACACTGGAAACGTGTAACCGCCTCGATCGAATGCGAACCACGCCCCGGCTCCCAGCAGGACCGCTGCGAGGAGAACCAGCCGGATACCGAGAACCCCCTGTCGCTCCCTGGTGCGCCGCTCCTCGCTGAACCGCACGTAGCCCAGCCGGGGGATCGTGACCTTCTCTTGTAGGCTCTTCCAGAGGATCGGGGCGAACGCCGGAGCGAGGATGGTGATCATCGCCTCCCCGACAATGACTCCCACCGCAAACCCGAGTATGCCCAATCCAATCAACAGGTCGAGCAGTCCGTCGTCGAACCGACTCAGGTAGGTCTGCTCTTCGAGACGGTCCAGTCGCGTCGGATCCAGGGGTTCCTTCATATCGGCATCCATCCTTCTTTGGTGTGCATCGCAATGTACTCTGTATTACAAACTAGTTTGTATCCACAGAATGTCAACCCTGACGCCCTATCACCCGCCCCTGGGTCACTCCGGTCACCCGGCCTCGGGTCACTCCGGCGCGCTCTCCGGCCATTCTGTCCCACCGCTCCAGTGCAACCTTGCACGCATGGCATGTAACTCAACTACTGATAACACGATAACCAGTTGCTTTCGGGACCATGGCCCGGCACAGCAGTTGTATGGAAAGAGCCGAGTAGTCAGTCGAACTCTGGGATGAGAGGTCCCTGCGGTGATGCAGCTACGGATTCCAAGACCTGCCTGCTCCGCCCTGCTGATGATCGCCACCGGCCTGGTCGCCGGCACCTCACCCGCCAGCGGCCAGAACTCGCAGCTCGCGGTCCCGGACGAGTACCGCACCGATGGCGAACTCACCGGCCAGCAGTTGTACGAGGCCGCGTGCGCCAACTGCCACGGGCTGGACGGCGCCGGAACGGATCAGAACCTTGTCGCGTTCGAAGAGGTCGTGCCCGACTTCTCGGACTGCAGCTTCGCCTCCCGGGAGCCCCTGGGAGACTGGGTGTGGGTGACGCTGGAAGGCGGCCCGGTGCGCGCGTTCAGCGAGATGATGCCGGCGTTC
>JBDHIQ010000039.1:0-16266 GCA_039587395.1 Gemmatimonadota bacterium
GGTCGGTATCTCGTCCGAGACCCGCTGCTTGCGCTGCATGATCGGCATGAGTGTTACCTCTTTCGTTCGTCCTGACCTGCTGCCAGTCCTAGCTCGCTGCCTGTCTATACTCCGAAGAGCTCTCAATGCGCCATATCAGGTCCAGGACGGCCTGCGTGCCCTCCTCCATGTCCTGGATCAGCCGGTCGATTCGGGTGACGAAGTAGTTGTAGCCAATGTTGACCGGAATCGCGATCGAGAGCCCGGTGGCCGTCGTGATCAGGGCCACCTTGATGCCGCCGGCGACCAGCGCCGGGTCTACCTGCCCGGCGATCTCGATTGCCTGGAACGCCAGGATCATCCCGATGACCGTTCCGAGGAACCCGAGGAGCGGGGCAACGTTGGCGATTGTCGCAAGAACCGTCAGCCCGCGCTCGAGAAAGTCGAGCTCGATCACACCCGTCGTGCTGATGGCCTTCTGCACGTCGGTTCCGGTGTGCTTCTCCTTCACCCTGCGAAGGCCGGCCAACAGGATCGCGGCCACGGGACCTCGAGTGTTTTCCGCAAGCTCGATGGCCTCTTCCAGCCGACCCTCGACACCCAGCTCCTTGATGGTGCGGAGGAGGTTCTTCGAGTCCCGGTGCGCGATGAACAGCGTCCATGCCTTGGCGATGATGACTCCAAGGGCGACCAGAGAGCACAGGATCAGCGGATACATCATGAATCCGCCGTCCCGGAAGAGCGTCATGAGTTCGTAGCTGGTGTCCATCTCCACTCGCATTCGGGCGACAGTTTTCAGCTCTCGCCGCGCCGGGGATGGGACCCCGCGCGGTCGGTCCAAACGCAGCTTTACAAGCTACCGACCCCCCTCGAAACCGTCAAACAAGTTCGGATCGCCGGTTTTGCCGTCCGGATCGCCGTCGATTACCCCGACTCCCGCCTCGTCGTCGGTCCTCCCGCGGCGGGGGTCGCCATCTCCGGAATCCGTTGCTTCCGCAGCGCTCAAGCTGGCCGGCTCCGGCAGCTTTCGCGTCACCAGCGCATCACTCGCCTCGGCCCCTGACAATGCGGCCACGGGGATCTCTCCGGAGTCCTGCGCGTCACGGCGAAGCTCGATCGGCTTCTGTTCCTCCGCTGCCAGACGGACTCGCAACTGCTCCGCCGTCATTCCGCGTCGCAGTACCCCACGACGCGCCAGCGAGATCTTGCTGGTCTCTTCGGAGATCACGACAACGAACGCGTCGGTCTCTTCGGAAAGGCCTATCGCCGCCCGGTGTCTCGTCCCCAGAGACTTGTCGCTGATCGGGAACTGAGTCAGCGGAAGTATGCAGCCGGCGGCGACGATCTGGTCTCCACGCACGATGACGGCACCGTCATGAAGCGGGGAGTACGGCGTGAATATCGTGGTTAGGAGGTCGGCCGAGACCTGTGCCTGGATGGCGGTACCAGTCTCGGCGTACTCTTCCAGTCCTACCTCGCGCTCCACGGCGATAAGACCGCCGATCTTGGCTCGGGACAGTCGTTCAGCTGCCGTCGCGACCTCGTCTGCGACGACCTTCTCCCGTTCCTCCAACTTCGTGAGGATACGCCACACTCGGCTGCGCCCGAGGCGGGCCAGCGAACTGCGCAGCTCCGGCTGAAAGACCACGATCATCGCGAACGCGCCGTAGGTGAAGACCTGCGACAGGATGTACGTGATCAGGCCAAGCTGGAGCAGCCGCGCGACGGCAAACACCGCGACCAGCAGCACCAGGCCAAACAGGATCTGAAACGCCCGCGTCCCGGTCCACAGCAGGAGGATGCGGTAGATGAGGTATGCCACGAGGAGGATCTCGAAGAGATCTCTCCACTCGATCTGGAGGAAGCTGATGTACTCGAGGACTCCCTGCATTCTCCGTTCTCGAGCTCGTGAGCGTCAGTGAGCGCCCGGTGCGCTCTCTTCGGTCCGGTCTTCTGCCGACCGGATCGCGTGAGCCACATCCAGTGCCCTGCGGGCAGCCCGCACATCGTGCACGCGGAACAGCCGCGCGCCACGCTCCAGCGCCACGACACATGACGCGAGCGTCCCCTCGATCCTCTCCTCCACGGGCGCGTTCAGCAAGGCGCCCAGGTAGGACTTGCGGGACGGACCGACCAGAATGGGCCTCCCCAATGTGGCAAGCTCACCCAGGCGCGCGAGGAGCTTCAGGTTTCCGTGCACCGATTTTCCGAAGCCAAGGCCGGGATCAACCACAAGCTGTGTCGCCGCACAGCCTCGCCGTACGGCCGTGTCGATCGCCGCCCCGAGCGCAGTCGTGATCTCGCCCAACAGGTCTTCGTACTCCACATCCTCCTGCATGGTGCGTGGCTCTCCACGCATGTGCATGAGAATCAGCCCGGCGCCGGACGCGGCCACCAGGTCGGCAATTCCGCGGTCCTGCCTGAGCGCCGAGACGTCGTTGATCGCGGCGGCGCCGCAGTCCAGAGATCGCCGTGCTATCTCCGCCTTCGTAGTATCGACGGAAACGGGGACCGACAGCTCCGCAGTTCGCTCCAGGACAGGCTCAAGCCGGTCCCACTCGGCCCTGACCGATACGGGTGGCGCCCCAGGTCGGGTTGACTCGGCACCGATGTCCACTAGATCGGCGCCGTCGGAGACCATGCGGTGTGCCTGCTCGATGGCCGCACCCGGGTCCACGTATTGCCCCCCATCCGAGAACGAATCGGGCGTGACGTTCAGTATGCCCAGGATGACCGGCCGGTCCAGGCTCAGCCGTGCTCCCCGAAGATCCCAGACGGCAGCCGATGCCGCCGGCGCAGCGTCAACCGTCGGCCGGCCGGCGGCCATTCCGTCGCCTCCTGCTAGGCAGGTGCCGGGGCAGGCTCTGCGCCCCCTGCGCCTTCCAGCGTCGAGCCCGCCGCATCCGCCTGCGGCTCTGGCGGCTGCTGCAGCTTGGGCGGCTCCGGCACCTCTACCGGAAGCGGCGGCAACGGCTTGCCCTCATCGAGCAGCGCGATGTCATCGGAGTCCAGCGTCTCGCGCTCCAGCAAGGCCTCGGCGATCCGCTCCAGGAGGTCGAGGTTCTTCTCCAGCACTTCTCCGGTCGCCTCGTACGCGTCGTCGAGAATCCGCTTGACCTCTGCGTCCACCAGCTGTGCCGTAGCCTCGCTCACCTCCCGGCGGTGCGAGATGTCTCGTCCGAGGAACACTTCCGCTTCCCGGTCGCCCACGGCTACCGGCCCAATGGCCGGCGACATGCCGAACTGGGTGACCATTCTTCGCGCCAGATCGGTGGCCCGCTCGATGTCGTTTCCGGCGCCCGTCGTGATCTTCGTCTCGCCAAACACCGACTCCTCGGCTACTCGGCCGCCGAACAGCATCTTGAGCTGGCCCTGCAACCAGTCTTTCGTGTAGTTGTGCCGATCCTCCTCCGGCAGCGAAGCTGTGATTCCCAGGGCCCGGCCCCGCGGAACGATAGTCACCTTATGGAGGGGATCCAGTCCGGGTACGCGAAGCGCGACCACGGCATGGCCGGCTTCGTGATAGGCCGTCACCCTCCGCTCCTCATCGGAGATCACCAGGCTCTTTCGCTCGGCGCCAAGCATGACTTTGTCCTTGGCCTGCTCGAAGTCCACCATGTAGACGCGGTCCTTGTCATGCCGGGCGGCAAGCAATGCGGCCTCGTTCACTACGTTCTCGATGTCGGCGCCCGACAGCCCGGGGGTTCCCTTCGCCAGCACCCCCAACTCCACGTCGTCGGCGAGCGGAATGTCCTGTGTGTGAACCCGGAAAATCCCTTCACGGCCCTTGATGTCCGGACTGTCGACCACGATCTGACGGTCAAAGCGACCGGGTCGCAGGAGGGCCGGATCGAGCACGTCGGGTCGGTTGGTGGCTGCCAGGAGGATGACGCCGTCGTTCGACTCGAAGCCGTCCATCTCGACCAGCAGCTGATTGAGCGTCTGCTCCCGTTCGTCGTGCCCTCCGCCCAGCCCGGCGCCGCGATGCCGGCCCACGGCGTCGATCTCGTCGATGAAGATGATGCAGGGAGCATGCGCCTTGCCCTGCTCGAACAGGTCACGCACCCGGCTGGCGCCTACGCCGACGAACATCTCGACGAAGTCGGAGCCTGACATCGAGAAGAACGGACGTCCGGCCTCGCCGGCGACGGCCCTGGCGAGGAGCGTCTTTCCGGTGCCGGGGGGACCCACCAGCAACGCCCCTTTCGGGAGCCGGCCCCCCAGGCGGCTGAACTTCTGCGGATCCTTCAGGAACTCGATGATCTCCTCCAGCTCCTGTTTGGCTTCATCGCAGCCGGCTACGTCAGTAAACGTCACTTTCGGCGTGTCTCCGGAAAGCAACCTGGCTTTCGATTTCCCGAAGCTGAACGCACGCGATCCGCCCGCCTGCATCTGGCGGAACAGGAACAGCCACAGCCCGATGATCAGGATCCACGGAAGGATGGAGATCAACAGGCTGACCCAGCTGTTCCCTACCTCTTCTGCTTTGGTCTCCACCCCGGCGTCGCGCAGCAGCGTGAGAAGCTCTTCGCTCGCTTCTCCCGGCAGCTGGGTGTGGAAGTTCAGAATATCCACTCCATCGCGCGCCAGCGGACCTTTCAGGAGCCCTTCCAGCCGCATCCCGTCACGAATGGTGACCGACTCGATGTTGTCCGCCTGGAGCTGGGCATAGAACTCGGTGTAGATCAGCTCCGACTGGGCCTGCCGGTTGCTGTTCATCACCTGGAAGATCGCGATCGGAATGAGCACGATCAGCGCCCAGAACGAGGCGGTTCGCAGGAAGCGATTGACCCGCCCCTCCTGCTCGTTCTTCTCCGGACCCTTGGCCTGCATCTATCTAACTCCTACGCCATTGCATGAATGCTTCAATTTGCACTGCTATCGGACCCTGCCGTGGGGGTCGGGGTTCCCACCTACCTACTACAGACTCGCGATGAACGGTAGGTGCCGGAAGTCTTCTGCATGATCGAGTCCGTACCCGACCAGGAAGTCCTCCGGTGCGTCAAACCCCACCCACCGGGGCTCCACCTGCAAATCTCTGGCAATGTGTTTGTGCAGCAGCGCGCAGATTTCCAGCGAAGCCAGACCTCGGTCGGTTAGCGCACCCATCAGCCTGTTCAGCGTTGTCCCGCTGTCGACGATGTCCTCGACCAGCAGGACATGCCGCCCTTCCATCGGTGCAGCCGGATCGTACAGGAGCTTGACCTCTCCCGACGTCTTCGTGCCGGCGCCATAGCTCGACGCAACCACAAAGTCCACGTGCAGCGGCCGCCGTATCTGCCGGACCAGGTCGCTCATGAAGATGAACGAGCCTTTGAGGAGCCCGAGCACCAGAATGCTCTCGCCCTCCGGATAGAATTGGGTGATGGCCGCCCCCATGGACCTGACCTGTCGTGCTATCTCCTCACCCGAATAGACGACTCGGGACAGCCGCCGCCCGCCCGTCACATCCATAAAGCCGCTGGGTGACACGTCTGCCGCGTAGGCAGCGGAGTCGACTGCCGGGTCCGTCTCCTGATGGCCGGTCACCTTGTGCTCGCTCACCTTGGACACTCCGTCACTTCCAGGTCGAGGAAGAGGCCCTCCGGAGACTCCCGGATCATGCGGGCTGTGGCGACGCCGGCAACCCATAGCACGTCGCCGGCGGCGTCTGTCAGCACGGGCATGCGGGGTCTCTCCCCACGGGGCACACGCCGCTCTCCGAGCAGTTTCTTCAGCTTGCGGCTGCCGCCGGCAAGCCGGATACGATCTCCCGGGCGAGGACCACGAATCTGTAGTGGAAACTCGAGACCCGGAACCGGAAGCGCCACCCGCCAACCCGGGGAAGGACTCCGTTCCCCGGATGTTGGCCGTTCCGCGCCACCCGAGAGAGACGCGAAGCTCCAGGCGACGCGGTACTCGCGGCCTCCAATCGGCACCCGGCTGTCCCCCGCATCCACCGCCGAGATCTCGAGTTGCCGATCGGGCTGATACTCGTCTGGCGGACCAAGCCACAGCACGTGGAACTCTCGTCCAAGTCGCAGTCCGCTTGCCACATCGATGGCGGTGCCACTGCGCCCCCGCTCGACAAACGCCACCGCATCCCGGGTCGCCCCGGCGGTCAGTTGAAAGCCTGAGCGGCGTGCCGCGAGCCGGACGGCCCGCGCTAGCACCTCCGGCTCCAGGCGGTTGAGCGCCTCGCGGTCAAGCAGAACGCGCGGTCGGAGACCGTGCACGGGTCCGCTGGTGGCAACCATCGCACGGGCCCCGTTCAACGCGGCTCGCGCGGCGGAGTCCAGAGCCCTGTCGGCCCGTCCTGCCGCTGCCGCCAGGGAAATCAATCGGCGTGACACGCCTGGGCCACCCACCTCCTCCAGGGCTGGAATCACGCCATGGCGAATCCGGGCGCGCGCCCAGCGGTCATCCCTATTGGACGGATCATCCAGCCATGGTAGCTGGCGTGCCTCGAGGTACTCCAGCAGCTCGCTGCGCCAGAATGGGAGCAGCGGTCGTACGATGCGGCCGCGTCGGGCCGGGATGCCGGCAAGGCCCCGCAGTCCGGTGCCGCGGCACATCCGAAACAGCACCGTCTCCACCTGGTCGTCGGCCTGGTGCCCCGTGGCGATCCGATCCGCCCCAAGCCGATCGGCCTCGCCATCCAGATACGCGTACCGCGCCTCCCGGAACCCGGCCTGGGTGGGAGTCATGCGGCTGTCGGCTTGACCGATGGCGCAGGGAACTCCCAGCTCGGCCGACCGTTCGGCGACCAGCCGGGCCTGACCGGTGCTTTCCGGCCGAACCTTGTGGTCGAAGTGGGCGGCGGCGAGGTGCAGGCGACGGCGATCACGCACGCGGGTAAGCAGATGCAGGAGGGCCATGGAATCGGGCCCTCCGGAGAGAGAGACCAGCACCGTGGATCCTTCCGGGATCAGGCGCGGGTGTCGATCGAGGCCCGCCTCGAATCGATCAACCAGTCCTGCATCCATGATTCACCGTTGGGCGTCGCCTGTTCGTGGAATCCGCCGAACGGGAGCCTCTATCGACCTCCAGGGCGGTAGCGCACGTGACGCGGCTCAGGCGATCATACCTCCATCACCTCGGCCTCCTTGCGGGTGAGCAACTCGTCAATCCGCCTGGTGTGCTCATCCGTCATTTCCTGCAGGTCGTCGAGCATGGTGTGGTACATGTCCTCGCCCAACTCGTGGTCGCGCTGCAGCTGGTGCAGGGCGTTCTTCGTCTCCTGGCGGGTATGCCGAATCGAGATCTTCCCTTCCTCGGCCATCCTGTGAAGGACTTTCACCATGTCCAGACGACGCTCCTCGGTGAGTGGCGGGATCGGGACCCGGACGATGTTGCCATCCACGAACGGATTGAGACCGAGGTCCGCCGACTGGATGGCCTTGGCCACGGCGCCGGCGATGTTCGGGTCGTACGGCTGCACCAGCAACATCTGCGGTTCGGGGGCACCCACGTTTGCCACCTGCTTCAGCGATACCAGCGAGCCGTATGCATCCACTCGCACGGTGTCGAGCAGCGCGGGGCTTGCCTTGCCGGTCCGGACACTGGAGAACTCGCGTCCGACGGCCTCGACTGCCCTGTCCATCGCCGCTGCGGCTTCCTTCATTCGGTTTTCTGCCATGGGCTGCTATTCCCTTATCTCTTTACGACACGAGCGTTCCGATGCGCTCGCCCTCGATCGCGGACAGTATCGCACCTGCCCGTCTGATGTTCAGCACGATCACCGGAAGATGGTTGTCCTTGCACAGGGAGATGGCGGCCGCGTCCATGACCTGCAACTCCCGGGTCATGACCTCCAGATACGAGATGTGCTCGATGAACTCGGCCGTATCGTCTTTCTCGGGGTCTGATGTGTACACCCCGTCTACCTTCGTGGCCTTCAGGATGACGTTGGCTTCCATCTCGATTGCCCGCAACACGGCAGCCGTATCAGTGGAGAAATACGGGTTGCCCGTGCCGGCGGCGAAGATCACTACTCGACCCTTGTCAAGGTGCCGCAAGGCGCGACGCCGAATGTAGGGCTCCGCGAGCTTCTCCATGCGGATAGCCGACATGACCCGGGTGTCGATCCCATGCTTCTCGAGCATGTCCTGCAGCGCCAGCGCGTTGATCACGGTCGCCAGCATGCCCATGTAGTCGGCGGATACCCGGTCCATTCCCTGCTGGCTCGCCACCGTCCCGCGCACGATGTTGCCACCGCCCACGACCAGTCCCAGCGAGGCTCCCGAAGCATAGACGCGGCCTATCTCCTCCGTCAGCCGCTCGATGGCGGGAGGATCAATCCCGAAGCCCCGCTGCCCGGCCAGCGCCTCACCGGACAGCTTGACCAGAGCCCGCGGGTACTTCAAGCCGCCGCGCCCGTTCCCGGACACGTCAGCCTCCCACCTCGAAGCGGATGAACCGCCGTACGGTCACGTCCGATCCGTGTGCACTGAGCAGATCCTTGACCTTTAGATCCGGGTCGCGCACGTACGGCTGCCACAGAAGCGCGCTCTGCTCGTAGAACTTGCGCATGCGCCCTTCCACCATCTTCTCGGCAATCTCGGCCGGCTTGCCCTCGTCCTTGGCCTGTTCGATCAGGATCTGGCGCTCCCGTTCCACGACTTCGGTCGGAATGTCGTCCTTGTCGACGCTGACCGGGTTGCTGGCCGCCACGTGCATGGCGATCCCGCGGGCGGTCTCGCCGGCTTCTCCCGCACCCTTGCCGCCCAACTCTACGAGCACGCCAATCCGGCTGCCGAAGTGGAGGTAGCTTCCCAGTTGGCCGCTCTCCGCTATGTCCACGGCAACGACGCGACTGAGCTTGACGTTCTCCCCCACTTTCAGACGCAGCTCGGCCAGGCCGCTTTGCACATCCTCCGCCCCTGTCACCTGGAACAGGTCATCGCCGCTCAGAATCTCTCCATCGGGAAGATCCAGGTCGGCGATCGCGGCGGCAGCGCGCCGGGCAAAACCCTTGAAGTCATCGCTGCGCGCGACGAAATCGGTCTCACTCAACAACTCCACCATGGCCGCCCGGCCGTCGTTTGCCGTGATGAAGACAGTACCCTCGGACGTCTCTTTCCCGGACCGCTTGGCCGCCTTGGCGGTCCCTTTCTGCCGGAGCAGGTCGATGGCCTTCTCCTCGTCTCCACCGGTCTCCTGCAGCGCCTTCTTGCAGTCCATCATTCCGGCGCCCGTCCGCTCTCGCAGCGACTTCACCGCTGCCGCCGTGATTCCCGTCATTTCTCAAACCTCACTCTGGCTCTCTGTGGTTGTGTCATGTGGCTCTCTGGATCTCAAGCCAACTCCGCGTGCAACGCTGCAGATCAAAAAAAAGGGGCCACCTCAGTGGCCCCTCGGCTTGCCGCTAGTCAGCGCTCGAAAGGGCCCCGTCGGCGTCGGGCTCCTCAGCCTGTGGAGGCTCAGCCGCCTTCTTCTCCGCGGGAGCTTCGGCAACAGGATCCTCTGCCTGCGATGTTTCCGCAACGGGTTCGGCTTCGGCGGGTGCGGCGGACTCCTTGGCCTCACCCTCCGCGGTCGCCCCTTCGGCGTCCGCACCCTCGCCCTCAGGTTGCAGCTTCTTGGCAATCACTTCGGGCCGTGGCCGGCGCCGAGGTCGCGAGCGGCGCTTCTTGCGACGCTGCGAGTCCCCGGAATCCTCCTTCTTCGCATCGGGAGCATCGGAGGAATACGTGTAGGCCTCCTCCTGATCCACCACGGTGGCTTCCGGTGCCTCGCGACGCGCCATCTCGACGGCGTCGGCGATGGTCCCGGTGATCAGCGACACCGAACGGATGGCATCGTCGTTGCCCGCAATCGCTATCGTAAGCTGATCCGGATCCGCATTCGTGTCGGCGATTGCCACGACCGGGATGCCAAGACGATTCGCCTCCCGAATCGCGATTTCCTCCTTCTTCGCGTCCACCACGAACACCAGGCCCGGAACGCGCGTCATGTCCTTGATCCCGGACAGGTACCGGTCCAGCTTCAGCCGCTCGCGCTCGAGCAGAAGTCGTTCCTTCTTCGTATAGAATTCGAAGGCGCCTTCCTCCGCACCGCGCTCCAGCTCCTTGAGACGCCGGATGTTCTGCTTGATAGTCTGGAAGTTGGTGAGCATGCCGCCCAGCCACCGTTCCGTGACGTAGAACGCCCCGCAGCGCTCCGCCTCCGAGCGCACGACGGGCGCCAGCTGTTGCTTGGTGCAGACGAACATCACGTTCTTGCCATCCAGGATGGTCTGCCGCACCAGTTCGTGCGCGCGCTCCAGCTCAAAGAGGGTCTTCTTCAGATCTATGAGGTAGATGCCGCCGCGCTCCGCAAAGATGTACTTCCGCATCTTCGGGTTCCAACGGTGCGTCTGATGTCCGAAGTGGACGCCCGCCTGGAGCAGATCCTTCAAACTGACTTCCGCCATTCGCCTCTCAACTATGGTGTGGAGTGTGACTCGGGTCCGTTACCGTTTCGAGAACTGGAAGCGCTTCCGCGCCTTCGGTTGGCCCGGCTTCTTGCGCTCCACCACTCTGGGATCTCTGGTCAGCAGCCCGTTTGCACGGAGAACCTGCCGCCGCTCATCATCCAGATCGAGCAGCGCGCGGGCGACACCGAGTTTCACCGCCTCGGCCTGACCCGTGATTCCGCCGCCACGCACCCGGACAAGAACCTCGTATATCCCCTCAGACTCGGTGACCCGCAGCGGAGTCTCGACGGCTGCCTGGTGTCTCGGGATCGGGAAGTACTCTTCTACCGCCCGTCCGTTGATCGTCACGGTTCCGGCACCGGGTCGAATCAGAACCCGGGCTACGGCCCCCTTACGCCTGCCTACTGTCTGTGCCTGCTCCAACTCTATTTCTCTCCGAACTCAAGAGGTCGAGGAGCCTGCGGCGCATGCGGGTGCTCCGACCCTGCATACACCTTCAGCTTCTTCAGCATCTGCCGCCCGAGTCTGTTCTTGGGCAGCATCCCCTTCACCGCTTTTTCGATCACGCGCTCCGGGTATCGCTCAATCATCGTCTTGAAGGGCACGAATTTCTCACCGCCCATATAGCCGCTGTGGCTGAAGTACTCCTTCTGATCAGCCTTCTTCCCGGTGAGGCGTACATCGGCCGCGTTGATGACGACCACATAGTCGCCCACATCCAGGTGCGGGCTGAACGTCGGCTTGTGCTTGCCCCGCAGGATCGTGGCGATCTCGGACGCAAGGCGACCCAGCACCTGGTCGCGCGCATCCACCACGAACCAGTCGCGCTCTATCTCTCCGGCCTTAACCGAATACGTCTTCATGCAGCGTGTCCTCGGGCGCTCCGCGTCTTGTCCCGGCCCTGAGTCCGGTCGAAGCTTCCCGTTCTGTTGAAAAAAGAACCGCCCACTGGCGGGCGGTTCGCTCAGCCATTTGACAGCCCTTGAGTTTACTTGTGGGCATACATCATGTCAAACCCGGATTGCTGCGGAGATAGGGTCTTGCTAGGAGTGGAACGTCTCAAGAGCCCGTCGACGAACTCCGGCCCGCAGACGCGATAGTCCGCGGTCCTTGATCTGCCGCACGCGCTCGCGCGACACGCCCAGCTCGGTGCCGATCTGATCCAGGGTGGACGGCGGCTCACCATCGAGACCGAAATAGCGGCGCAGGACGCGTTGTTCTCTCTCCGGAAGACAGCTGAGACTGGACTCCAGGGCGTCCTTCAGCTCGTGCCGGTTCACCTGCTCGTCTGCCGGCTCGAGCTGGGAATCGGCCACCACCTCCTGCAGGCAGAGATCTGCGGCATCGGCTATTGGCTGGTCGAACGACACGTACCGTCCGTCCTTTGAACCCCTAATCGGCCGACCTCGCTCTATCGCCTGGCTGATTGCCTGGCGAATCCACCAGATGGCGTAGCTCGTGAAGCGAACGCCACGATCACCGTCAAACCGCTGCGCGGCACGGATCAGACCCAGATTCCCTTCGTTTACCAGATCCGCCAGGGGGACCCCGGATCCCTGATATCGTTTCGCGATCGCGACCACGAATCTGAGGTTGGAGCTGACGAGCCGTTCGCATGCTTCCTCGTCCCCTTCACGGCACCGCCGGGACAACTCCATCTCTTCGTCGCGGGTGAGAAGAGGGTGTCTCGCGATGTCTTTCAGGTAGTGATTCAGCACTCGGCTCAACGTGTTCCACCAGCCATTTGAGATCGGGCCGGACAGAAGCGGTCGCACGCCGGAGGCGACGGCCCTGGACCGGCCGGGATCAGCGTATCGTGTTGAGAATCCGGTCCCAGCGGATCTCCGTCAGCCAGCGGAGCGGGGCCAGGTTCTTCCTGTCGTAGGAGTAGTAGATGATCAGCGGCCGACCCTTGATCGCCTCACCCGACACGTATCCCCAGTACCGGGAATCCTCCGAATTGGCGCGGTTGTCCCCCATGACGAAGAACTGGTCGGCCGGGACGATCAGAGGTCCCCAGTTGTCCCGCGTAGGACGGTATGGGCCGCGCAGCCCATCGCGTACCAGAAAATCGAACTGCCACCGGAACTGGGGGCTTCGAATGTCGCGGGCCCGGCCTGCATGTTTCACATACGGCTCCGGCATCGCGTCGCCGTTGAGCAGCAGGTGACCGTCCACCATCCGGAGCGTGTCGCCGGGGACCCCGACGATTCGTTTGACGTAGTTGGTCCGTGGTGGCTGGCCTGCCTGCGGCGGTGGCTCGAAGACCACCACATCGCCGCGGTCCGGCTCGTCGAAAGACGGCAGCGAAAGGTTGGTGCCGGGGATCTCGGCGCCGTAGACCATCTTGTTGACCAACAAGAAATCGCCCACCAGGAGGGTGTTTTCCATCGAGGCGGTCGGGATCTGGAAAGCCTCGACGATGAACGTGCGCACGAAGATGAACAGCAGAAACGCGACGAGAATCGACTTGGTCCACTCCCAGAACCAGCGGCCCACCGAGGTGCGCTCGACCTCCGGGCCGGCAAACGCCGGCACCTGCTCCGGCGCCGCAGGTGCGTCCGGTGTTGGTGGCTCCATGCCCGCCGTCGGCTCTTCCTGACTCATCTCGTTCTTTCCTCGCCTCCTCGGTCCTTCCTGTGACTGCCCGGGTCGCTCCGGTGCGACCTCGGAGCAGCGATCACGACCCCGCGAAATCTAGCCTGGCGGGATCCATCTCGCGCTGGTGGGCCGTACCCGGGATACGCGGTTCCCGTTCCGGACGTTGCACACCATACGGCCTGGCCTCAACGGTGCCTCAACGGGCCGGCAAGCGGTTCGAGCGCCACCGTCTAGCCGCCCCGCACGAGCACGAGTTCCTCGTTCTCGATGCGGATCACCCGGACATCCTCCGGGATGGGGAACGACACGACGCGCCCACCCCCGCTTTCCAGGTCGAACGACTCCAGCACCTGGTCGAGGACCATCGGGATGAACATGGGGGGAACCGGGACCAGCCCGGCCTGCAAGCTGAGCACCGTGATGGAGGCCTCGCCCGGCGCTGCGATTGTCGGGTACAGCTCGGTAATCACCCTGGCCGAGTCACCCATGAAGCGCTGCAAGCCTTCGGCCGCCGACGAGCTCGCGGCCAGACGCTGGAAATCCAACTCCGCGCTCAGCGCCATGGTGGAGTCGCGCAGGTCGATAGCCGGGTTGTATATGCCATCCGGCAGTTTGCCTGCCACGCGGTACTGCATATAGCTCTGCAGCTCCGTCTCGTTCAGCCGCACCTCGCCTGCGGCCGAGCCGTCCGCGATGGCCTCCATCTTTTCCTCGGCCGCCGTGGCCAACTCGGCGCTGGGCTGGGCCATGACGATCTCGTTGCGCTCCAGCCACCACTCCTTGATCTCGGCCCGATAGAACCACCCGGCACCCAGGAGGATCAAGAGGACCGTGAGACAGCCGATCCCGGCGAAGAAGTTTCGGATTAGTGCCATCTTCCCTTCCTGTCGTAGCTGGTCGATTGCCGACAATACCGGGAATCCGGCACCCGGGTCGGCACTCCTATCCTCCTACTACGCGAAACTGGGCCCGCGCGTTGCACGCCGGGCCGGACACGCGACCTGTCAACCGGGAGCCTCCCGCAACGGGACGGCAGACACGACGCTGTAGCGGGCGCCGTGCGGACCGAGATGACTCCGCATCAGTTCCACGGTTTCCACGGTGAAGCGGCTCTCGAAGCGGACGGATCCGGCCAGGGGCCGGAGGTCGCGCAGCTCGGATCTGTGCACGCCTCGCTTGATGCGCCCCAATGTGACGTGCGGGTGAAACGGTCGCGTGTCACATTCGAATCCGGCCTCCATCAGGCAGCCGGCCAGCCTGTCGTGAAGCTCGGCCAGCTCGGGCGTTGCCTGAATCCCGATCCACACCACGCGCGGATTCCCAAGCGATGGGAAGGCTCCGACACCGTGGACGTGCAGCGCGACAGGCCCACCAGGGGCAGCCGCGCTCACCACAGCCTGCAGGGCGTGCTCCGCCTGCCGGTCCGACACCTCTCCCAGGAAGTGCATCGTCAGGTGCAGCTGCGGGGCGCCCACCCACCGGACGGGCAGGCCCGCCTCCCGCAGAGTCGCTGTAGCTGCCCACAATGCCGTTCGCACGTCCTGCGGCAGGTTCAACGCTACGAAGAGTCGCATGGCAATCGTCCCGCTGCCGAGATCATCGTTGTTTGTGACGCTGCAGTGGAGGGCCCGGCACAGCCAACAGTATTCGCGAGACCGGAGTCCTGCGACCCTCGCCTCATCCGGGTCGAAACTGTAAGCTCGGATCATGAACACCACTCGAATAGACAGGGACCGGTTCTCGATCCGCGTCGGCGAGACCGATCTGTACTTTGCGGCCGCCCACTTCATCACTTTTGGCGCGGAAGGCCACGAGCCGCTTCACGGCCACAATTACCGGCTGCGCGTGGTCGCGACCGGCAGACTCAACGACTCGGGGTACGTGTTCGATTTCGTGACCCTGCGCCGCCTGGCCCGCGATGTGATCGCGCCATTCGATCACACGGTCCTGCTGCCATCGGCCAATTCCCGGATTGAGGTAGAGGAAACCACGGACCCGGATGATGGCAACCCGGTGATCGTCGCCCGCTGCGCGGGGGATCGCTACGTGTTTCCGCGGGCGGACGTGAGCCTGCTGCCGCTGGAGAACACGACGGCCGAGCTGCTGGCCGTCCACATCAGCCGGAAGCTGGCCGCGTTGATGGGCCCGCACTGGGGTGCCGAGGTACTGCAGCTCCAGGTAGAGGTGGAGGAGGCTCCCGGGCAGGCCGCGTCGTGCACGCTGATGCCGGGCGAGGGCCTGGCCGATCTTCTAGCGTCGGACCGACCCGGATGATCCTGCTGCTGGACAACTACGACTCGTTCGTGTTCAATCTGGCCCGTTACCTCCGGGAACTGGGCGAGGAGGTGCGGGTCATCCGGAACGATGAGATCACCGTAGCCGGAATCGAGTCCCTGGCTCCGTCGCACATCGTCATCTCCCCCGGGCCGTGCACGCCTCTGAAGGCAGGAATCTCGCTTGAACTGGTGCGTTCGCTCGGCAAAGCCACCCCGACGCTGGGTGTCTGTCTGGGTCACCAGTGCATTGGCGCGGCCTACGGCGGCCGAATCGTGCGGGCGGAGATCCCGATGCACGGCAAGGTCTCGGAGATCGAGCACGATGGTTCGGGTCTGTTCCGCGGTCTCCCCAATCCGATCAGCGGAACACGATATCATTCGCTGTTGCTGGACCGCCCGTCGGTTCCGAGCGACCTGCGGATCACGGCCTGGACTTCGGCCGGCGACGTCATGGCCATCGAGCACCAGACGGACCCGGTGTGGGGCGTTCAGTTTCACCCGGAAGCGATCATGACAGAGTGTGGACATCAGCTGCTGGCGAACTTCCTGGCGCTGGGGCGCGGCGAGACGCTCCCCGGCGGGACCGCCGCGATCCACCCGCCGGCGGAGCTGGTCTGACCGCCCCGCTCACCCGCTCCTCATATCGGGAAGCCTGTACTGAAGCGCCTCCGCCACGTCGTCCGAGGTGATCCGATCTCTGGAGCCCAGGTCGGCGATGGTACGCGCCACCTTCAGAACCCGGTAATACGCTCGCGCGCTCAGGCCGAACCGGTCCACCGCCTTCCCGAGCAGGTGTTCAGCACGGGTCGAGCGACGGCACCAGCGACGGATCTGCCGCAGATTCATGTCGGCATTGCAGGCAGGCGGACCCCGCCCGCTGTGCCATTCCTCCAGACACTCCGCTGTGGCTGGCCGCGCGTGAGGGTCCGCGTCCTGCAACCGACGCGCGGCCATGCTCCGGGCCGCCAGGACGCGCTTCCGCACGGCCGAGCTGTTCTCCGACGTTCCTCCATC
>JBDHIQ010000040.1:0-36340 GCA_039587395.1 Gemmatimonadota bacterium
GGGCCAGTCGCTGCCAAACGACAGAAGTACTCCCGCATCGTGGAGAGTCTTGAACGCGTAAGACCAGCGCGCCCGGTCCCCGATCCTCTCCTCCATCCAGCGCATGTCATCAATTGCGTGATACGGCTGCACCTCGGCTATCAAGCCAAGCTCCGCCATCCGGTCCGCGACTTCGGGACCGCGCAGCACCTGCGTGTGGATGATTCGGAAGCGCCTCTCCCTGGGACCGTTTGTCGCGATCACATCCTCGAACATCGAGATCAAGGTATCGATTGCGAAGTCGCCTATCGCGTGCACCTGGGGCCAGTGACCTGCCGAGTCAGCACCCATGAGGAGCTTCCGCATGTTGCCGGGCGGGTTCATCATCGTACGCCAAATGCCCAGTTCTCCCGATGTGAGGTACGGTTCATAGAAGCGGGCGCTGGAGTTGCCCATGATCCCGTCCACGAAACCCTTGAGACCGCCAATCTTCAGCCATTCGTTTCCGAACCCGTGCTTGATGCCGGCGGCGCGCAGGGCCTCCCACTTGTCCAGCGTCGGCCGCGCGTACACGCGAGCCGTCAGCTCGCCGCCTGCCAACAGGCGCTGGAAGACCTCCATCTGCTCGGGCGGGGTGATGTCGTGGAACGTGGTCACGCCGTTCTCACGAAGCCGGGCCAGGGCGGCACGGGCTTCGATCAGGCGCTGCTCCATCGATTTGGGCGGCACCACGCTCCGTACCACGGCCGCCGCGACCGGCTCCAGCACACCGGTGGGGCTTCCAGCGTCGCAGTGGACGCCTTCCGCGGTGCAGGTCAGTCCGGAAGCCTCCAGCGCGAGCGCGTTGGCCAGGTACAGCGACCGGTCCCACTTGGACAGGAGGACGTGCCGGTCCGGAGTGACCGGATCGATCATGGACCGGTGCGGGAGGAACGGCTGCCAGGCATCCCGCTCCTCCTCGCCCGCCGAGCCCATTCCCCACTCTTCATAGGCGCCCCAGTCGCCACCCAGAATCCACGCGCCTTCCGGAAGCCGCAGATCGGCCTCGCTCACGCTGCGCACCAGGCTCTCTTCATCCGCCACGTCGAGCAGGTTGACTCCCACCAGGAGTGCGCCCGCACTGTTGAAGTGCGTGTGGTTGTCGATGAAACCCGGCGTAATGAAGGTTCCGGCCAACTCGACCACGGTTGTGTGATCCGCGCGGTGGCGAGCCATCTCCACCGCGCTGCCCACGGCCATGATCCAGTCGCCACGTACAGCGATTGCCTCCGCCCACGGGTTCGCGTCGTCCCCCGTCCACACGCGAGCGCCTGTCAGGATGATGTCGGCCGCCACACCGGTGGTTGGCCGGGACCCGGCCTCCGCGCTCTGGGCTGAGAGTCCGGAAAGCGGGAGGAAAGCCTGGGAGAACAACACGGTGGCGATGACACGGATGGTACGCATGATTTGCCTCTTCCTACGCATTTCACGCCGATTCGGGCATCTGAGCGGGGGCAGGCCGAATCAGAAAAGTAATGCGGTCCTGCGTGGTTGGGCAGATGGGAAGAGGATGGTGAGGCTAGAAAAGGTGGGAGCCGGGACAGCAGCCGTCTGGGCTGCCATCACCGGCCCCACCGGTCCGGTCGTTCTCCAAATGTTCGCCAGTATCCGCTGATGCGAGCCGGCCGAGGTCTCGGGTTGGTGCCCGCTACGCCTCCTGGCCGGCCATGGACAGCTCACTGACGATGCCGCTGGCCAGCCGCGCCTGAATGGCCTCCATCTCGGGATGGCTGGAGGCCAGCTCTCGCAGCTCCTCCAGCAAGTTCGCCCTGCGGCCAGGGTCATCCTCGTCGCCCAGACAGTTCAGCGTGTCGGAGAGCCCCATGGCCAGGCTCTCTCGCAGGTCAAGATCCTCCGGATTGTCCGCGGCGATGGTACGCAACTCGTCCAGCAGCTTGTTGCACGAGACCATGTCATCCGCACGGCTCATGAGGTGCAGCACGGTGGCGAGCCCCTTGGCGAAGCGCGCCCGCACCTCCATGTCCTCTGCGTGTTGGGTCGCAAGACCACGGAGTTCCTCTAGCAGACTGGTGGCCCGGTCCACGCTGCCTTCGTCCACGGAGTGACTCATGGTGTTGAACAGACCCTTGGCCAGACGGAGTCTAACGGCCGCGCTGGTCTCTGCCCCTTTGTACGCAGCGCGCAGCTCTTTCAACATGTCGTCCCGGCGCTCCAGATCAGCCTCCTCTTTCGCGAAATTCAGTGCGTTGTAGAGGCCTTTGACAAGGTGCTCGCGGACCACGTCGTCCTGAGGGTTCTCGGCAGCGACTGCTTGCAGATCCTGCAGCGCCCGATCACGCCGGTCCGGGTCTCCTTCGTCCTGCGCGTAGTTCATCGCGTTGAACAGGGCTCGGGCCAGGTTGCCGCGAACGATCTCATCCTCCGGGTGTGCGGCCGCCATATCACGCATCTCTTGCACGAGCTTGTCCCGCTCAGCCGCGTCGCCTTCCTGATTGACGAACGTGATTGCGCTGAACAGCCCTCGGGAGAGGTGGCTTCGCATGGCCGGATCCGTGGGGCTGGCCTCCGCGATGCGCCGGAGCTCCTGAAGCAGGTCGAGAACCCGCGACCCGGACATCTCTTTCTTTCCGTTGAACATCGGACCTCGTTCGGTTGCTGGTTGTCGCCGGAAGCGCCGAACGAGCAGTGCAAAAAACGTTCAGGACGAGCCTGTTCGGGGGTGCGCAACGTAACATACCTTGCAGAAACGACTTACCGATATTGACGGCGGGATCAAGATTGGTGGCCCCCCGGTAATCTTTGCACGCGGCGATAGAACTTGCAGAACGCGAGTGCCGCGGCGCGGGGAAAAAGTTCCTATCGCTTCGCTCCGTGCGCTCCTCCACCCGGCGTGCGAATGCTCACGATATCGCCGGGTACGAGATCCCGGCTTGTCTTCCCGGGCAGTTCCCTCTCCTCTCCGCCACGGATCAGCAGGTTCCGGCCGGCCTCACCCGCGGCCCCGCCTTCGAGCCCGTACGGAGGGAACCGGCGCCGCTCCGAGAGGATCGAAACGGTGGCCGGAGCCAGAGCTTCCAGATCACGGCGTATGCCATCGCCACCCCGAGCCAGACCCTCTCCCCCGGAGCCTCGCCGGATCTCGTAGCGGCGCACGCGGAGCGGGTACGCAAACTCCAGCGCCTCGACCGGCGTGTTCAGCGTGTTGGTCATGTGGGTGTGGATCGCGCTGACGCCGTCTCTCCCGGGTCGCCCTCCCATTCCGCCGGCGATGGTCTCGTAGTAGGCGTAGGGCCGGGCGCGCTCAGGATCGTGGCCGCCGATGGTCACGTTGTTCATGGTGCCCTGGCTTGCCGCCGGCACCCGCTCGGGACACGCCCGGGCCAGCGCCCCCAGCAGCACATCCACGATGCGCTGGGACGTCTCAACGTTGCCACCGGCCACTGCCGCGGGCGACCGGGCATTCACCAGCGTGCCCGCCGGAGTGATCAGTCGAATGGGCGCGAGACAGCCACCGTTTGACGGGATGTCGAGTCCCACCAGGCAGCGGAACACGTAATAGACGGCGGAGAGCGTGATGGCGTGGACCGCGTTGATGGCTCCCTGCCGCTGTTCGCACGTCCCGGTGAAGTCTACCGTGACCTGATCCCCGTCTATCGTGATGCTCACCCGGATGACGGCCGGCTCATCCGTGACGCCGTCATCGTCCATGCGGTCTTCGAACCGGTACTCGCCGTCCGGCAGCTCCCGAATCAGGTTCCGCATCATCAGCTCTGAGTACGCAAGCAGGTTGCGCATCTGCGTGCGCACTTCCACCGGGCCGTAGCGCCGCTCGAGCTCGAGCATCCGCTCACTGCCCTTGGCGTTTGCCGCAATCTGTGCGCGCAAATCTCCCGCTCGCTCCTCCGGGGTGCGCACGTTGGCGAGAATCAGGTCCCAGATGCCGGAGTCAAGCTTCCCCTCATTCACCAGCTTGACGGGAGGGATCACGATCCCCTCCTGGTAGAGCTCGCGCGCCAGCGTCATGGATCCCGGGGCGCTCCCGCCCACGTCCGCGTGGTGCGCACGGCTGGCCGAGAAGCCCAGGAGCTGCGCACCGTCGTCCCCGAAGATGGGCGTCACGAGTGTGATGTCCGGCAGGTGTGTGCCGCCCCGGTAGGGATCGTTGAGGATCGCCACGTCGCCGCGCCGGAGATGCAACGATTCGACACAGCTGGCCACCGACAGCGGCATGGCGCCCAGATGGACCGGGATATGGGCAGCCTGGGCGATCAGCGCCGCGCGTTCGTCGAACAGGGCACAGGAATAGTCGCGCCTCTCCTTGATGTTGGGCGAGTACGCGGTGCGCCGCAGCACTCCACCCATCTCCTCCGCCACCGATGCGAACAGGTGTTTGAATACCTCTACCCGTGCCGGATCGATGCCCGGTGCCAGCTCTCCCGGCTTCACGAGGGAGTCACGATCAGATTGAAGAACCGGTCTACTTCCGCCACCCCGCCCGAATCCAGAAAGATGGTGGTGTCTCTCCGAACCACCACGGCCGGCCCTTGCAGGCGCTGGCCGGGAACCAGTCCTTCGCCTTCGTACAGCGGTACATCGGGAACGATGCCTTCATGCTCCAGGGTCACGGCCCGCCGGTCCAGAATCGCTGCGGCAGGATCTCCGCCGGACACGGCCGACTCGGGAAGCGGCAACGGCGTGACCGCGCCGACTGACCGCAGACGCAGGTTCACGATCTCCACGGGAGCTTCGCTGTCGGCATGGCCGTAGAGTCCTTGGTGCCGGGCATCAAACTGCCGCCGGTAGTCGGGAACCAGCGGAACGGATAGCTCGTAGGATTGCCCCTGGTACCGCAAGTCCAGCTCGGGGTGCAGCGTGATGAAAGCCTCGTCCACGCCTTCGGCGCGCACTTCGGCCCTGCCCGTTTCCGCCAGCGGCGCCATCTGCTCCTCGAGCTCCCGGTAGGCCACCGGGCCGGACTGCATGATGGTCTGAACATAGTCCTTCACGACCGGCGCGATCAGCATGCCCAGGGCCGAGAGCGTGGAGGCCTCCGGAGGCACCACCACCCGTCCGATCTGCAGGCTGCGTGCAAGCGACACGGCGTGCAGACCCCCTGCCCCGCCGAATGACAACAGTGTGAAATCCGCCGGGTCGTGTCCGCGCTCTACCGAGATCACGCGCAGCGCTCGTTCCATGTGCGCGTTGGCCACCTTGAGAACTCCAAGTGCCGCACGCTGCCTCGCTGACAGGCCTCCTTCCGCCTCGATACGGGCGGCTCGCGCCAGCGCGTCCAGCGCCGCGGTGGCTGCCGCCATATCCAGGGGCATTTCACCACCCAGAAAATGGTCGGACGGGAGCCGTCCGAGGACGACATTCGCGTCCGTGACCGTGGCGCGTGTGCCGCCCAGCCCATAGCAGGCGGGTCCGGGATCGGACCCGGCGCTCTCCGGTCCCACGCGCAGGGCGCCACCCGCGTCTACCGTGGCCAGCGATCCGCCGCCGGATCCCACCGTGTGCAGATCGATCACCGGCACCCGGATCGGCAACCCTCCAATCTCGGCTTCGGACGTCACGCGGGGCTCCCCTCGAGCCAGCGATACATCCGTGGACGTGCCTCCCATATCGAAGGTGATCACGTCATTGAAGCCGGCGGACCGGGCGACGTGTAACGCTCCGACCACTCCACCAGCCGGACCCGAGAGGATAGAGCGCACACCCTGCTGCCGCGCCGCCGAAGCCGTGGCCGATCCTCCGTTCGACTGCATGATCCGGAGGGACGCACCGGTCAGTTCCCTGTCCAGGCGCCCCAGGTATCGATCCAGAACTGGAGTCACGTACGCGTTCAGGGCCGTCGTGCTGGAGCGCTCGTACTCGCGGAACTCGGGCAGAATCTCGCTGGACACCGAGACGAAGTACCCCGCGTCTCTGAGCCGGGAGGCCCTCGTGCTCGGGGTGAAGGAACGAGAACAGGAAGCACACCGCTATGGACTCGACCTCCGTCTCGCGAAGCCGGTCGAGCAACGAATCGATGGACGCGGGATCGATCGGTTCCAGGACCTCGCCCTGGTGGCTCACACGCTCGGACACCTCGAAGCACCACTCCGGGGGTACGATCGGCTGCGGTGGGTCTGCATAGAAGTCGTACAGATCCGGCCGCGCCTGGCGTCCGATGCTCAGCACATCACGGAATCCGCGCGTGGACACCATGGCCGCGCGAGCGCCTTTGCGCTCCAGGACCGCGTTGGTGGCCACGGTCGAGCCATGGACTATCGAAGGGCCGTCCGGGAGCTCCCCCAGCTGTGCGAGTCCGCTCAACACGGCCTGGGCCGGGTCGCCCGGGGTCGACAACACCTTGCGTGTGTAGTAGCTCCCGCTTCGTGCGTCGAACACGACGAAGTCGGTAAACGTGCCGCCGATGTCAATGCCGATTCGCAACACAGCCGCTGCCTGAGAGTCCGTGCCCGATGAACCGCAAACCCGTGACGGTCTGATGAATCTCCGCCGGGAAGCTACCGAGCGGAACGCGCCGGGGCACGAGGAGGCGCCGGGAACATGGAGACTGGTGGGGGCGTTGGCCGCCGTCTACGTGATCTGGGGCTCCACCTACCTGGCCATCCGGTTTGCAGTGGAAACCCTGCCGCCGTTTCTGATGGCCGGCGTTCGGTTTGCCGTGGCCGGGGCCATTCTGTATGCCATCTCCAGGGCGGGTGGCGCTCAGCGCCCCACGCTTCGCCAGTGGAGGGCCGCGGCCATCATCGGTGCGCTGATGCTGCTGGGCGGCAACGGCGGCGTGGTCTGGGCGGTACAGTTCGTTCCCTCCGGCCTGACGGCGCTGTTGATCGCCATCACTCCTTTGTGGATGGTGCTCCTGGACTGGGCGATGCGAGGACCCCGGCCCACGGCCCTCGTGCTGGCGGGGATCGGTCTCGCCGTCGGCGGCGTGGCTGTGCTGACGTTCCGTCCCGGATACGCGGGTCCGGATGCGGTTTCGCCAATCGGCGCAATCGTGATACTCGCGGCCACGGTGGCCTGGGCGATCGGCTCTCTGTACTCGCGTCGTGCGGATCTTCCGGCCTCGCAGCGGCTCACGACGGCGCTGACCATGCTTGCCGGGGGCGCCTGGTTGATCGCGGCCGGACTGGCTGGAGGCGAACTGGCCCGCCTGACCGACGCGCAGGTGTCCATGCGCTCCACCCTGGCCCTGCTCTATCTGATCCTGTTCGGATCGCTGATCGCGTTCACCGCCTATCTGTGGCTGCTGCGCGCCACGACTCCGGCCAGGGCGACCACATACGCGTTCGTGAACCCCATCGTGGCCGTATTGCTGGGGTGGTTGCTGGCCGAGGAGGCGCTGTCGTCCACTGTGGTGATCTCCACCGCGCTGATCGTCGCGGGCGTGGTGTTGATCACCCAGTTTGGACCCGGGCGCCAGGCCAACCATGGGTCTGACTGAGCCAGCCGGCTCGATATGAATCGATGGCGCGCCCGACGCGGGACCGGAGCCTTCCGACCCTGAGCTCAGAGCGCACGGACGCTGAGATCAGAGCGCTCCGACGATTGCCCTGACGCCCAGAGCCACCGTCACCAGTACGACAGCACCCGCCACCAGGTTGGCCGTGCGGCCGTTCTTCCAACGTCCCATCCGCCTGCGGTCGTTGGCCGCCAGCAACAGGAACACCGCGACTGCCGGCAGCAGCAGCCCGTTCGTCACCTGCGCGAACAGGATGGCCGGCACCGGACGGATCCCCAGCACCCCGAAGCCCACTCCGGTGACGAGCACCAGCAGCCATACACCCCGAAACCGCCGCGACTTCAACCCGCCCTTCCAGCCCAGCGCGCCGGAGGCGGCGTACGCGGCAGCGAGTGGCGCGGTGACGGCCGAGGAGAGACCTGCCGCGAGGAGCCCGGTCGCAAAGAACGCCTTGGCCCAGCGCCCGAGCAGGGGCTCGAGCTGCACCGCCATGTCGGCCGCGTTGCGCACATCGGATCCCGCCACGGCGGCCGAAGCCACGACGATCGCCATGCTCACACCACCGCCGAGTACGATGGCGATGAACAGGTCAAGCCTGGCCACCGAGAGATCCTCGGGGCCGCTCCAGCGCTCGCGGACCGCGGAGGCGTGGAGAAACAGGTTGTACGGCACCACCGTAGTCCCGATGAGCCCCAGTGCCACCAGAGCGTCCCGGCCGGCTGGCAAGCGGGGAACGAACATGCCGGCCAGCAGCTCTCCCGGCGCTGGCAACAACAGGGCCGCCGTAGATACAAAGACGATCGACATCAGGATGACGAGTCCGACAAGGACGCGCTCGACGATCCGATAACTGCCGCTCCACAACAGGGCGAACGTCAGCGAACCCAGCACCAGCACCCAGTCTCTTGGGCTGCCGCCCAGCAGCCCCTGCAGCCCGAGCGAGCCACCCAGCAGGTTTCCGGTCTGGTAGGCCGCGTTTCCCACAACGATCGCGGAGACCACCAGCGCAACAGCAATCACGCGTCGTGCGCCCCGGTCGAAGCGACCGCGAATGGACTCTCCGAGGCCCTCACCCGTGACCAGTCCCAGCCGGGCCGACATCTCCTGCAGCACCAGCGTGGCCACGACGGAGAACGTCAACGCCCAGAGGAGCGAAACACCAAACCGGGCCCCGGCCACAGTGGCTGTCGTGACCGTGCCGGGACCGATGAAGGCGGCGGCCACCAGAGCTCCCGGGCCCAGGGACCGGAGCGTGCGGAGGAGACCCCTCCGGCGACCGGAGGCGGCTGGTGAGTCGCTCAGTGGTTACCTCCGGAGTGCGATAGTGAAGTGCGCCAGGGGTCGCTCGAGCGGCATCCGGTTTCTCATCACGTCTCCCCTTGTGTGTCTCATGCGGCTAGTCTCGAAGCGATGGGACGCATACTAGCGGACAGGAGCAGGTCACGCATGACACGCTTCCGCATGCTGGTGGGCCGCTGAGATGCCACACAAAAGTGGGCGCGACAGCAACGGACAGCCGGTACCCGGCATCCCCGACCGCGTGGCCAACTCGGCCGGCTGGATCTTCTGGGTCAGCCTGGTGGGACTGTATCTGGAGCTGCTGCTGATCCGCTGGGTGGGCACGGAGATACGGGTGTTCGCCTACCTGCAGAACACGGTCCTGATCACCTGCTTTCTGGGCCTGGGCGTCGGGCTGTTCACGGCGCGGCGAGCCGTCCGGCTGGGGCGCGCGGTCGTGGCGCTGCTGGTGTTGGCGTGCATGCTCTCCCTGCCGGCCATTGGCCCTCTGGTGCGCAGCATCTCCGAGCTCCTCAGCGTCCTGGGCGACGTCAACATCTGGAACGCTGCCAGCACGGAGGGAGTGGCCGAAACCATCGTCTCCGTCGCTCTGGGCCTGGCGCTGGCCCTGGTAGTCCTGATTCTGATCTGCGAGGCGTTCGTACCGCTGGGCCGCCTGCTCGGAAGGCTTCTGGATGAGCACCCCCGACCCATACTCGCGTACTCGGTCAACGTCGGGGGAAGCCTGGTCGGGACCTGGCTATTCGTACTGTTGAGCCAATTTCGTCTCCCGCCTGTCGCCTGGTTTGCCGTACTCCTGGCTGTGTGTCTCCCGTTGCTGCGGCTGGTGCGGCCGTCACCCCGCCTAGCGCTGGTCGGCCTGGCGGCGACCGTGCTCGTCATCGGGCTGTTCGGGCCGGCGGCAGACACACTGCGGACCATCTGGTCACCTTATCAGAAGCTCGAGCTGCTGCGCCCGGGTTCTGGAACGGACTCGGACCGCCAGGTGATCCGCGTCAACAACGTGGGATATCAGGAGATCGTCAATCTCGATCCGGACTGGCTTCGCGGGAGCCTGGAGCGCTATCGGGCGGAGCGGCTTGGATACAGCCAATACGACATCCCCTTCCTCCTCCGGCCCGGGGCCTCCCGCGTCCTGATCGTCGGCGCCGGCTCCGGAAACGACGCGGCGGGAGCTCTCCGGCATGGGGTCAGTCGCATCACGGCGGTGGAAATAGACCCGGCCATCATCCAGATCGGCCGCGCGTCCCACCCGGAGGCGCCGTACGCGTCGCCGCGCGTTGAAGTCATCGCGGATGATGCGCGTTCGTTCTTTGCCCGGACCGGCGACACTTACGATCTCATCGTCTTTGGCTTGCTGGATTCGCACACCACGACGTCGATGACCAACGCACGCCTGGACCACTATGTGTACACGCTGGAGAGTCTGGGGCGAACGCGAAACCTGCTGAGCGAAGACGGGGTTCTCGTGCTCACCTTCAAGGCGGCGCGCCGGTTTATCGCGGACCGGCTGGGAGCCGCCCTGCTGGAGGTGTTCGGCGAGGAGCCTATCGTAGTTGACGTGCCGGAAGACGAGTTGGGCTGGGGCGGAGTGATGTTCGTGGCCGGTGACATCGACGGAGTACGGTCCAGGCTTCGGGACGATGCCCGGCTCAGCGAGGTGATCGGAGCGGACGGGAAAGGCTCGCTCGGTCTTGATTTCACCACTGTCCCGACCACCGATGACTGGCCCTATCTGTACCTGCAGCGGCCGGGGATTCCCCTGTTGTTCGTGCTGCTGGGGACACTGATGGTGGCCGTGCTTCTGTACCTGCGCACCGAGATAGGGCTTCCGGCGGGGATGAACCCGCTGGACTGGGACCGGTCGAACTGGCACTTCTTCGCGCTCGGGGCCGGCTTCCTGCTCCTCGAGGTACAGAACATCAGCAAGGCCTCCGTCGTCCTCGGAAGCACATGGCTGGTCAACGCCGTGATCATCTCGGCCGTGCTCTGCATGGTGCTTCTGGCCAACCTGATCGTGTCCAAGTGGCAGCGGGTGCCTCTGGGGTGGGTGTACGTGGGTCTGTTGGGCTCTCCGTTGCTGCTGTACGCGTTCGATCTGGCCCGCCTGGCGTTTCTCCCATACCCGATCAAACCGGTGGCGGTGGGGGCCTTCACCACGCTTCCCATGCTGTTCAGCGGAGTGGTGTTCGTACGGTCGTTCGCAGGGGCTGCGCGCAAGGACGTGGCGCTCGGAGCCAACCTGCTGGGCGCGCTGGTGGGAGCTCTGCTTCAGTCCCTCAGCTTCCTGACGGGGATCCGGTCGCTGCTTCTGCTGGTGGTGGCGTTCTACGCCGCGGCGCTTCTCACCCGTCCACGTGCGGGCGTCGCCGGATCCGGGCAGGTCGCACCCGGGCCCGTGTCACCCTGACCAGGCCGGTGCGTCCCCCGACGCGCCCTCAGCCCGATGGATTGGCGATGAAGACGTGCGTCCAGCGGCCTTCGTACAGTCCCACGGCGTGGTGCGTATAGTCGCATTCGTCCAGGTTGGCCTTGTGGCCCGGGCTGTCCAGCCACAGGCCCAGCACCGTGCCCGCCGCGCTGGAACTGGCGGCCAGGTTCTCTCCCGCCGGACCACTCCACGCGACGCCAGCCTCGCGGATTCGGTCGAACGGGTTCTTGCCATCGGGGTTCACGTGGCCGAAGAAGCCGCGGTCTACCATGTCTTCGCTATGTCGCTGTGCCACCCGGGACAGGTCACGATGCCATCCCAGCGGCTGACAACCGATGCTTGCCCGATAGTCATTGACCTGGCGTGAGAGATCGGCGATGGCATCCGGGCCGACTTCCGGCCCGGCAACCTGCTGCTGACAGGCCGCGGTCGAGAACAACGTGAGGCCCAGCAGGGCCGTAGCAATGATGTGTCTCATGCTCGCGTTAAATCGCAACACACGGTCCTCCCCGCCACCACCCTGAAGATACATTAGATGAACGCGACACCGGATTACAGGATAACGACTTACCAGGCCGACTCTCGGCCCGGAAATGTGCTCTCGGCGACCGTGATTTGCGAAAGGTATTGCAGAACTCCGGGACCCCCGTCGTCGCCCACCCCGCATCGGCCGGCTCGGGCTTACCGCGACTAGAGTATGGACACAGCGTCGGACACGCCAGCGGGGGCCTGCGACGCTCTCAGCCGGTCCGGCGCCGGGTGCGCTTCAGGCGCCGGCTAGCTTGCGGATCATCTCGTGACGGAAGCAGCTCACTACGTGGTCATTGACCAGTCCGGCGGCCTGCATGAACGCGTAGCATATGGTGGGACCGACAAACTTGAAGCCGCGTGCGACCAGGTCGCGGCTCAGTGCCTCCGCCTCCGCTGTCCTGGCGGGGATCTGAGCCATCGAGCGCCAGCGGTTCTGGATGGGCGATCCTTCCACGAACTTCCACACGTAACCATCAAAGCTCCCGGTCTCCTGCTGAATCTCCAGGAATGCCCGCGCGTTGCCGATGGTGGCGTGGATCTTCTGCTTGTTGCGGACAATTCCGGCATCGACCAGCAGGCGGGCCACATCGCTATCCCCATACCGGGAGATCGAGGCGGCGTCGAACCCGTCGAATGCAGCCCGGAAGTTCTCCCGTTTGCGGAGAATGATTGCCCAGCTGAGGCCGGCCTGAAACGCGTCCAGAACCAGGAATTCGAACAGCCGCGCGTCGTCGTGCACCGGGACGCCCCATTCCCGGTCGTGATATGCCCGCATGTCATCGCCGGTTTCGGCCCAGGCGCAGGCCCCCTCGCGACGCGTCGACCCGCTCATGCCCCGCTCTTGGTCCATATGACCACAGCCCCGCAGTGGATGGACACCGGATCGGCAAACTCGCCCGCCATTTCGCCCATTCCCCGGTAGACCTCTATTCCAGCGATGTCGCTGGGGAGGACAAAGCGGTCCATGGGCTCACCGAGCGTGTTGAACAGGATTCCATCCAGATAGAGGCTGGAGTTCGCGCAGCGGGAACCCGCCATCCGGACATAGCAGCTGGAGCCGCCCCTGCACTCGACGCTGACGCCCGGGACGATTCCCATGAGCGATGACACGCGATAGGGATTGGACCGCTCTATGTCTCCGGACGTCAGAAAGTGGCCGACGCCCACACGCTCGCCCCACGATCTTCTGTCGTAGAAGCCCTTGTACTCCAGCCGGCGACTGCGAACGGCAGTGACCACCAGCGGCTCCATCTCTATGGGGTCGGGCCTGAGGTCAACCTGAACGTCCAGCGTGCGTCCCTGCGGCACTTCCACCGACCACAACACCGTGCCGTAGGCGACATGGTGGATGCGGAGGACGTGGAGCCCGGAGCGCACCGCCGAAAGCGAGAACTGCCCTCGCTGATCTGTCAGCGCCTGCCAGTCCGTTCCCTCCAGAAGCAGGAACGCGGCATCTACCGGCTCCCGGCTGTGCGCGTCCATGACGCGACCGACCACGCGGCCGAGCGCCTCTCCCTCATCGGTTGCCCGTGCCTCGGTCCGTCCGGGGCCGGCCAGCAAGCCTGAAACGGGCACGCTGAGATCCTGGCGGATTGCCCCGTCCTCCCCGATCGCTACGGTGACAGGAACGCCCGTGTACCCGGCGTAGTGCGCCTGCAGGGTCTTGCGGCCCGCCGCAGGCAGTGCGCAGAGCCGGAACATGCCGGCCGGATCCGCCAGGATGCGCACCTCGTCGCGAGCCGAGCGGTCCGCCCGCTCGCCGTCTGCCGGGCGGATAGTGACAAGCGCCCCCGGGAGGGGCTGACCTGTGTGGCTGGATACGACGGCTCCGGTGAGGCTGGGCGGAGCGGCGGCTGGACCGCCGCCCAGCGGTTCCGTCCCGGGACACGCTCCCGGCGTGAGGAACGGCGCCTGGCCAAGACCCGGACTGGCGGAGCCGATGACGGAAAGCAGAACCGTGGACACGGCGACCGAAGGAGTGAAGAGCCTCCGGGCGGAGCTACGAATGGATCGCCATCGACGGGTCAAGACTCGGGCTCTTGCAGCTCATGGATCAACCGATCCACCACATTGCCGATCCTGCCCCGGACCACGCCGGCCAGCATGTCGGCCGCCTCGCGCAGGAGATTGTCGGGGTGCTTGCGATCTTCCTCGAAGCGGACCACCTGGCCAAGGAAGACTCCCACGAGCTGTCCTTCTCCATCGTTGCCCGGCGAGCCGGACGAACCACCTGCCGCCTGTTCGTACCCCGCTCCGGGGACGCTGCCCTTCCAGGGCTCAGGGTCCTCCCCCTCCTGCGAGGCCGTCGTGTCGCTGAGCGGAACCAGGGCCAGCAGGTTCCCCTCCAGACCGGGATCCACCCGCCTGACGTTGAGGGCCAGAGCCACCGGCTGCTCAAACAGCTCCATCGACAGAAAATCTTCGGCCGTCTCCTCAGGCACTGCGCAGCGGCTGATCAGACGATCATCCAGCATGGTGGCTATGCACACAGTGCCATCCGGAGTGAGATGGTGGTCGATCGGCTCCACGCGTAGACGCACCGGCGAAGCCGTCCCGACCAGAACTCCGTCGGGCGCGCTGCGGTGGCTTCTCAGCCGGCGCGGCGGAAGCATGTCGCCGTAGTAGAGACTCGTCATGACTCGCTCAGGCGTGCGGGTCGCGAAACAGATCCGGTTACCATCATAACCCGCTTCCCGGTCTGCGGTTTCCGACTTCAGCCGCAAGAGCCGGCCGGCGTCAGCCTTGAGCGCCGGCCGGCAGCACCTTGGTGTGCTGGAACGACTCCAGCACGGAATAGTCCTGCTGGTACGGCTCGAGCGACTCGCCGATCAGGCGGATCTCATCCGTCCCCGCGTTACCGAGGAAGCGGGCGGCTTCCTCCAGGTACCAGATGCGCCACGGATCAATGCTCATGAGCCGGGCACACGTGGCATCCACTGCCACCGGGTCCGGACCGAATACCAGGACTCCGCTGGCTCTCGGCTCACCCTGGATGGGACCGTTGCCTTCCATGCCCACTATGCCGTCCACGATGTTGAAGCGCGGGATGGAGATGGCCGCGTTGATGTCCAGGATGCTGTTCTGAATGCCCGCCCAGTGCAGCGGGTTCTTCGGCCACCCGTACACCGAGCCAGGCACGATTCCGAACATGTTCTTGAGCGACAGCGTGATGCCTGCCCAGTGGTGCGTCTTGAGCTTGGGCATCGACACGATGAGATCTGCTCCCAGCACCGTCTCCGGAAGAAACAGCTCGCCGAACTCCGTGTACCGGCTCACCAGCCGCGTCGCTTTCGCGGCGTCCTGGTTCAGATCCACATACGGCGCCCCGGTGTCTCGCAGGACGTCATGTAGTCCGGACGTGGTCAGCAGGTACTCGTTGTCGCGGCGGTGCCCCGGACCCTCGGCGACGATGACCTCACGGGCGCCCAGCCCGTGAAACGTGGCCACGGTGGCCCCAATGACAGCCGGGTTCGTGTTGATGACGCCACGAGGATCGAACTCGACCAGGTTCGGCTTGAGCACCACGCGGCGCCCGCGAACCTCAAGCCCGAACAGCTCGATACCGGTCCGGATCGTAGCCTCCAGCGGCCGGTCGTAGCCGCCGGCCGCCAGAATGGCCACCCGGGATTCCGCCGTCTTGCGTTCGGCTCCCGGCTCCCACGCGGGCCGATCCCTCCTGCAGCCATCCAACGCCGCAACGGCCACCGCGCCAGCCGATACCTTCACAAACGCGCGCCGGTCAATCATCGGACAGTATCCGCAGCGGTTGCCGCGTCTCTTCGAGAGCCAGGCTGGCCAGAGCGATCGCCCGCGTCTCGCCGACGAAACCGGTCTCGAGCCATCGCGCGGCCAGACGTTCGCGCCACCGGGTGACATCGCGACCATAGACCTGAAGGCTCAACACGGCCAGCGCCAGGTTCAAGCCGCTTGTCTGGGTTTCTACCATGCGCTCGAGGGCGATCACGCTTTCCTCAATTTCCAGCCGCCCCTGCACACCCTGCATGGCCAGCAACCCCAGAGCCGTGGTGTCGGGATACGGCCACAGCTCCTCGCCCAGCACAAGCGTATTTCCGTAGTTCCAGCCACCTCCGTCGCACACCCTGTCCAGCAGCATCGCCTCGGCCTCGGCAATTCGCGCCTCCACGCGGTCCAGCTCTCCGGCTGCTGCGTCCGCGGAGAGCAGGGAGCGCAGGCTCTTCAGCGCAAGAAGCGCATACGCCGTCGGCTCCACCCAGCTGAACGTTCCACTGGCCCACGGCCAGCCGATCAAGTCCGGATCCAGATCCACGGTGTTGCGAGAGGGGAACAGGCGGAAGTACAGCCGGGTCGTCCAGCGGCTGCCCTGGCCCTGCTCGGCAACCAGCCAGCGAGCCCCCGCGCGGAGCTGGGCCGGCGCAGTGGCCTCGCTGAGCGCGAGCAGCGCCAGCGCGGTGGGCCATGAGCTTCGCGGAATCCCCGGCGCTACCGGCCACCCACCATCGGCCCGTTGACTGCCCAGGAGCCAGCGAGACGCGTGCGCAGCGACCTGAGCGGCCCACGATGACGTGGCCAGCAGGCCGAGCGAGGTCATCTCCGTGTTGCTAGGCACCCCGCGACGATAGCCCCAGCCACCATCCGGGTTCTGAGAGTCCACCAGATAGGTCCGTATCGGATCCACGATCCCTCTGCCGACCACCCTTCTCCCACCTCCGTCTGAACTCTGCGCACATCGCACGGAACTTGCGCACCCCCCCCCCATTTACGGCAAACTGTGGACTGTAACAAGCAATGGGGCGTAGCGTTCGGTGCGGACCGACTCGGACGCAAGGGAGGGTGGAATGTCGATCAGCAGCCCGTCAGCGGCGGTGTGGAGAAGGAGCATAGGGTTTCTCATCGCGTGCATCGCCATCTACATCCTGTCGCCGACCGTCGCGGACCCGGACCTGTGGGGACACGTGCGGTTCGGGCAGGACACGATGGCGGAGGGGTCTATTCCAAGGGTGGATCCCTATTCCTACATGTCGGCCGGAACGGAGTGGATCAACCACGAGTGGCTGTCGGAGGTGTTGTTCGCGGCGGTTCACGAGGTAGGAGGCACGCGCGGCCTGGTGTTTCTCAAGGTGGCGGTCTCGATGCTCATCGCCTGGCTGCTGTACGGACACCTGCGCCGGGAAGGTCTCGAACAGCTCCCCGCCGGCATCGTGTTGGCGTTCGTGAGCTTCATGATGATCCCGGGCCTGATCACGGTTCGCCCCCAGATGTTCACGTTCCTGTTCTTCCTGATGACCCTGCTGCTCCTCCACGCGGGAGAGCACGGTAAGCCATCGGCCCTCTGGTTTCTGCCGCTGGTCATGGCCGTGTGGATCAACTTTCATGGCGGCGTGCTGGCGGGCCTGGGGCTGGTGGCCATCTGGGGTGGCGCCAGGTTCTTCGCAGGCATCTACGCGTCTGAGAGCCACGGGGACAAAGACAGTAGCGCGGGACTCGAGGGGCCCTCACACCGCGCCGTGGGACCGCTTATGCCCGTGCTTGTCGGTCTGGCGAGCGGGCTTGCCCTGCTTCTGAACCCCTACGGGTGGAAGCTCCCGTGGTTTCTGGTGCGGACGGCCACGATTCCCCGGCCCGACATCTCGGAGTGGCAGGCCATCCCGTTGTCGACTCCGCGAGGCGCCCTCTACCTGATCGCGGTCGGAGTCGGTCTCTACACTCTCCTGCGTAGCCGCCGACGGCGCAGCATGCCGTTGACGCTCGTGTTCGCGGTCGTCGCCATGCTCCCGGTCATGGCAGTGCGGCATCTTCAGCTGCTGGCCCTCAGCTTCGGGGTACTGATCGCCGGCCACCTGGCGGATGTCTGGGCCGGGAAGATGAAGGAACCCAGAATCGAGCACCGTCCGGACGGCAGTCGTCCCCCTGCCCTGCGGCTTCTTCCCGCGTTCATCGGGGTCACACTCTTCGTGGCCGTCTCCATGATCGCGGCCTCGGTACCGAACTTCCGGTGCGTGGTGATCGATCCCCAGCGGGCAATCGGTTTTCCTGTGCATGCGGTCGGCATCATCGAGGATTCTGGTGTGGAGGGAAACCTCGCCATCCACTTCGATTGGGGAGAGTACGCGCTCTGGCACCTTGCGCCCGATGTACTGATTTCGATGGACGGCCGCCGCGAGACTGTCTACAGCGATTCCATCTACGAGCAGTATTTGGAGTTCCAGAACGGACTCGGAGACTGGGACTCGTGGCTCGAGGAGCGGCCCGCCGACATGGCGCTGGTCTCCAGGCATTGGCCCACGTACAACCTGGTGCAGCTCAAGCCGGAGTTCACCCTGGTGTACGAAGATTCCCTCAGCGGGCTGTTCGCCAGGGCCGGAACGCCAGTAGAAGCCGCACTTCGCAATACTCCGGTGCCCGATCTTCCCCTCGGCGGGACCGGTCGTTGTGCACCCTGATCCGGACGAACCACGAAGTAAAGTCGAGCGGCGATAGCGGGCAGTTCCGCCGCAGCGCATCGATTCGACTTCGGTACTCTGCGGGGGTCCTCGCGTCGCGCCAACGCCACTCATGCGCTTTCCCGCTCCCGCCCGCGGTAAGAACAGGCTGGTTACATCCTGTCGGGGCGACGCGGATGATCACGGCTAAACTGTTGCGAACAATCCTGTTGCCGAGCCCGTCCTCTCGGGCTGCCCCACCGGACCGGAGCCCGCGGGCGTCCAACGGCGACGGTGTAGCAACGGAGCTACACAAGTTGCACGCACACGCCACCCGGTGGGTCGCTCCGCTGCGAGGGATCGGCGGCGGTGATTGGCATTAGACTCTCAAGTGCATACAAAAAACAACTTTGTGGGCTCGAGCATCCCAATCTGGAGTTCTGGCACGGAACATTCGTAGTCAGTGCCCCGAAACCGAAGTTGGTTCGATGGACGCGCGGTGGCACCTTGAGACAGCCAATGGATTCGCGCGGTCCGACTGCGAATCACACAAAGGCCTGGATAGGCCGGGAGGAATCCAATGCGTGCCTTGTTTCAGAAACTGTGGACCGACGACTCCGGTCAGGACGCCACCGAGTACGTGCTTCTCGTCGTGCTGATCGCGCTTGCCGTGACGGCCGGAATGACGGCCCTGGCGACCGGGATCAACACCGGGTTCACCAATGCGTCCAACACGCTGAACACCCAGACCGGTTCGTAAACAGGCTGTCGCAGGCGTGGGGGTCGGGGCCCAGCTGGCCCCGACCCCGGCCCCGGCCAGTCCGGCACACCTCGTGCTACGGACGGGTAAGGGTTAGCTTGCCGTGTCTCGTCTTACCTGGGCGGGGCACTGCGAGGTTGGAAGGTTGGCCAACTGGGGTTGAGGAGGGGATGATGGGAGGCTTTCTAGTTGCTCTGCTACGCGACGATTCGGGTCAGGATGCGACCGAGTACGTGTTGCTGGTAGTACTGATTGCGCTGGCTGTTACGGCAGGTATGATCGCTCTGGCCGGCGGAATCAACTCCGGATTCAACAACGCCTCTCAATCGTTGAACACGCAGTCCGGGTCATAGGGAGCCGGTCGTGGGCCTCATGGGCCTGCGGCGTGTCGGTTCCCCTCCACTCAACACTTCCGCGCCAGCGGTTTAGGAACGCCGGATGTTGAATGTGGTGATCGGCACGTCGCTCGTGATTGTCATGGGCGCGGCGGGTTGGTTTGATCTCCGCGAGAGGCGGATTCCGAACTTCCTCACGTTGTCCGCACTGGCGGGGGCCCTCGTGCTGCGCCTGTTCGGGGGCTTCGAGTCCTTCGCAGACGGTCTGCTTGGCGCGGCGATCGGGTTGGGCCTTGCCCTCCCGTTCTTTCTCGCCGGTGGCCTGGGCGGGGGCGACGTGAAGCTGCTTACGGCAGCTGGAGCGTTCCTGGGTCCGACCAGGATCTGGTTCTGCCTGCTTGTGATGGCGCTGGTAGGGGGCGTCATGGCCCTGGTGGCCATTGCCCGACAGCGGGCGTTCAGGCGCACGGCGGCCAACTTGCATACGCTGATGGCGACCATGGGGTCGAAGACGTTTACCGGTTGGAAGGGGCCTGAATCCGGTGCCGCGGTCACGCTCGATACGCCGGGGGTGATCGCCGTGCCGTACGGGGTGGCAATTGGGGTTGGGGCTCTTGTTGCCTGGTTCGCGTACACGCTCGAGCCGGGCTGGTCTTTGTTGGGAACCCTCTCAGGGTGGCTTCAATGAGAATGCGAAAAAGACGGCATTCGACGAGACATCATGCAGTCTACCAGCGGCGACGAGACCGTGGGCAGTCGATGGTGGAATTCGTCCTGCTCCTGCCGCTGCTGCTGGCAATTGTGTTCGCGATCATCGAATTCGCGATTGCCTGGAGGACGTACCAGATCATCACCAACGTGGCCCGTGAGGGGGCGCGGCTGGCCGTGGTGACACGTGGATCAGCCAAGGCCACCACCGTCCAGACGCGCATAGACAATCTGCTCACTCAGAGCAACTTGGCTTCGACGAGCTCGCCCATTGCCAGCGTGACATACTCGTGTGACGGGGCGCCGGGAGGCCTTTGCGCCTCAACCGGCCAATCCGACGGCGTGCAGATCGACTATGACCACACCTTCGTGTTCCTGGGTCCGGTTCTTAACCTTATGTGCCTGGGCTGCGGGAATTCGTACGCAACGATCACTTTAACATCGCTCTCCGTCATGCGGACGGAATAGCAAAGGGACCGAAAGCTGGGCCAACAGCTTCGAGAGGCGGGATGATGCGTAATCGTGTGGGGTTGATACTCTTCCTGGCGTTGGTTTCGGGGGCTACGGCTGCCTACCTGGCGTTCTCTTTCCTGAGAGAGCCGGATGGCCCCGTCGCTGAAACCCAGACAGCCACCGTCAGCGTGGTCGTGGCGGCTCGCGACATGGATGTGGCAACGGTCATCACGCCGCAGGATGTCAAGCTCGTCGACTGGCCGGCCAACGTCATGCCTGAGGGCTACAGCTCCTCTCCAGCCGAGGTGGTCGGCCGGGGGCTGCTTGCCCAGACCAGCATGAACGAGCCGCTGCTCTCTAGCAAGCTGGCGCTGGCGGAGGCCGGTGGCGGCCTGCCGATCCTCATTCCCGAGGGCAAGCGCGGCATGTCCGTACAGGTCAACGACGTGATCGGGGTGGCCGGATTCACGACACCGGGGACACGCGTGGATGTCCTGGTCACCCTGGACCAGCTGGCCCAGTACACGGAGCCGGTCACGCAGATAGTCCTCCAGAACATTCAGGTTCTCTCCGCCGGCCAGGTCACGGAGCGTGACCCGCAGGGCGAGCCCATCACGGTCCAGGTGGTCACTCTGTTGGTGACGCCCGAGGAAACCGAACGGCTCGCGCTGGCCCAGGAGAAGGGCCGGATTCAGCTGTCTCTCCGCAACTCACTGGACCTGGAAGAGGTGGACACGCCCGGCGTCCGGACGAGGGAGTTGATCACGCGTCGCAGCGTGGCGGCGCAGCCAACGCAGAGGCAATACGTGCCGCGCCAGACCGGCGTGACCGTGGAAGTCATCAAGGGTACCGAACGGGAAAGCAAAACTGTGAAGCGCTCGGAAGGCGAGGGAGGTGGTTCGTGAATATCTCACGAGACGGGTGGACGATGGGATCCGGCACGCTTCGCCGACAGATGCGCGTGGCTTTCCGGTTTGCAGGCCTGACCGCGGTGTTTCTGGCCGGCGCCTCCGGGTTGGCCGCACAGCAGGGATCCGAGCGCAATATCGAGCTGCCGGACGGCAACTCGCGCGTGGTTCGGCACGTGTCGGATCTGGCCACGGTAGTGGTCGGGGATCCCACCATCCTGGACGTGGTGGCGCTGAATTCCAGGGAAGTGGTGATTCATGCCAAGGAGCCGGGCTCCACGACGCTTCTGCTGGCAGGTCAGACCGGTACGTACGCCTCATACACGGTGCGGGTCACCGCCGACGCCGTATCGCTCCAGCGGGAGCTCGAGCTCCTGTTCCCGGGCGAGAACCTGTCGGTGGAAGCCATGGGGACTATGGTCATCCTGAGCGGAGAGACCACGGATCCCCAGGTGGCCAAGAAGGCGGTTGAGCTGGTTGCCGGCCTCGGCGAGGCGATTCAGGTCATGGACAACATCGCCGTGGATGATCCGGGTCAGATTCTCCTCCAGGTACGGTTCGCGGAAGTCAGCCGCAACGCGATGGAAGAGCTGGGCGTCAACATCACGCGGGTGGATCCGCGGAACATCCGCGGCGCGAACGAGGCAGGGCTGTCGGCCTCCGGCTCCATGGGCGGTGCGTTTCTGGACGGGACCGGCCCCGAGACCACGTTCTCCGACGCCGTGAACTTCTTCCTGTTTCACGATGCCTCCAACGTCGGGATCTTCATGGCCGAGCCGAACCTGCTGGCCATGCCTGCGGAGTCAGCCTCTTTCCTGGCGGGCGGTGAGTTCCCGTACCCCATCGTGCAGGGTGGCGCGAACGCCGGGGCCATCACGATTCAGTTCAAGGAGTTCGGGATCCGGCTCAACTTCTATCCGGAGTTCACCAACAGCGGTGGCATTCGTCTGGAGGTGGCGCCGGAGGTTTCGGCCCTCGACTTCACCAACGGTCTGACCCTGCAGGGGTTCTCGATTCCGGCGCTCCTGATGCGGAGGGCCGAGACGACTATCGAACTGCGCGACGGACAGACGTTCGCCATCGCGGGCCTCCTGGACAACCGGCTCATCGAGAGCGTCAGCAAGGTACCGCTTCTGGGTGACATCCCCATTCTCGGAGCCCTGTTCCGCTCCAAGGAGATGCGCCAGAACCGGAGCGAGCTGCTGGTGCTCGTGACGCCGCGGATTGTTCGTCCGACGGACGAGGTGGTGGAGGTTCCCACCGGCGAGCCCGAAGATTGGGACTGGGATGAATCGCTGAAGGACCCCGTCGAGAGTGAGGACGGGGGCGGCGAGGATGGCGATGACGGAGATGGGTCGTAGGAAGCTCCTGGCTCTCGGGAGGGACACCGGAAGATTGGGAGAACGGCCCACGTCTTACTAAAATGAGTGGAAGTCGCGACTCAGTGGTTCAGGCGATTGGGCTCCGCCCCGCCGGGTCTACGGTTGTATGAACGGGAGAAGAATACCATGACGAATCGCATCCACTGGCGGGTGGTGGGTGATGAGAGGGGAGCCGTCGCGCTGTTCGTAGTGCTGGGCATCGTCGTGTTTGTCGGCATGATGGCTCTGGCCGTTGACCTCGGCATGATGATGACGGCTCGCACCGAGGCCCAGCGCACGGCCGACGGTGCCGCGCTCGCGGGGGCCGCATCGCTGATCACTCAGCCCGGTGATCAGACGCGGGCCAGACTGTGGGCCAAGCAATGGGCGGGCTACAATCCGGTCCGCAAGCAGACCATCGCGCTCCGGGACCAGGACATCGATGTGTTCAACGACACGGTGCGGGTCAGGGTCCTGCGCACTACCTCGTATGGGAGCCCGGTCGCCACCATTTTCGCGCGCCTCGTGGGGATCAACAACGTGGACATCGCCGCTTCCGCCGCCGCGGAGGCTACGGAGTGGGGAGCAGGAGCGGAGTGCCTGCTGCCCGTGGCCATCCCATGGCCGTGGATCGATGGAGACTCGAACCCGGAGTTCGACAGCCCCCCGGATGTGCTCGGACCCGCGCTGCAGGTAGGGGATCACATCGTGCTCAAGCCGTCGCAGGGCGGCCAGGGCGGCGGTCCGCCGAGCAGCACCCGACTCACACCCGGCTTCTGGGATCTGTGGCTGCCCAATCCGTTCAGCGGCGTGCCGCCGATCCGAGACCGGATTTGGGGATGCGTGGACGGGGATCCCCCGGTGTTCGCGACGGACGACCAGGGCAACCAGATGTATCTGTACCGGGAGGCCGGGAACAAGCAAACCATCGCGGGTGAATTCGACCAGCTCGTTCAGACGTACGCGCACCATCAGTGGGTCTGGACTACCCCTCCGGGCAATCCCAATGCCGGAGGATGCGTGATCGATACGTCTCTGGGCTCGACGCACACCAGCTGCAACAACCCGCTGGGCTCCAGCCCAAGGCACAGGCCGGCCCCGTTGTTCGATCCGAACACCTATACGCAGCAGGGATCGGGACCGCATTTCGCGGTCCTGGACATCATCGGGGTGTGGATTGACAGCGTGAACACAACTCCACTGGGTCAACAGAACGTGTACGCGACCATCGTGCCCTTCCAGGGTGTGCTGGGGGGCGGCGCGGTCAATGGGCCAACCATCAAGGCACTGCGGCTGGTCGAGTAGACGAACACCTGGACACACATACGAGCAGTCAGCTCGCAACGGACCAAAGGATAGAACAGGCCAAATGAACGTGGAATCCGCGGGTGGCGGTAACGGGTCGAGGACCGGAAGGTCCCCGATGGCGGCGGCGATCATCTCCTCAGATCCTCAGTTCTGCCAGCATCTGCGGGCGATACTGGAGGATCCGGAAACCGGTGTTTCGGTCGGTCTGGAGATCTCCGTGGACTTCACAGATATCGCGGATTCGCACCTCGAACAGCTGCGCGCGGCCAAACCCGATGTCGCCTTTCTTGATCTCACGTCGGACCCGCACGTGGGCATGAAGTTCGCCCAGTTCATGGTCGACCAGAACATGGCCGGCGCCCTCATCGGGGTCGGGTCCACCGACGCACCGGAGCTGTTGCTGCAGGCCATGCAGGCCGGCATCACCGAGTACGTGGGCAAACCGTTGGAGGAAGCGTCGGTTCTGGGCGCCATCGAGCGCATCCTGCGGAAGACCGGCCGACGGGGAGAGACCGGATTGGCCGAGCCCGGCAAGATCTTCGCGATCTTCAGCGCCAAGGGGGGGTCGGGGGCCACCACCGTGGCGGCCAATCTGGCCATCGAGATCCATCGCCTCACCCGCAAGAAGACCCTGCTGGTGGATCTCGACCTCGAGCTCGGCGAGACAGCCCTCATGATGGGCATCGAGCCCAGGTTCAGCGTCATCGACCTGATGCGTAACTTCCACCGCGTGGACTCCGGCTTGCTGGCCTCCTACATCCAGCGGCACGAGACCGGCGTGGAGATTCTCTCGGCGCCATATCAGCCTTCGGACTACGAGACTGTCAGCGCCGAGCGGGTCCGGCAGGTCCTGTCCTTCCTGCACGCCCAGTACGAGTACATCGTGGTCGATTGCCCCAAGACGTTCACTCCGGCCACGCAGGCGGCGCTGGAGGAGGCCACGGAAGTCTACCTGGTGACGACGGCCGACATCCCATCGGTCCGCAACCTGACCCGCTGTCTCCCGCTGTTGCGCAGCGCGGGGCGCCGGAAGCCCGACTCGTGGATCCGCCTTGTGGTCAATCGGTTCGATCCGCGTGACGTGGTCTCGGTCGCCGAGATCGAAAAGACTCTGGGTATGGAAGTCTTCTGGACATTGCGTAACGACTTCCGCGCCGTCATGGCCGCGATCAATGCCGGCCGGCCGGCGGCCACGGATACAAAATCGAGCTTTGCTAAAGATGTTCGCGCGCTCGCTGCGAAGATCACCGGTGTTAGGGCCGCGCAATCGGAGCGCGGCTGGCTGTCCGGTTTTCTGGGACGAGACGGACGCCAGGGGGCGGAGGTGAAACGGAAGGTGCCGACAAATGAGTGATTTCGAGCAACCGGCCGAGCAGAAGATGCAAGGCACTCCGGCAGAGGATTCCGACGGACCGCTTCCCTGGGAGCGATCGAACAGCGTCGTCGAGTCGGACAACGGCTGGGGCCGCGGAGTAGATATTCCGAGCGAGTTCCAGGAAATCCGCACTCGCATCCATCGACGTCTCCTGGAGCGGCTGAACCTCGCCAACCTGAGCGAGCGGAACCAGGAGGACGCGGAAGACGAAGTCCGCAAAGTCGTCCGGGAGCTACTGCTCAGCGAAGAGACCCCGCTGAACCTCGAAGAGCGGGAGATGCTGGTCGAGCAGGTCATCAACGAGGTGTTCGGCCTGGGACCGCTGGAGCCGCTGGTCAACGACCCGCAGATCTCGGATATCCTGGTCAATACCAGCCGTCAGGTGTTCGTGGAAGTGGACGGCAAGCTGCACAAGACGGATGTCGTCTTCAAGGATGACAGACACCTTATGCAGGTCATCGATCGCATCGTCTCGGCCGTGGGTAGACGAATCGACGATTCCTCACCCATGGTCGATGCGCGGCTACAGGACGGTTCCAGGGTCAACGCGGTGATTCCGCCACTGGCCATCGATGGACCCCATCTGTCGATCCGCAAATTCCGGCGGGATGTCCTGTCGGCCGAAGATCTCATGCGGAACGAGACAATTACCGGGGAGATGCTGGAGCTCCTGCAGGGGGTGATCAAGGCACGGCTCAATGTCCTGATCACCGGCGGTACCGGTTCCGGTAAAACGACGCTGCTCAACGTGCTCTCCGAGGCGATCCCCGACACCGAGCGCATAGTCACCATCGAGGATTCGGCGGAGCTTCAGATGCGCCAGCCCCACTGCGTCCGGCTCGAGACCCGACCGCCCAACATCGAGGGAGTGGGTCGCGTCACGCAGCGTCAGCTGGTCATCAATTCGCTCCGCATGCGGCCGGATAGGATCATCGTCGGCGAGGTCCGGGGGTCCGAGGCCATCGACATGCTCCAGGCCATGAACACGGGGCACGACGGGTCTCTGACCACGCTTCACGCCAACACGCCGCGCGACGGGATTGCCCGACTCGAGACCATGGTCTCGATGGCCAATCTGAATCTGCCGGAAAAGGGCGTTCGCCAGCAGATCGCGAGCGCCATAGACGTGATCATCCACCTGTCCCGCCTGTCCGACGGCGGACGCAAGATCATGCAGATTTCCGAGATCGTCGGCATGGAGGGCGACGTAATCACGATGCAGGATCTCTTCCTGTTCGAGCGCGAGGGCGTCACGCCGGACGGCAAGGTTGCCGGTGAGTTCCGGGCCACCGGCATCCGGCCCAAATGCGCCGATCGGCTGCAGGAATACGGGATCGACCTGGCAGAAACGCTGTTCTCAAACCTTGGCCCGACAGGCGGGTTCTGACCATGGCTCAGTTTCAGGGAAGCGGTTGGGGGGTAGCCCTCGTGGCTTTTGGGGCGGTTGCGCTGACCGTGATCACCGTCGTTCTGGTGTTCGAGGGACTGCGCGAGTGGAATCGACAGCGGACGGTGAGCCGCGAGCTGCGCAAGATCTCGGGCGGAGAGCTGCGGGGCGCCGACTCCCGCCTCGGGTTGGTCCGCGCCGAAACCGTCGAAGGGCTCAAGTGGCTGGAACCGCTGCTGATACGCTTCCCCAGGCGTCACGATTTCCAGCACTTCCTGGATCAGGCCGACATTGGATGGAGCGTCGGCACGTTCGTGATGCTGACCGTGGGTCTGGCAGCCGCGTTCGGACTCGCAGTGCTGATCGCCCTGGGAATGTGGATTGCGGCGCTGGGCGCCGCAGTGTTCGGTGCATTGCTTCCCTACCTGTTCGCGTCACGGAAGCGGAAGCAACGCTACGCCGCGTTCGAGGAGTACTTCCCGGAGTCGATTGACCTCCTGGGGCGAGCCGTTCGGGCCGGGCACGCGTTCTCCACCGGGCTGCGGGTCGTGGCCGAGGAGTCCCCGGAGCCCGTCTCGACGGAGTTCCGGCAGGTTTACGAGGAGCAGAAGTTTGGACTTCCGCTGTCGGAATCATTGCTGGCCATGTCCGACCGACTTGCCATCCTGGATGTGCGGATCTTCGTCACTGCCGTGTTGATCCAGCTCGAGTCGGGCGGCAACCTGGCGGAGATTCTGGACAACCTCGCCAAGATCATCCGGGATCGCTTCAAGTTCCGTCGTCAGCTGCGCGTACACACGGCACACGGTCGTATGACCGGCATGGTGCTCGTGAGTGCACCGATTGTCGCCGGACTGGGAATGTGGTTCCTGAATCCCGATTACATGCGCGTGCTGTTCGACGAGCCGTTGGGCAGGGTCATGCTGGTCACGGCCGCCGGATTCCAGTTGTTGGGGTTCATCTTCATTCGGCGCATCATGGATGTCGAGGTCTAGGCACGTCATGCGCTGCATAGCATCGGGTACAGGGGAGCGACGGGAGGAGAGGCCATGATCTGGCTGGTGGTAATCCTGACGGCAGCGTCAGTGGGCCTTCTGGTCTTCGGTGTGGCCAGCATCGAGCCTGCGGAGTCTCGATTGGTGCGGAAGCGTCTCGCCACGCTCCGAACCGGGGCGATCACCTATCGAGAGTTGCGCGAGCGTCGGCGCAGGCAGGTAAAGCGCGACCAGGCAGCGGCGCTGCTGAGCGCTTTCGGTACGAAGGTCAGCGCCAAGGGTTCGGCCGATCTTCCGCAGCGTCAATGGCTGGTGCACGCAGGCTTCCGACATCCTCAGTCGGTGGCGATCTACATCGCATGCCGTGTGATCTTCGCCGCCGGGTTGGCGGCGACCACGCTCCTGGTCACGGCAATCCTGGCCATGCCGGCCGCCCAGGTCTGGGCGCTTACCGCCCTGCTGGCATTGGCGGGCTGGATGCTGCCGTACTTCTACGTCGATGCACGCCTGAAGAAACGCCAGCTGGAGCTTAAGCGAGCCCTGCCCGACACGCTGGACCTTCTGGTGGTGTGCGTGGAAGCAGGCCTCGGACTGAACCAGGCACTGGTACGGGTGGCCGACGAGGTCGACCGGATCAGCCCGGAGATGAGCGACGAACTGACGGTGGTCAACCTCGAGATCCGAGCCGGTACGCCGCGCGAGGAGGCGATGCGCAATCTGGGCGAGCGCACGGGCGTCCAGGACATCCGTTCGCTGGTCAGCATGCTGATGCAGACCGATCGCTTCGGAACGTCCATCGCAGACTCGCTGAGGATTCACGCAGAAACGCTGAGATCCAAGAGGATGCAGAGCGCGGAAGAACAGGCCGCCAAGACGACGGTCAAGATGCTCTTCCCTCTCATTTTCTTCATCTTCCCGGCCGTGTTCGTGGTTCTGGTGGGTCCGTCCTTCTTCCTCTTCCGAGAGTTCTTCGGGAGCATGTAGTGAGGACCATTCGGGTCCGGAACCGCGAGCGAGACGCGGACCTGGGTGACCGAATTGCGGTAGCCGACAAATGGTGGCCGCAGCTTCGCGGATTGCTGGGGCGGCCCGAGCCGCAGCCGGGAGAAGGCTTGCTGATTGTGGACAGTCAGGCCATACACATGTATGGAATGAAGTACCCGATAGACGTAGCGATGCTGGACAGGGAGCGACGCGTGATAGCCGTGTATTCCGAAATCGCGCCGGGCAAGCGATCCAGAATGCACTGGAAGGCGAAATACGCTCTCGAGCTGCCGCAAGGCACGCTGACGGCTACGGGGACAGAGGTGGGAGACCAGCTCGACTGGTAACGGCAACGGCCGTTCGTGATCCGGTCCCGGAGGGCCGAGGATTCCGACGTACTGGTGAAGGGTGGATGGGACGATGACTGGACAGGCAACTGCTGACCGGGCCAGGGATGATACAACCAGCGCTGACATTCCGGCCCGTGACCTATCGGACAAACCCCCCGTCCCGGCCTCGCTGGAGGAGACGGGCCTTTCCTCCGCCTTCGTCGCGGATCTGATACTCAAGACGCTCTACGTCCAGGGCGCCCGGACGGGCGGTCAGATCGAGAGATTCGTCCGACTTCCCTTCCCGATTCTGGACAACCAGCTGCTGGACCTGCAGCAGCGGCGGCTCGTAGAGGTTCTGGGCACCACCGGACACACCCGCCGTGGCTACACGTTCGACCTCACGGGTGAAGGCCGGAAGCGGTGTCGGGAAACCATGCAGACCAGCCGCTATGTCGGCGCGGCCCCCATTCCCCTGGAAGAGTACTGGGAATCGGTCCGGGTCCAGACATCGCGTGGCCTGCAGATTGACCGTGACCAGATCGTGGAGGGATTCAGCCACCTGGTGTTCGATCCCGAGTTCATCGATCAGGTGGGCCCCGCCATCAACTCCGGAAAATCGTTGTTCCTGTACGGGCACGCCGGGAACGGCAAGACGGCGCTGGCCGAGGCAATTGCCGCCATGCTGGGCACGTTCGTCTACGTTCCGTACGCGATCGAGACCGAGGGGCAGATCATCAGCATCTTCGATCCGGTGGCGCATACGGAGGTGCCCCTGGCTGAGGAGGACGGAGGCGAAGTCCCCGAGTATCTGGTCGCGATGCCTCCATTCGACGCTCGTTACGTGCGGATCAGGAGACCCGCGGTCATGGTGGGCGGCGAGCTGACGCTGGACGAGCTCGAGCTGCAGTACGACGCCCAGTCCGGCGTGTATCGGGCACCACCGCAGATCAAGGCCAACTGCGGTGTGTTCGCGATCGATGATTTCGGTCGTCAGCGGGTGCGCCCACGCGATCTCCTGAACCGGTGGATGGTTCCCCTGGATAGACACGTCGACTACCTGAGCCTGCCCATGGGGCACAAGCTCCCGGTCCCGTTCGAGTGCCTGCTGGTGTTTGCGACCAATCTCAATCCGACGGAGCTGGTCGAAGAGGCGTTTCTGCGGAGAATCCAGTACAAGATCCTCGTCGCGAATCCTTCCAGAGATCACTACGCCGAGATCTTCCAGCGCTGCTGCGAGGCAAAAGGGCTGGAGTACTCTCCAAAGAGCATTGATCTGATCTTCCAGGAGTTCTACGAGAAACGTGGACTGGCGGCGCGAGCGTGTCACCCGCGCGACATCGTCAATCACCTGTTGGACATCGCTCAGTACCTGGGCACGGAGCCGAACCTCTCGGGCCGGATGCTCGGTCTTGCGTGTAGATCGTACTTCCTTGACATGCCGGGCGATGGGTCCGGCATGCCGCCCGCAACCCGGTTCGACTAGAGGATCCATGGCACAGGAAGCAGACGAGCAGAAACCGCGCTGGATGGAGCAGTTGGAAGAGAAGCAACGAGCCAAGGCGGAGGCGGAAGCCGAGGCCGGCCTGCCCGTTGACTCGCAAGATGCGCTGCAGCCGGAAGAAGGTGATCCGGTCGAGTTTGCGGATGAGCCCGGGACCGACCCGCCAATCAACGGACCCGGTGCTGGCATCGACGCGCCCATCGACGCGCCGGTGGCTCAGCCACCCACGGAGACGCCAGTAGCGGACGGCGGGGATTGGCTGGCCGAGGAGGCGGCGCCCCCGTTCGAGCCGCCGCGTACTTCCGTCGAGCCACCGGCGGTACCACCTCCCCCCGGACTCACGCCGCGGACCATCACGCCTGCGGTACCACCTCCCCCCGGACTCACGCCGCGGACCATCACGCCTGCGGCTCCCCCTCCCGCCGTACCCGGCCCACTGGGCACCGAAACATCCGTGCTGGAGGAGCTGGAGGAGGTGGGAATCGGCCGGTTGCGCGACGATGCCATCAGATACGGGCGCGCCGATGCCGATGCCGGAGTTCCGGGCGTCGATAGCGAGGGGCAACCGGAATCGGAGCGCGACCTGGTTGAGCGGTGTCGTGGGTTCTACGACCGCTGGAAGGCCACGGAGCGGCGCCATCGCAACGCGCAGGTCGCGGAGCGAGAGCAGGCCATCTCCGAGAAGCTGGGCCTGGGCGGGCTCGCCGTGGACAAGTACGAGCGGCTCACCAACGAGCTCCTGCGGCTCAAGGCAAGACTGTCGGTTCGACGACAGGAGGTCGCCAGCGAGCTCGACTCGATTGACGACGGACCCACCCGGGGACTCTCGACGCGGGTGTATGCCGCGGCGATCGGCTTCCTGGGCGTGGTCGAATTCTTCGCCAACGCGCCCGTGTTTACCGCCCTTCTCCCTCGAGATCCGCTGACCGAGAGACAGATCCGCCTCGTGGCGGAGACGTCGGAAGGGTGGATGGCTGGCGCCCAGCGCGTGTTCGCCCACTTGATTCTGCGGCCCGACGCGGCGCTCCTGGCCGCCGGCGTGGTCACGTTTCTGTGTGTGCTGGCCCATTTCTTCGGCCACTCGTTGCGCGCGGCCGTGCAGCAACGGGACCAGGAAGAACGCCATCACGTGTCTGGCCGCACACAGATCGAGAACATCATCCCGATGATCCTCTCGGGTGTCGGGCTGATCCTGGTTCTGGGCGTGCTGTATGAGGCCCGGGTCACGCTGGGAGAGGTCGGCGAGCAGCAGTACACCCAGGACATGGCAGTGGTGGAAGAGCTGCGGCGAGAGGCGGGCTGGCTGCGCGCGGACGGGGAGCTCCTTGCGGCCAACCAGCGGGTGAACCAGGCGGACGACATGGAGGCGGCCGCGACGGCCCTGCGGGAATACGCGAGCTCCATGAGCCGCCTGAGCTTCCCGATCCTCCTCCTCAACACTACACTGGTGCTGTGCGCCATTTCCGCTGCCTACTTTCACCGCAGCGTTCGACGTCGGGAGCACTTCAACGAGAGCCCCTTCGACCGGGAGCGTTCCGGCTTCATCGAGGCGGCCGAATCGACAGCACAGGAGGTGGCGAGTTACCTTTCAAGCGTTACGCGCGACATTCGCCAACTCCAGAGCCTGAGCACGACGCCCGTGGGAGAGGAACAGCGGAGTGTCATCAGGCGGCTGGAGTCCGTGATCGCCCTGTACCGGGCGGAGAACGGACGGGCGAGGGGCGCGGATCCGAGGACGATCCCGGCGTTCCGGGATCCGGTAGTCCTTGGGATCGAGGTGGAAGTTGGTGTGGAAGCGGATGCGCAGCCCCTACGGAGTCCGAGCGAATATGATGACGAACGAAACCAGCTTCGGTTGCGGTTTGAAGAGGCCCGGCGGCGTTTCAACGAAGATGCGATTGTCTGGGCCTGACTCCCGGCGGATTGCCCGCCGGACCGTGCCGCTCATCCTGCTGCTGGCGGCCGCCTGCACAGGTGCGCCGGCAACGGACATGGAGACGCGTGCGGCCGCAGAGCGGAGCAGCCTGGTCATTCTCGTGTTTGACCGATCTACGAGCATTCCAGACCATACGCTGACGCTTGCGGCGGACCTGGCCAACCAGCGGCTCGAACAGCTGGCGTACGGAGACCGGATCGCCGCCATGCAGCTCCTGCAGCTGTCTCTGGAGGAGCCTCCGCGGCGCTGGTCACAGCAGGTGCCGGAGCGTCAGTTCCCGGATCAGAACGTTGCCAGTGACTCGGCGTCACGGGCCCGCTTCATCCAGGACGCCAAGGCGTACCTGCGGGTGTTCTCGGATCCGGCGGACCGCGGAAATATCGATGGGACGGACCTCCTCTCCACGATGCACGACGTCGGCGAGGAGCTCCGGGCCTACGCGGATCACAATGCGACGCTGTACCTGTTCTCGGACATGCTTCAATCCAATCGATCCATCGACTTCGAAGGATTGCGGATGATGCCAGCCGCCGACTGGATCGATGATGCCCAATCCAAGGGATTGCTGCCCGACCTGGCCGGTCTCTGTGTGGTCGTTGTCGGGGCTAGAGTGGATACGGAATCGTCCCAGCGCGTCAAGCGCTTCTGGAGCGACTATTTCACCGCCACCGGTGCACAGCTGATGGACCACAACTACATGCTGCGTCCTGTGAAGCTGCCGGTGAATCCATGCCCCGCCGGTAGTCTCACGGGGTAGTTCAACTCAAGAAGGGGGGACCATGAACAGGAAGCTGATCTACATCGTACTGATCGTCATCCTCGCTGCGTATCTGCTGATCACCTACCTGTAGGGTTAGCACGGCGTTGTACAGGGTGCCGCAGCCGGAAGGCGGCGCCTGGTCACGCCGGGAGCCGTAGAGGATACGATCCGCTCTGCGCTCCCACCTGCTCGCGGAGCGTGGTGCGAGGTGTTGTCGGCTCCTCGATTCAACGGGGCATCCGTACGGGTGCCCCGTTTTGCATCGGGGACCCTTGCCCGCCACGAGCGGGCTGGCGAGACTGCCATTCAGCCTCGCCGGCGCGGGATCCAACCCCGTCCGGACGATGCCGAACCACGACCAGAGGAAAGGCGGTGACGTTGTGTTCACTGCACGGGCCGGGGGAATCGAGCAGCGGATTCGAAACTGGGACGGCCAGTCCGTGGTCGTTGCCCATGACAACGATACGGACGCGTGGGTCTTCGTGGCCATCCACGACGTGAGCCTCGGGCCGGCGGTCGGCGGCACGCGGGTGCAGCGTTACCCGCAACCGGAGGACGGGCTCGTGGACGCCATGCGCCTTGCGGAGGGGATGACGTACAAGTGGGCGGGAATCGACATGCCGTTTGGCGGCGGTAAGGCCGTGCTCGCGTTGTCTCGCGACCTGGACGAGCCGGACCGGCACGGGCTCCTGCGGCGTTACGGTCGTATCCTCGGGTCCCTTTGCGGAGCCTTCTCCACGGGAGTCGACCTTGGAACGACGCCGGAGGACATGCTGATCGTGGCGTCGCAGGCCAGGTACGTAGTCGGAGTGGAGGAACACCAGAGCGCCGACCCGGGACCGTTCACGGCCCTGGGCGTGCTGTCGGGGATTCGGTCGTCGCTGCGCGAGGTCTTCGGGAGCGAGTCGCTGCCCGGCCGGACCATTCTGATCCAGGGAGTCGGCGACGTAGGGCTGCCGCTGGCGCACATGCTGGCGGAGGCGGGCGCGAGGGTCCTGCTCAGTGATCTCGATGAGGGTCTGGCGGCTCGCGTGGCGGCGGAGCTGGATGGGCAGGTGGTCCTGTCGGACGCGCTGTATGAGACCGAGTGCGATGTGTTCGCGCCCAGCGCCATCGGCGCCATACTAAACCCGGAGACGGTCCCGGTTCTTCGCTGCCGCATCGTGGCCGGCCCGGCGAACAACCAGCTGGAGTCTCTGGAGGATGCGGACCGGCTCCACCAGCGGGGAATCCTTTACGCCCCGGACTACATCATCAACGCGGGTGGCGCCATCGCCTTCGGCAGGATGCACCTTGGCCAGACTGACATGGCGGTCCTGCGGAGGGAGGTACAGGGCATCGAGACGACTCTCGAAGAGGTGTTCCGCGAAGCCCGCGAGGCCAATGAAGCGCCCGTTCACGCGGCTCAGCGTCGCGCCCGGCGCGTGCTCGAGGAAGCGCGATCGGCGCCCCGGTGAGCACTCACGACCCGTTCGCGGACTTCGAGTTGCTGCTTCGCAGCCGCTACGGACTGATCCTCATCCAGACCGCCGAAGAAGACCGCGCGGAAAGCCTGATCCGGCATGTCGCAGATGCCGCGTCCCTGCCTCTGCTGGTCTGGACAAGGGCGAAAGGGCTCCGGCGCGCAGATCGCGACGGCAGCGTGTACGCCACTACGGATCCCGGCGCGGCGCTCGATCACATCGAGCGGGCCCGCTTCCCCGCCATCTATCAGATGCGGGACCTGGCCTCGTTTCTGTCGGACCCGCTGGTGGTATCCAAACTGAAGGATGCCGCCAGACCGTTCACCGAGCTGGCCGGCGCCATCGTGTTGACCGGCACGGGTTATGAGCTTCCCGAGGGTCTGGCGCTCATGGCTGCCGACCTCCAGCTCCCTCCGCCGGAGGTCGATGAGTTCCGGGATCTTCTGCGGCACATTCTCCGTGATCTGAACCGGCGCGGCTCGATCGTGGTGGATCAGACGCCGGCCGAGGAGCAGCAGCTTCTTCAGAACCTGAAGGGCCTGACCCTGATGGAAGCGGAGAAGGTCCTCACCAAGGCCATCGTGGAAGACGGCCGCCTGTCTCCTGATGACATCCGCAAAGTCGTCGCGGCTAAGAAGTCGCTCATCGAACGCGAGGGGTTGCTCGAGTACTACCCGTTGGAAGAGAGCATGTCGGAGGTAGCGGACCTGGTGGCGCTCAAGGACTGGCTCACCAAGCGACAGGCCATCATCTCGTCACCGGAACGGGCCAGCCAGTTCGGGCTGGAGTTCCCGAAAGGCGTCCTGCTGCTGGGCGTTCCCGGCTGCGGCAAGAGCCTGTGCGCTAAGGCCGTCGCCATGGAGTGGAGCCTGCCGCTTCTGAAGCTGGATCCATCCAATCTGTACAACAAGTACATCGGCGAGAGCGAGAAGAACTTCAAGCGGGCGATGGCGACGGCTTTCAGGGGCCGCAGAGCAGGATGCCGGGGTCACGCAGCGCATCCTCGGTAGTTTCCTTTCGTGGCTCCAGGATCGGCGCGGCGACGTGTTCGTAGTTGCCACCGCCAACGACGTCTCGCGCCTCCCTGCCGAGTTCCTCCGGAAGGGACGATTCGACGAGATCTTCTTCGTGGACCTGCCCGACACGGCCACGCGGCGACGGGTGTTTGAGATCCACCTTACCCGGCGCAGCCAGGATCCGGATCGTTTTGACCTGGAGGCGCTGGCGAAGTCAACGGACGGGTTCAGCGGCTCGGAGATAGAGCAGGTGGTGGTGGCGGGGCTGTACACGGCGTTCTCGAGCCGCGGAGAGCTGACGGACCAGATCCTGGTGCACGAGATCCAGGTGACCCGGCCGCTGTCACAGACCATGGCCGAGAAGATCTCCGCCCTGCGCCCCCGGGCCCGACTGGACGCCCCGCGTCTAGCGGAACGAGGCGATCTCCTCCAGGGACTTCTTGCGGAGGTCCGGGACCCTGGCGTCCGTCGCCGGATATCCCACGACCAGCAGGAGGAACGGCCTCTCGTTCGCGGGCCGCCCGAGCACCTCGTTCAGAAAGCCCATGGGGCTCGGCGTGTGGGTCAGCGTGGCCAGCCCGGCAAGGTGGAGCGCCGTAATGAGCATGCCTGTGGCCAGTCCGACGGACTCGGACACGTAGTAGTT
>JBDHIQ010000041.1:0-16162 GCA_039587395.1 Gemmatimonadota bacterium
GGTAGACCTGATCACGCCCATCGCCATGGAGGAGAACCTGCGCTTCGCGATCCGCGAGGGCGGGCGCACCGTCGGCGCCGGCGTCGTTACCGCCATCCGGGAATAGACGAATGAGGGTCCAGATCACGCTCGAGTGCACGGAGTGCCACGAGCGGAATTATTCGACGACAAAGAACAGGCGTACGCACACGCAGCGCGTGGAGCACAAGAAGTACTGTCCGCGCTGCAACACGCATACGGCACACAAAGAGACGCGCTGAACCGGTCGCAGCACCGGGGTCTTTGGGGGGGCCGCCGCCCTGCGGGGCGCAGCGGGCCTGGGCAGGCACACGCGGCTCATAGAGGCGGGAAGGACGAGATTGGCGGGAATCCTCAGGAAGACGCAGAAGTTCGCCGAGGAGGTCCAGGTGGAGATGCGTCGTGTCACCTGGCCGGATCGGGAGCAGCTGCGCAACGCGACCACCGTCATCCTGGTCTTCGTGTTGGTCATCGCCCTCATCATCGGGTTGATGGACACGGTGTTTGCGTGGCTGATACGAACCATCATTCAAATATTCAGTGGCTGACGTGAGCGAGGAGAACGGCAGGGACGAATTCCGCTGGTATGCGCTTCAGACCTATTCGGGACATGAGAACAAGGTCAAAGCGCTGCTCGAACAGCGGAGTCAAGAGCTTCCGGGCGACGAGTCCGAGGTGAAGGCCATCCGCGAGGTCATCGTCCCAACGCAGGAAGTTGTCGAGATCAAGGGCGGCAAGAAGATCAAGACGACGAAGCGGCTGTACCCGGGCTACGTACTCGTTCAGATGAAGCTGGACCAGAACACGATGTATCTGGTCAACAGCGTGCCCGGCGTGATCAAGTTCGTCGGGGGCGGAACAGAGCCGCAGCCGCTCAAGCAGGAAGAGATCAACAAGATTCTCGGCATCGCCGACGAGCTGGAAGAAGCCGGTCCGGAGCGCGATATCCCGTTCCGGCCGGGACAGGTTGTGGAGGTGACCGAGGGGCCGTTCTGCGACTTCAGCGGGACGGTGGAAGAGGTCTTTCCGGAGAAGGGGAAGGTCCGGGTGCAGGTGAGCCTGTTCGGGCGCCCCACCAGCGTGGAGTTGGACTACACGCAGCTCCAGGGATACTAGACGCACGAGGTCGATAGAGGCAGATGGCGAAACGGAATAAGCCGGTCATCGGATTCATCAAGCTCCAGATTCCCGGCGGGCAGGCCAACCCGGCTCCGCCGGTGGGTCCGGCGCTGGGCCAGCATGGGCTGAACATCATGGACTTCTGCAAGGCGTTCAACGCCCAGACGTCCGGTGAGGGCGGGATGATCATCCCCGTCGAGATCACGGTCTACAAGGACCGTACGTTCAGCTTCATCACGAAGACGCCGCCCGCCGCCGAGTTGCTCAAGAAGGAGCTCGGGCTCGGATCCGGCTCTGCGGAGCCGAACCGCGACAAGGTGGGCAAGGTGACCCGCGACCAGCTGCGAAAGATCGCCCAGATCAAGATGCAGGATCTCAACGCCGCCGATGAGGAAGCCGCCATGCGCATGATCGCGGGGACGGCTCGCTCCATGGGCATCGAGCTGGCGGACTAGAAGGGCGGTTATAGAGATGCCGAAGCACGGAAGGAAACACCGGGAAGCCATCGCGGTACTCGAAGCCACGCGTCTGGAGCCCGCTGAGGCGCTTACGCGGGTGAAGGAGCTGGCGTACGCCAACTTCGACGAGACGGTGGAGGCTGCGGTGAAGCTGGGGGTGGATCCGCGGAAGGCCGACCAGGTGGTGCGCGCCACCGTGATCCTCCCCGAGGGCACCGGACGCACGGTGCGGGTGCTGGTCATAGCCCAGGGCGAGAAGGCCAGCGAGGCCGAGCAAGCCGGCGCCGACTTTGTCGGGAAAGAGTTTGTCGAGAAGATCGAAGGTGGCTGGTTCGACTTCGACGTGGCGATCGCCACGCCCGACCTGATGAAGGACGTGGCAAAGCTGGGTCGAATCCTCGGGCCGCGGGGGCTGATGCCTTCGCCGAAATCCGGCACTGTTACGATGGATGTGGAGCAGGCCGTGAAGGAGGCAAAGGCCGGGAAGATCGAGTTTCGGGTCGATCGCACGGGCAACGTGCACGCGCCGATCGGGAAGGCGAGCTTCTCGGTGGACGCGCTGCGAGAGAACCTCGAAGCACTGATGGATGCCATCGTTCGGGCCCGGCCGTCTGCCAGCAAGGGGCGCTACGTCCGAAGCGTGACGGTTTGCTCCACGATGGGGCCGGGCGTCGCCATAGACGAGAATCTGTACCGCTGAGTCTCATGAGCATGCGACTTGATGAGAAGAAGCAGGTCACCGAGGAGCTGAATCGTCAGCTCGGAGACTCGGGGGCCATATACCTGACGGACTTCACGGGGCTGGACGTCAAGGCGATGACCGAGCTCCGCGACCGGTTCCGCGAGCAGGGGGTCCAGTATCGGGTCGTCAAGAACACGCTCATGAGGCGTGCTCTGGAAGGACTTGATCTGCCCGACCTGTCGGAGCATCTGCAGGGGCCGACGGGCCTGGTGATGAGCGAGACCGACCCGGTTGCTCCGGCCAAGGTGGTGAAGGAGTTCGCCAGGGATCACGACGACAAGCCGGTCATCAAGGTCGGCGTCGTGGATCGGCAGGCCGTGGAAGCGGAAGCCATTGGCAGGATGGCCGACCTGCCGTCCCGCGAGATCCTCCTCGGAGGCATCGCGGGCGGTTTGACGGCGGCCGTCGGAGGGATCGCCGGAGTCCTCGAAGCGATCATTCGTGACATTGCGCACATGGTCGAGGAAGTGGCCAAGAGCCGCGAGGCATAACAGCCGGCGCTGAGCGTGTCCAGGGGCCCCAGGCGGGCCGTATCGCGTGGCCGGGACAGGGACCCGGTCGACGAACTGAGAGATCGAAGGCAGAGACTGAAGGACAACAAATGAGCAAGGTCGACGAACTGCTTGAGCAGATTGGCTCGCTGACCGTCCTCGAGGCGGCGGAGCTGAAAGAGAAGATGGAGGACACGTTCGGAGTGTCGGCCGCCGCCCCGGTGGCCATGGCAGTTCCGGGCGCGGCGGCGGCCGCCGAAGAAGAGAAGACGGATTTCGACGTCGTGCTGACGGCGATTGGCGACAAGAAGATCCAGGTGATCAAGGTTGTCCGCGAGGTCACCAGCCTGGGCCTCAAGGAGGCCAAGGAAGTCGTCGACAACGCCCCGGGCGTGGTCCGGGAAGCCGTCGAAAAGGAAGAGGCCGAGGCCATCAAGGCCAAGCTCGAAGAACAGGGCGCCACGGTAGAGCTCAAGTAGCGCGTGGCGAGCCTTTTCGAGGACATCGCTCGGGGAGTTCCAAGGAAGCAGGTACCCGTCCCCGAGTTCGTCGAAGCGGCGAATGACCGGAGCGTCCGCTCACGAAGCGGACCCCGGTTTTCGCGCATCCATGCATTTCGTGGTGCTCCGGTCGACTGGAGACGCGCTCGCAACACCAGAAGAGGTTCAAGTTGACCCAGAAGAATATACCCGTCGTTTCTTTCGCGAAGCTGGATCGGTCCAATCCCATGCCGCACTATCTCGACGTGCAGCGGCAGGCATTCGAGCGCCTGTTGCAGATGGAGGCGACCGCTGAGGAGCGCAGAGACCTAGGGCTCGAGCGCGTCTTCAAAGAGATCTTTCCGATCACGGATGTGAACGAGAATTTCGCGCTCGAGTTCGTCAGCTATAGCCTTGGCGAGCCGAAGTACTCTGTCGAGGAGTGCATGGAGCGCGACATGACGTTCGCGGCTCCGCTGAAGGCGCGCCTGCGCCTGATAGTCCACGAGACCATCGCGGATGGGGAGAAGCGCCCGCGGGACATCCTCGAGAAGGAAGTCTATCTGGGCGATCTGCCGCTGCTCACCGAGCAGGGGACGTTCGTGGTGAACGGGGCGGAGCGCGTCATCGTCAGCCAGTTACACCGTTCGCCGGGCGTGGTCTTTGAAGAGACGGTCCACCCGAACGGAACGCGGCTGTACTCGTCGCGCATCATCCCGTTCCGCGGATCCTGGGTGGAGTTCACGCTCGACATCCACGACGTGATCCACGTCCATATCGACAAGAAGAAGAAGTTCCCGGCCACGGCCCTGTTGCGCGCCTTCGGGTACGGGCGAAACACGGACATCCTCGAGCTGTTCTACGAGAAGCGATTCGTAGCGGTGGAGGAAGCCACGGACGATCGCGGAGCGCGGCGCGAAGCGACGGGGACCTTGCTGGCTTCCTCGTTTCTGGATGAGGAGTTCGAGGGCGAGTCGAGCCTTCTCGAGCTGGGCTCGTTCGGAGCCGACACGCCGCCGGTGTGGGCTGCCGATGTGGTGGTCGAGCCCGAAAGCGGCGCCGAGCTGTGTCTGGCCGGCGATCCGGTCGACGCGCTCATCGTGGAGCGACTCCTGGAGGCCGGCCTGAGCGAGATCCCGGTGTTCGACGATGAGGCCGCCTTCCTGGCCCGCCGCGGCACGGAACTCACCGAGGAAGTGCTGAAGCGCCTGCAACGGGCCGGAATCGATGCGGTCGAGGTGTTCTCCAGTGCCACGTTCATCCCGCTACGCGGCCTGTACAGCGAGCTGGCGGTACGACGCGACTGGAGCCAGAACCCGCAGCTGGCAGCGGACGCGGTGGATCCATCCACCGGCGAGGTGCTTGCCGAGAAGGGCGATGTCTTCGACGAGAAGCTCTTCCAGAGCCTCAAGGATCGGAAGATCAAGGAAGTACTGGTCTTCACGGGTGGACCGCGCGGCGAGTCACCGCTCATCCGTAACACGCTCGCCAAGGACCCGACGCACGGTGAGGCCGAGGCGCTGTATTCCATCTACTCGCTCGTGCGGCCGGGCGAGGCGCCCAATCTGCCGACCGCGCGCGCCGCTCTGGACCGGTTGTTCTTCGATCCGAAGCGCTACGATCTCGGGCTGGTCGGACGCCACAAGGTCAACCATCGCCTGAAGGACGTCTATCGTCTGCTTGAACATGAGCTGCCGAGCCCGGAGACCACGGTACTGACTCCGTCGGACTTCGTCGGCATCCTGCGCTATCTCATCGAGCTTCACGAAGGCCGCGGTTACACGGACGACATTGACCATCTGGGCAATCGGCGCGTTCGCTCGATAGGCGAGCTGATCGCGAACCAGTTCTCCGTCGGCCTGTCGCGTATGGCGCGACTGGTCCGGGAGCGGATGTCCATCAACAGCGATCCCGACAAGCTGTCGATCGACGACCTGGTAAACGCCCGCACGGTGAGCGCCGTGATCCAGGCCTTCTTCGGGAGCTCGCAGCTCAGCCAGTTCATGGACCAGACCAATCCGCTGGCCGAGTTGACCCACAAGCGACGGCTCAGTGCGCTGGGGCCGGGTGGACTCACACGTGAGCGCGCCGGCTTCGAAGTGCGAGACGTGCACTACTCGCACTATGGCCGCATGTGTCCCATCGAGACGCCGGAAGGCCCGAACATCGGGCTCATCACGTCGATGACCACATACGCCCGACTCAACGAGCTGGGCTTCCTGGAGACACCGTATCTGAAGGTAATCGACGGCGTGGTGACGGAGGATATCGTCTGGCTCTCGGCGAGCGAGGAGGAGGACTATTCGGTCGCCCAGGCCAATGCCGAGGTGAAACCCGACGGCACGTTCGCCAGGGACCTGGTTCTGTGCCGGCGTCGAGACGACTACCCGCTGTTGCCGCCGGACGAGATCGACTTCATGGACGTCGCTCCGGACCAGTTGGTGGCCGTGTCGCCCGCGCTGATCCCGTTCCTCGAGCACGACGACGCCAACCGGGCGCTGATGGGCTCGAACATGCAGCGGCAGGCTGTACCGCTCCTCTTCCCGGACCGACCACTGGTGGGCACCGGTCTGGAGCCGAAGGTGGCAGGCGACTCGGGCTCGGTCCTGCTGGCCCGCCGGGCCGGCAAGGTGACCCGGGTCACGGCCGACGAGATCGTCATCGACACCGGAAAGCCCAGAACGACCGGGAGCAAGGCTCCACTGGCCCGGCTCACGCAGTACGACCGGTACCGGCTGCGGAAGTTCTGGCGTACCAACCAGGACACGGCCATCAACCAGCGCCCGATCGTCGAGCTCGGACAGGGGGTGGAAACGCGTGAGGTGATCGCCGACGGCGCGGCGACCGACGGTGGCTCGCTGGCGCTGGGGCGCAACGTCCTCGTGGCGTTCATGCCGTGGTACGGCCACAATTTCGAGGACGCCATCGTCATCAGCGAAGCGCTGGTGAAGAACGACGCCTTCACCTCGGTCCACATCCAGGAGCTGGAACTGCACGTCAGAGACACCAAGCGTGGGATGGAGGAGATCACGCGCGAGATCCCCAACGTGGCCGAGGAAGCGCTGATCGATCTGGACGATCGAGGGATCATCCGGATCGGCGCGGCGGTCAAGTCCGGCGAGATCCTGGTCGGCAAGATCACGCCGAAGGGCGAGACCGAGCTGTCGCCCGAGGAGAAGCTGCTGACCGCGATCTTCGGAGAGAAGGCGAAGGACGTCAAGGACAGCTCGCTCCGCGTGCCTCCGGGTGTGGAAGGCACGGTCATCGACGTCAAGATCTTCTCGCGCCGCATCGACGACCCGCTGCTCGAGCGCGAGCACGGCGAGCGGATAGCTGAATTGCGCGATACGGAGCGCGATGAGATCGGGCGTGTCGTGGAGGCCAGGGACGAGGAGCTGGCCGATTTGCTGGCCGGTCAGACCGTGGCGCTGTTCCTGCGCCGGGGAACGATCGAACCGTTCTTCCCCGAGGGCAAGAAGCTCACCCAGAAGCTGCTGGCGGATGTGGACTTCGGTGAAGTGGATCTCTCCACCCTCAAGGTGAAGAACGAGGACGCCAGCCTGGAGCTGCGGCGCCTGGTGGAAGAGGCCAAACAGCGCGTTGAGCGCATCCGCGAGCGCACCGAAGAGGGCATCGACAAGGTCTTCCAGCCTGACGAGCTGTCACCCGGCGTCGTTCAGCTGGTCAAAGTCTACCTGGCCGAAGAGCGGAAGGTGTCTGTCGGCGACAAGATGGCCGGCCGCCACGGGAACAAGGGGATCATCGCCCGTCTCGTTCCTGAGGAAGACATGCCGATTCTCCCCGACGGCAGACCGGTCGAGCTGGTTCTGAACCCGCTGGGCGTTCCGAGCCGAATGAACGTCGGACAGATCATGGAGACCCATCTGGGGTGGGCTGCGAACATCCTCGGGTTCGAGGCGCACACGCCGGTCTTCCAGGGAGCCACGGAGCACGAGATTGGAGCGCTCCTGAAGATTGCCGGCGCGTTCTGGGCCGGGGATGCGCTGGGTGCGCAGGTCGAGAAGCCCGAGATGAATCCGGAGCTGGTCGACCGGCTGGCGGTAGCGATCCACAACTACGGCGGGGATGAGCCGGCTGCCGCGACCGACGGGCAGCGGACCGGACTGGGTCGTAGCCTGGACGCCTATGTGGACGGTGTCGGCGACAAGGCCGTGGCCGCGTTTTACGCGGACCTGCGACGCTACGTCCTCGAGTGCGCCCGCTCGCTGGCAGCGGCATCTACGGCACCGAAGCTGGAGGAGGCCGGCTGGCACGCGGCCAGCAGCCTGTCGGGACAGCGCAAGAGCGGGAAGGGTCTCGACGCGGCGGTCGTGGAGCTCATGGACCGTGCGGGGCTGAAGGCGAACGGGAAGATCCGCCTTCGGGACGGCCGGACGGGTGAGGAGTTCGATGCTGACATCACGGTGGGCGAGATCTACATGATGAAGCTCTCCCACCTGGTGGACGACAAGATCCATGCACGTTCCATCGGGCCATACAGCCTGGTGACCCAGCAGCCGCTGGCCGGAAAGGCGCAGTTCGGTGGGCAGCGGTTCGGCGAGATGGAGGTGTGGGCGCTCGAGGCATACGGTGCGGCCCACACGCTCCAGGAGATGCTGACCGTGAAGTCCGACGACGTCACCGGCCGAAGCCGGGTCTACGAGGCCATCGTGAAGGGCGAGAACCTTCCGAAACCGGGCGTACCGGAAAGCTTCAATGTTCTGGTGAAGGAGCTGCAGGCCCTCGGGTTGAGCGTGACGCTGGGCGGGGAAGAGGAAGAGACGCTCTTCTAGGTCTTCCGGTTTCGCGGCTCTCGGGGTTGTCTCTCCGTGAGCTCGCGAGAACGCGTTTTTGAGGCTCTCTCCGTGATACTCGAGAGCCGCGGAGGAAGATAGAAGAGGCAGGTAGGGTTTGATGGAGGTGGTGACGCCTGTGTGCGACGGGCGCACGACGATAGAGAAAGCTGTTTCAGTCTTCGTCGACTGAGGTCTGAGAAAGAGGAAACATGATCGACTTTCCACGACACCGCAGCGGTGGGCCGGCCGAGTTCGACTGGATCCAGATCAAGGTGGCTTCTCCTGAGGAGATCCGCTCCTGGAGCTATGGCGAGGTCACCAAGCCGGAAACGATCAACTATCGATCGTTCAAGCCGGAGCGGGATGGTCTGTTCTGCGAGCGAATCTTCGGTCCCGTCAAGGACTGGGAGTGTCACTGCGGGAAGTTCAAGCGGATTCGCTACCGGGGCCACGTCTGCGACAAGTGCGGGGTCGAGGTCACGCTGTCCAAGGTGCGCAGGGAGCGGATGGGCCACATCGAGCTGGCCGTTCCGGTGGCGCACATCTGGTTCTTCAAGACGCTGCCCTCCCAGATGGGCTATCTCCTGGGAATGAAGCTGCGGGACCTGGAGAAGGTCATCTACTACGCCGCCTACGTGGTTACGAACCCGGGGCAGCAAGAGGTCGAGTACAAGCAGGTCCTCGAGGAGGACGAGTACTGGACGCTGACCGAGCAGGCACGTGAGCTGGGCGATAACGAATTCCGCGCCGAGATCGGCGCCGAGGGTGTCCGGACTCTCCTCAGTCTGCTCGACGTGGATGAGCTGGCCGAACAGCTGCGCTTCGAGGTCATACACGAGACATCGAAGCACCGGAAGAAGAGAAAGCTGAAGCGGCTGAAGGTCATCGACGCGATCCGCAACAGCGACACGGAGCCCGGTAAGCGAAACAACCCGGAGCACTTCATCATGGACGTGATCCCGGTGATCCCGCCGGATCTTCGTCCGCTGGTGCCGCTGGACGGTGGCCGATTCGCCACGTCGGATCTCAACGACCTGTACCGAAGGGTCATCAACCGGAACAACCGGTTGAAGAAGCTGCTGGAAATGCGGGCGCCGGAGGTCATCCTCCGGAACGAAAAGCGGATGCTCCAGGAGGCCGTGGACGCCCTGTTCGACAACGGGCGCCGGGGCAAGGCGATTCGCGGGCGCGGGAAGCGCCCGCTGAAGTCGCTCTCCGACATGCTGAAGGGCAAGCAGGGCAGATTCCGCCAGAACCTGCTGGGTAAGCGCGTGGATTACTCCGGCCGCTCCGTGATCGTGGTCGGTCCGGAGCTGCAGCTGCACCAGTGCGGCCTGCCCAAGAAGATGGCCGTCGAGCTGTTCAAACCGTTCATCATCCATGAGCTGGAGCAGCGTCAGCACGCCGAGACCGTCAAGCGCGCCAAGAAGCTGGTCGAGCGCGACGACCCGAAGGTCTACGAGGTGCTCGAGGACATCATCAAAGACCACCCGGTACTGCTCAACCGGGCGCCGACCCTGCATCGCCTGGGCATCCAGGCGTTCGAGCCCGTCCTGGTCGAGGGGAAAGCGATCCGTATTCATCCCCTGGTCTGCGCCGCGTTCAACGCGGACTTCGACGGCGACCAGATGGCGGTGCACGTGCCGCTGAGCTTCGAGGCGCAGCTGGAGGCGCGCGTGCTCATGCTGGCGAGCAACAACATCCTGAAGCCGGCGAACGGGCGACCGATTGCCTCGCCGTCTCAGGACATGGTGCTCGGCTGCTACTACATGACCAAGCCGGCTGCGGACTTCGAGGAGCGGGCGCAAGACGAAGATCTGCCCCGTTTCTCCACCACCGCGCAGGTGGAGATGGCCCTGGAATCCGGGTACCTGCGGACCGCGCAGGGAACACCGGACCACCAGCGGCCGATCCGCATGTGGGCGGAAGATGAATGGATCGCCACGACGGTGGGCCGGGCGCTGTTCAACGCCATCCTGCCCGACGACGTGCCGTTCGTCAACGACACGATGACCAAGGGGCTGCTGGGCGACCTGGTGTTCAGCTCGTTCCGGCTGGCAGGACTGCAGCAGACCACGGAGTTCCTGGACCGCCTGAAGAACTTTGGCTTCCGGCACGCGACTCTGGCCGGCGTGTCCATCGGACTGGACGACATGGAGATCCCCGCCGAGAAGGTGGAGATCCTGGGTGAGGCGCAGGCCGATGTGGATCGGTTCACCAAGGCCTACCATCGCGGTGTCATCTCGTTCGGCGAGCGCTACAACAAGGTGATCGACGCCTGGACGCACGCGAACAACGACGTGGCCGATGCGATGGTTCGCGGTCTGGCCGCTTCACACGGCGGTTTCAACCCCATCTACATGATGTTCGACTCGGGCGCGCGAGGCTCCCGCGATCAGATCCGGCAGCTGGCGGGCATGCGAGGCCTGATGGCCAAGCCGCAGAAGAAGCTGACGGGTGGGATCGGCGAGATCATCGAGAGTCCGATTCGCTCCAACTTCCGCGAAGGGCTCACGGTGCTCGAGTACTTCATCTCGACGCACGGGGCTCGAAAAGGCCTCGCGGACACGGCGCTCAAGACCGCGGACGCAGGGTACCTGACCCGACGCCTGGTCGACGTGGCCCAGGATGTCACGATCATCGAGGAAGACTGCGGAACCGTGCTCGGTCTCGAGGTGACGGCCCTGAAGGAAGGGGAGGACATCATCGAGCCCCTCAAGGATCGAGTCGTCGGCAACTACGCGGCCGAAGACATCATCGACCCGATCGACGAAGAGGTGATCGTCGAATCCGGACAGATGATCGAGGAGGCGGCGTCGGAGAAGATTGAGGAGAGCGGGATTCAGGTGGTACGGATCCGCTCGGTGCTGACGTGCGAGTCCCGGCGCGCCATCTGCCAGCGCTGCTACGGCCGTAACCTGGCCACCATGGACCTGGTCGACTTCGGCGAGGCCGTGGGAATCCTCGCCGCACAGTCCATTGGAGAGCCGGGCACGCAGCTGACCCTCCGTACCTTCCACATCGGGGGTACGGCGGCTCGAATCGCGGCGCAGACCCAGCGTCACTCCAAGATCCAGGGGACCATCGGCTTCGAACGGGTCACCAGCGTCGCAAGTGCCGACGGTCGCAATGTCGTGACCAGCCGCGAGGGTCAGATTCTCATGCGAAGCGGCGACGACCGGTTGCTGTCGCGGCTGGCCGTGCCGTACGGAGCCACCCTGCATGTCGCGGACGGGCAGGAAGTGTTCCCACGCGACCTGCTGTTCAGCTGGGATCCCTACTCCGAGCCCATCGTGGCAGACCACAAGGGCAGCGTGCAGTTCCACGACATCGTGGGGGAAGAGACGGTTCGCGAGGAGCTGGACGAGGCCACCGGCCGTCGTCAGCAGGTGATCATCGAGGATCGCGAGAAGAAGCTTCACCCCCGGCTCGACATCGTGGACTCCAAAGGCAACAAGCTCCGGGAGTTCATCGTCCCGGTGGGGGCTCAGCTGCTGGTGCGGGACCTGGAGAAGGTCACCGCCGGCGACACGCTCGCGAAGATCAGTCGAGAGGCGTACAAGACCCGCGACATCACGGGCGGTCTGCCCCGAGTCGCCGAGTTGTTCGAAGCGCGGCGACCGAAGGATCCGGCCACGATCACCGAGGTGGATGGGCGCGTCTCGTTCGGCGGGATCAAGCGCGGAAAGCGCGAGATCATCGTCACGATGGAAGACGGCGAGCAGAAGGTGTACCAGGTCGCCGTCGGAAAGCATCTCCGGGTCCACGAGGGAGACCTGGTCCGCGCCGGAGACCGTCTCTCCGAGGGACCGGTGAACCCGCACGACATTCTGCGCGTGAAAGGACCTCGCGCCGTGCAGGAGTACCTCCTGAACGAGATTCAGGAGGTGTACCGGTTGCAGGGTGTGCGCATCAACGACAAGCACATTGGAGTCATCGTCCGTCAGATGCTGCAGAAGGTCCGGATCACCGACCCGGGCGACACCGAGTATCTGGAGGGTGAGCACATCGACCGCATGGAATTCCGGGAGATGACGCGTGATGTGCTGGCCGGGGGCGCGAAGCCGCCACGCTCGGAGCCGATTCTCCTGGGGATCACCAAGTCCAGCCTGACCACGGAGTCGTTCATCAGCGCCGCTTCCTTCCAGGAGACGACGCGGGTGCTGACCGACGCCGCCGTGCGGGGCGCCAAGGACGGGCTGCGGGGCCTGAAGGAGAACATCATCATCGGGCACCTGGTCCCGGCGGGAACCGGAGTGCACAAGTTCCAGGACGTCGAGTTCCTGGTCGGCGAACCGCTGCAGAAGGAGCTGGATGCCATGCGGCGCACGACGCCCGACGTCGAGGCGCCCATCCGCAGCCTGTTTGCCGATTTGCGGGAACAGGCGGGTGGAACAGCTGAAACGGCGGAGGTGGAAGCCGCCGCCCTGGCGGAGGTGGAGGAACCGGCGCCGGAGGTGTCTGCCTAGCCCCGGGGAACGCGGTCGTTTGGGCCGTGTAAATGGCTGTCCGACGGTCCGTAGCTCGCGAGAGGTGACGGGCCGTCGGTACGCCGCCGCACCGGGGCGCACGGAACGCGGAACTGCTTGACAGTCAATAATTAGACCGATAAGCTATGTGGTCTGCCGACCAACCGATCGGCAGTCGCCGCGGGGGCGAGTTTGGGCCCCCGTATTTTTTCACCCCCAACCGCGTGAGGAAGGGGAGCATCCGGAGAGCGAATGCCGACGATCAACCAGCTGGTCCGGAAGGGCCGCAAGAAGATCGAAAAGAAGCGGAAAGCGCCTGCGCTGGAGCGGAATCCACAGAAGCGGGGGGTCTGCACCCGCGTCTATACCACTACACCGAAGAAGCCGAACTCGGCCCTTCGGAAGGTGGCTCGCGTGCGGCTCACGAACGGCTATGAGGTGACCGCGTACATCCCCGGCGAGGGGCACAATCTGCAGGAGCACAGCATCGTTCTCATTCGTGGTGGCCGGGTCAAGGACCTGCCGGGCGTTCGCTATCACATCATTCGTGGAACGCTGGACGCCTCCGGTGTGGACGACCGAAGTCAGAGACGTTCGAAGTACGGATCGAAGAGACGATAGACGAAGGAGAGTCCGCCAGGGACCATCGCCGGCAACCGGCGACGGCGCGACGCGGGCAGTGGAGTGAGCTGGGGCCCGGCCTCCGAGAGCGGCCGGGCTCTGTATGTCAGGCGTCCACAGGAAACGCCGGGACGCGAGACGCGATGCACCGGTTGGAGCGACATGTCACGTAGACAGAGTGCAGAAATCAGAGAAGTGCTGCCGGATCCCCGATACGGGAGCCCGGAGGTGACGAAGTTCATCAGCTGCCTGATGCTGGACGGCAAGAAGTCGACTGCTGAATCGATCTTCTACGAGGCCATGCGGAAGATCGAGGAGCGGACCGGTCAGCCGGCGATGAACGTGTTTCGCCAGGCGTTCAACAACGCCAAGCCGATCATCGAGGTACGCAGCCGGCGTGTGGGTGGCGCCACGTACCAGGTTCCAATGGAGGTGCCGTACAGGCGCCGCGACTCGCTTGCGCGACGCTGGCTGGTCCTGCATGCCCGCAGTCGGGCAGGCAAGACGATGGCCGATCGCCTGGCCGGTGAGCTGCTGGATGCGTCCCGCGGCGATGGAGGGGCGGTGCGTCGGAAGGACGAGGTGCACCGGATGGCTGACGCCAACAAGGCGTTCGCGCACTACCGCTGGTAGTAGCTGGGGCCCGAACGGGCTGAGCGATAGATAGACACCGGATAGCAGAGACTTAGATAGACGATGGAGAGACGAACTCCGCTCGAGAGACTTCGGAATATCGGCATCATGGCGCACATCGATGCCGGTAAGACGACGACCACGGAGCGCATCCTGTACTACACGGGCAGGGTGCACCGAATGGGAGAGGTGCATCACGGAGACGCCGTGATGGACTGGATGGAGCAGGAGCAGGAGCGCGGAATCACCATCACTTCGGCCGCGACCACGTGCTACTGGAATCGCAACAAGAAGGACCAGTACCGCATCAACATCATCGACACGCCGGGGCACGTCGACTTCACCGTCGAAGTGGAGCGCAGCCTCCGGATCCTGGACGGGGCCGTCGCCCTGTTCTGTGCCGTGGGTGGGGTGGAGCCGCAATCCGAGACGGTGTGGCGGCAGGCCGACCGCTATGGCGTTCCGCGCGTCGCGTTCGTCAACAAGATGGACCGCGTGGGCGCAGACTTCATGAACGTCGTTCACATGATGCGCGACCGCCTGGGCGCCAACGCACATCCCCTGCACCTGCCGCTGGGTGAGGGCGAGTTGTTCACCGGCATCGTGGACATCGTTCGGGAGATCGAGATCGTCTATGACGAAGCGTCGCTGGGCAGCGAGTGGGCGGAAGGCCCGGTGCCGGACTCGATGCGGGAGCAGGTTGCCGAGGTGCGTCACTCCCTGATCGAGGCCGTGGTCGAGCACGACGAGACGCTGCTGGAGAAGTACCTGGAGGGTGCGGAGCTTACGGAGGCCGAGCTTCGGCAGGCCATCCGCAAGGCGACGCTGGCCAACGCCGTGACGCCCGTACTTTGCGGGTCGGCCTACAAGAACAAAGGCGTGCAGCTGCTGCTGAACTCGGTGGTGGACTACCTGCCGGCACCGAGCGATGTCCCGCCCGTGAAGGGGCACCTGCCGTTTCACGACGAGCACATAGAGGAGCGCGCAGCCTCCGAGGATGCGCCGTTCTCCGCCCTGGCGTTCAAGATCGCCACGGACCCGCATGTAGGACGCCTGACCTACTTCCGCGTGTACTCCGGCTCTCTGGAAGCCGGCTCGCATGTCATCAACTCGGTACGCGACAAGAAGGAGCGGGTCGGCCGTATCCTGCAGATGCACGCGAACAAGCGCGAGGAGCGAGACGAGGTGTTCGCGGGGGACATCGCGGCGGCGATCGGGCTCAAGTTCACCAGGACCGGCGACACGCTGTCGGACCAGGACGAGCCTATCGTGCTGGAGGCTATGAGCTTCCCCGAGCCGGTGATTCGGGTCGCCATCGAGCCCAAGACCAAGGCCGATCAGGACAAGCTTTCCGAGGCGCTGGCCAAGCTGATGGAGGAGGACCCGACCTTCCGCGTCATGACGGATGAGGAGACGGGCCAGACCATCATCAGCGGGATGGGAGAACTCCACCTCGAGATCATCGTCGACAGGTTGCAGCGGGAGTTCCGGGTCAACGCGAACGTTGGCCGTCCGCAGGTGGCATATCGGGAGACCATCCGCGGCCCGGTGAACAAGATCGAAGGCAAGTTCGTGCGGCAGAGCGGCGGGCGCGGCCAGTATGGTCACGTCGTCATCAACCTGGAGCCGACGGAAGCGGGCACGGGCTTCGTGTTCGAGTCCGAGATCCACGGCGGCTCGATTCCGCGCGAGTACATCCCGTCAGTGGAGCAGGGAGTGAAGGAAGCGCTCGAAAACGGGGTTCTGGCGGGATATCCCATCATCGACGTGAAGGCCACGCTGATCGATGGGTCCTACCACGATGTCGACTCGAGTGAGATGGCGTTCAAGATTGCCGGCTCGATGGCCCTCAAAGAGGGGGCCCGCAAGGCGGGCCCGGTGCTGCTGGAGCCGATCATGGACGTGGAAGTGGTCACGCCCGACGAGTACCTGGGCGACGTGATGGGCGACCTGTCCAGCCGTCGCGGAAAGATAGGCGGAATGATGCAGCGGTCTTCCGCGCAGGTGATCGGGGCCTCGGTGCCGCTGGCCGAGATGTTCGGCTACTCCACGGTGCTCCGCTCACTGAGCCAGGGACGTGCCGTGTACACCATGCAGTTCTCGCACTACGAGGAAGTACCGAAGAGCAAGGCAGAAGAAGTCATCTCCGCCAACAGCGGTTGATGGCTTTCTGGTTGGGGTTTCGGACTCACAACGGTCCAGGATCCAGGAGAAACTAGAGTGATGGCGAAGCAGAAGTTTGAGCGGACGAAGCCGCACGTAAACGTGGGTACGATTGGTCACGTGGACCATGGGAAGACGACGTTGACGGCTGCGATCACGGAGGTGCTGTCGAA
>JBDHIQ010000221.1:0-4670 GCA_039587395.1 Gemmatimonadota bacterium
CCTGGCCGCTCATTTCTCGCGGCACGACCTGTCTCTGCTGGCGCCGCTCTGCCTTGCCATCCCGCTGCTGCTGCTGGTGAAGCGGAAGTGGGTGCCGGGGCTGCTTCAACTTCTGCTGATCGTCGGGGCGCTGGAGTGGCTCCGCACGACCCTGTTTCTGGCGGCGCAGCGACTGGACACCGGCCAGCCGTGGCTGCGCATGGCGCTGATTCTGGCGGTCGTCGTGCTCTTCACCCTGGGATCCGCCATGCTTCTCCGGACAGCGGCCGTGAGACACCACTACGGCCCGGAGCTGGACCGGGAGTCAACGAAGCAGTGAACGGGAACGCGGATCCGCCTCGCTGCTACTAATGAGGCGGCGCAGCAAACCAGATTCGATCCTAGTAATCCATGTACAGGAAGGTTGCGATGAACAGGAAGCTGTGGGCCGCGCTGGCCAGCGGAGCGGCGGTTCTGATGGGCACACTCACGCTCGTTCCGGACACCGCGGTCGGCGACCAGCCGGTCACGACGCGCGTCATGGTCCGGGCGATCGCGAAGGACGCAAAGGTGATTGGCGACGGCGTAGGCGGGGCCGTGATCCGCATCCGCGATTTCGAGACCGGGGAGGTCCTGGCGGAGGGGGTGCAGAAGGGAGGCACCGGCAACACGCAGGCCATCATGATGGATGCGCGCCCCCGGGGACTCACGGCCTATGGAGTCGACCCCAATGCGGCGGGATTTCTGGCGGAACTCAGCCTCAGCGCACCGACCATGGTAGACATTTCCGCCCAGGGGCCGGGGACGCCGGCGCATGCCGTCGGCCGGGCTTCCAAGACCATCCTCCTCATCCCGGGCCACGACATCGTGGACGAGGGGATCATTCTGGAGTTGAACGGGTTCAGGGTTGAGCTACTCGAGCCGTCCGCCGTCCGCTTTGCCGGCGGTGAACGTCTCGATGTGCGGGCGAAGATCACCATGATGTGCGGGTGCCCGACCCAGCCGGACGGACTGTGGGATTCGAACGATTACACACTGGTCGCGCGGCTGCTGAAGGATGGATCGGTCGTGGAGAAGGACCACCTGGCCTTCTCGGGCGAGACGAGCGTGTTCGAGGCGAGCCTGCCTCTGGATGCGCCGGGGAGCTACGTGCTGGAGGTGATCGCGGTGGATGCGGGGAAGGGGAACACGGGCATGGCTCGCACAGAGCTCACGGTGACCGACTGAACTACCTGGCAGCCCGACGCCGGAGTCCGGTGGAAGGCTGGAGACGACGGAGGGCTGCATGAGAGGCGTTGCTCGGCTGGTGGTCGCAGCATGGCTGCCGACCACAATGGTCGCGTGCGTGAAGTACTACCCGGTGGACAGCGGATCTGCGACACCGGGTGCGGTTTCGCCTGCGACGGTGGCCGCGGCCGCCGATACCACCGGGTCTGCCGGCAAGCAGGACAAGGACAAGGGCCCGTTCAAGAAGTGGGACGAGGTCCTGAAGGACACCGAGAAGACGGACGGCTACTTCGTCACGCACCGGAAGCGCGACAACACCGTCCTTCTCGAGATCCCCGTTGACCGGCTCGGGCAGGACTTCGGCATGGTGCTCCACTACAGCCGGGGCGCCGGGGACTTTGACGTGCAGCAGGGCCTTCCGTTGACCGCAGCGCAGCTCATGCGGTTTCAACGGGTGGGCGACAAGGTTCACCTGATCCACGTCAACACGCGTTTCGTCGCTGACCCGGGCTCCGCCTACCAGGCCGGCCTCTCTTCCAATCTGGGCCATTCCGTCGTAGCGGCCTTCGACATCAAGAGCGAACACGATACTACACAGGCGCTGCTGCTGGACCTGACCCCGTTCGTAGTGTCGGACTACGCCCGCATCAGCAACCAGCTTACGGCGTACTACGGCCAGAAGCCGGTGAGTCTGGCAAAGGACCGGAGTTACGTCGGGCGGATTCTGGGCTTTCCGCGGAACATCGAGATCGATGCCGAGCTCACCTTCACCTCCAGCTCGGTGCCGCAGCTGTCGCCAGGTTATGCCGTGTCCGATCCAAGGTCCGTCCCGGTGGGCGTCCGTTATTCGATGTTTGCGCTCCCCGACACTCCCATGACGCCGCGCTATGCGGATGACCGGGTCGGGCACTTCGTCACCGCGCGCTGGGATTTCTCTCGCGACCAGTCCGACAGCCCTTTTCTGCGCTACGTGAATCGCTGGCGGCTGGAGAAGAAGGTGCCGTCCGCGGAGATGTCCGAGCCGCGCGACCCGATTGTCTACTACGTGGATCCCAGCGTGCCCGGGCCCTACCGGAAGTACGTGAAAGAGGGCATCGAGGCGTGGAACAAGGCCTTCGAGGCGGCCGGGTACCGCAACGCCATCGTGGCGAAAGACCCGCCGGCCGGTGACAGCACCTGGAGTGCGGAGGACATCCGCTACTCCACGGTCCGGTGGACGCCGTCGTACAACATGGGGTATGCCATCGGGCCGTCTCAGGCGGATCCTCGCACAGGCGAGATCCTGAACGCCGATGTGCTGATCTCTGCCTCGTTTCTGCGATACTGGCTCACGGAGTACGAGGAGGTGGTTGCCCGGGATCGACTCATGGAGCTGTATACCGACGGTCTGAAGTTTCGCGAAGGCATGCAACCGGAGCTGGCCGCATACTTCTGCTTGGCCGAGCTCGGGAAGGCGCACCAGGCGGCCTTTGGCCGGACTGCGCTCGTGGCCCTCGGGGAGGCCGAGGTCGGCGCCATGCCCGCGGAATACGTGGGCGACGCAATTCGAGACCTGATCATGCACGAGGTCGGTCATACGCTCGGGCTGCGCCACAATTTCAAGGCTTCGAGCGGGATTCCGTACGAGAAGCTGAATGACAAGGAGTTCACCCGGCAGAACGGCCTCACCCTGTCCGTGATGGAGTACGCGCCGATCAACCTGGCAGCGGATCGCGCCGACCAGGGCTACTACTGGAACAGGGAAGTTGGTGCGTACGACCGCTGGGCCATCCGCTACGCATACTCCACGATCCTTGTCTCCGGCCAGGGGATGGAGACACCGGACAGTTCGGCCACCGGTTCGAGCCCCAGCGGCGGGGGGCCAGACCTCCGGCCCGCGATCGACGCGGCTGAAGAGGTGGAAGGCTTGCGCCAGATTGCGTCGCTGGGGGCAGATCCGCTCCACGCGTACGGGACCGACGAAGACACGTGGCTCGGGGCGTTCGCGATCGATCCCAACACCACGGCCTGGGACCTGGGCTCGGACCCGCTGGCCTTCGCGCGGGACCGGGCAGCCATCGTTCGGCGCATCCAGCCGCACCTGGAGGACCGACTGGTGGCCGAAGGCGAAGGGTATCAGCGGCTGCGCAGCGCGATGACCGGCCTGATCTTCGAGCGCTACCTTGCCCTGGCTCCTGTTCCCAAGACAGTGGGCGGGATCGAGTTTGCCCGGGACCACAAGGGGGATCCAAACGCCCGTCCGCCTTTCCGGCCCCTGGGAGCCGACGCTCAACAAACTGCCTCCCAATCGCTTCTCGCACTGGGGCGTGGGCAACCCCATCCCCGTGGACTATCCGGTGCACACTCAGGTGGTGTTGATCCAGATGGCCCTGCTGGGCGACCTCATGGCCACGCCCAGGCTGTGGAGGCTGGTAGACAACGAGCCCCGGACACCGGCCGGTCAGGAGCCGTACCGGGTCAGCGAGCTGCTGGAAACGTTGACAGAAGCCATCTGGAGCGAGCTAGGCGCAGACGGGAGTGCGGCGCGTCCGATCAACTCGTTTAGGCGCAACCTGCAGCGGCAGCACCTACGCCACCTGGAGGGACTGCTGCTGGACAGCGGCATCAGCGGCCCGGTCGCAGCACCGGAAGACGCCCGCTCACTCGCCAGGCTCGAGCTCACGCGGCTATCGCAGCGCATGGCCCGGGCACTGGCTGGCGCAGGGCTGGACACGATGACGGAAGCGCACCTGGCCGAGTCAAAGGCCCGGATCGATCGCGTACTGGAAGCCGCGCTGGTCGAGGGCCAGCTGCGGCTGCGGAGGTAGAGGAATGCCGCGCACACGGACACGCACTCCGGCAGCTCTAGGCGTGAGCATCGCCGTCTTCAACGCCCTGCTCGCGGTCGCTCCCGCTCTGGCGCAGGCCGAACCGGAGGCCAACGGCCTGCCGACCATCGAGTCGAAGACGGAAGGCATGCGTCACCTGGAGGGTTACTTCGACCTCTACTGGGACGAACCGGAAGGCAAACTCTACCTGGAGATCCATCGCTGGGGCACGGAGTTCCTGCATCAGGTCTCGCTGCCCACGGGGCTTGGCAGCAATCCGGTGGGGCTCGACCGGGGACAGCTCGGCGGCACGTACGTCCTCACGGCGCAGCGCGTAGGCCCACGCGTACTCCTCACGGAGCCCAACTACGGGTACCGGGCGCTGAGCGAGGATCCGAACGAGGTGAAAGCCGTACGCGAGGCGTTTGCCTCTTCGACCCACTGGGGCTTCAAGGTGATCGCCGAGACGGGCGACCGCGTCCTGGTCGACGCCACCGACTTCTTTGTACGGGATGCTCACGGAGTAGCTCAGCGGCTCAAGCAGGCGCGACAGGGGACGTATCGGTTGGACGCCAGCCGCAGCGTGGTCTACCTGCCGCGCACCCGCGCATTCCCGGAGAACACCGAGGTGGAGGTGTCGCTCACCTTCACGAGCGA
>JBDHIQ010000042.1:0-18358 GCA_039587395.1 Gemmatimonadota bacterium
GGTAGACCTGATCACGCCCATCGCCATGGAGGAGAACCTGCGCTTCGCGATCCGCGAGGGCGGGCGCACCGTCGGCGCCGGCGTCGTTACCGCCATCCGGGAATAGACGAATGACTGAGAAGATTCGCATCCGGCTGAAGGCGTTCGATCCAGCGGTCATCGATCAGACGGCCGCCGACATCGTTCGAACAGCCCAGAAGACCGGCGCGTCGGTCAGCGGTCCGATTCCGCTGCCGACACGGCGCCAACTGTTCACGGTGCTGCGCAGTCCGCACAAGGACAAGAAGTCCCGCGAGCAGTTCGAGCTGAAGACACACAAGCGGCTGATCGACATTCACGACTCGAGGCCGCAGACCATCGACGCGCTGACAAAGCTGGACCTGGCGGCAGGCGTCGACGTCGAGATCAAGGTGGAATAGAGGCCGAAATGCCTGGACTGATTGGTCGTAAGCTGGGCATGACCCAGATCTACACGGAGGACGGAAAGGCCGTAGGCGTGACCGTGCTCGAAGTAGGCCCGTGCCCCGTGGTGCAGGTGAAGACGCTGGAGCAGGACGGTTACGAAGCCGTTCAACTCGGATTCGGTCGCAAGCGCGACCAGCGCGTCAAGCGTCCGGAGGCGGGTCACGCTGCGCGTGGGGGTCTGGATTATGTGCCGGCCGTCCTGGCCGAGTTTGAGGTGGGAGACGCCGAGTACGAGGCCGGCCAGCAACTGACGGTGGACCTGTTCGAGGTCGGCAGCAAGGTGAAGATCAGCGGCCCGACCAAGGGCCGGGGCTTCCAGGGCACGGTCAAGCGACACGGATTCGGAGGAGGCAGGGGCTCGCACGGCGGCACTTCCATCCTGCGGTCGCCGGGCTCGATCGGCCCCGGAACCGATCCGTCACGGGTCATCAAGGGCCGCAAGATGGCCGGCCGGATGGGTGGCAAGACGCGTACGGCCATGAATCGGCGAATAGAACGCATCGACGCGGAGAAGAATCTCCTGCTGGTACGGGGCTCGGTGCCCGGTGCTCGCAACAACATCGTGGTCATCAGGACAGTCTGATGAAAGTCATCGCATACACAGCTTCAGGCGAAGAGCGCTCGGCTCCGGCGCAGCTCCCGACGGACGTTTTCGACGGGACCGTGCACGAAGGCGCGCTGCATCAGGTGGTGACGGCAATCCAGGCCCATGACCGTCAGGGTACGGCTTCCACCAAGACGCGTGGGTTCGTAAGGGGCGGGAGCAGCAAGCCGTGGCGGCAGAAGGGCACGGGACGGGCCCGCGCTGGCACGATCCGCTCACCGCTGTGGCGGGGCGGCGGCGTGACGTTTGGTCCGCGGCCGCGCTCCTACGACGCCCGGGTGCCACGCAAGCTCCGCCGGCTGGCCACACAGTCCGCGCTGAACGTGAGGGCGCTGGATGGCGACCTCGGCGTGGTCGAGCCGCTGGAGATGGAAGAGCCGAAGACCCGGACCATTGCCGGGCTGGTCGATGGTGTGGGTGCGACGGGCGCCAACGTGTTGCTCCTTACGGACGGGCTCAAGCGGACGGTGTACCTGTCCGCTCGCAACCTGCCGGGCGTCATCGTCCGGCCGTGGGGCAGCGCCTCCGCCTACGACATCCTGTGGGCCGACGTGGTGCTGGTGGAGTCCAGCGCGCTCGAGCCCGCTGCTGCGACCGGGGAAGACGGAGGAGAGGACGAATGAGCCGCCCACCGCAGGAAGTGCTGATCCGGCCGGTCATCACGGAAAAGACGTCCACGCTGCAGTACGAGGGCACGGATGCAGTCGTTTCCGACGCCGTTCGCGCACAGGTCGAGCCGCGTGGTAAGTACACCTTCGAGGTCGCCCCGGATGCCACCAAAGTGGAGATCCGGCAGGCCATCGAGAAGCTGTTCGACGTCAAGGTGAAGAGCGTTCGTACGATGAACATGCCGGGTAAGAAACGGCGGCTGGGCCGCTCGCTGGGACGCAAGCCGCACTGGAAGAAAGCCATCGTCGAGATGGCCGCAGGCGAAACCATCGAAATGTTCGAGGGAGTCTAGGACCGATGCCGATCCGAAAGTTCAAGCCGGTCACAGCTGCCTCGCGCTTCCGGAGCGTCTCGACGTTTGACGAGATCACACGCACGGAGTCGGAGAAATCGCTGACCGAGGGGATCAAGCGCTCGTCCGGTCGCAACCACCATGGGCGGATCACCAGTCGCCGGCGTGGCGGAGGTCACAAGCGTCTGTACCGCCGGATCGACTTCCGGCGCAACAAGGACGCCGTGCCGGGCCGTGTGGCGCACATCGAATACGACCCCAACCGGTCGGCCAGAATCGCGCTGATTCACTACGCGGACGGGGAGAAGCGGTACATCCTGCACCCGCGCGGCCTGCGAGTGGGCGATTCGATCGTGTCCGGCCCCGGCAGCGAGCCCCGGCTGGGGAACTGCCTGCCGCTGAAGGAAGTGCCGCTCGGCACGGTAGTGCATGCCGTGGAGATGGTGCCGGAGAAGGGCGCGCAGATGGCGCGCTCGGCCGGGGCCGCCGTGCAGGTAGTGGCCAAGGAGGGCGGCATGGTCACGCTCCGTCTGCCCAGCACCGAGGTCCGCATGGTGCGCGAAGCTTGCCGGGCCACCATCGGGCAGGTTGGCAACGTGGACCACGAGCTCGTTAGGCTCGGGAAGGCCGGTCGCTCACGTTGGCTCGGAAAGCGGCCGAAAGTCCGCGGAGTCGCCATGAACCCGATCGATCATCCGCTGGGTGGCGGTGAGGGTCGGAGCTCAGGTGGTCGTCCGCCGGTTTCCCCCTGGGGCAAGCCGGAAGGCCGGAAGACGCGGAAGAAGAGCAAGGCCAGCAACAAGTTCATCGTCCGCGGCCGACGCCGCGGCAAGGCCACGAAGTAAGGACGACCTATGCCGAGAAGCGTCAAGAAGGGACCGTTCATTGACGAAAAGCTGCTCATGAAGGTGCAGCGTATGAACGAGTCCGGTGAGAAGCGCGTGATCAAGACGTGGGCCCGGGCCTCGACCATCAGCCCGGACTTCGTGGGTCATACGCTGGCCGTTCACAACGGCAACAAGTTCATCCCCGTGTACATCACGGAAAACATGGTGGGTCACAAGCTGGGCGAGTTCGCGCCCACCCGCCTGTTCCGGGGTCACGGGGGCAAGTTGGCGAAAGATCGCCGCGTGCGGGTCTGATAGCCGCCGCGATAGGAATCAGGAATCGGGATGGAAGCCTCGGCAACTGCGAAAGGGATTCGGATCTCCGCGCGTAAGGTGCGACTCGTCGTGGATCAGATCCGCGGCAGAGACGTCAACGAAGCGTACGCGATCCTTCAGTTCTCGAAGAAGCGCGCCTCCCTGTCTGTCGACAAGGTGCTGCGCTCGGCGGTCGCCAATGCGGCGTATCAGGCCGACGAGACAGGGGAAGCCCTCGACGTGGACGATCTGTACGTAAGAGAAGCGTTCGTCGACGAGGGCCGTACTCTCCGTCGCTACAGGGCCCGAGCCTATGGCCGAGCGACGCCCGTTCTAAAGCGAAGCAGTCACGTCACCGTGATTGTGGACACGAAGGAGTAAGCGTGGGCCAGAAGACGCACCCGTACGGATTCCGACTCGGTTCGGTCAAGCCGTGGAAGTCCCGCTGGTATGCCCAGGGAAAGGACTTCCCCAAACTGCTGGCCGAGGACGAGCAGCTTCGGAAGTACCTGCACGCACGCCTCGCGCATGCGGCGATCTCCACGGTGGAGATCGAGCGGAAGCCTTCCAAGATCGTGGTCACTCTCCACACGGGTCGTCCGGGAGTGGTGATCGGCAAGCGCGGGGCGGAGGTCGACAAGCTTCGCGATGAGCTCGCGCTGCTGACCGACGCCGAGGTGTCGATCAACGTGGAGGAGATCAAGCGCCCCGAGACGGATGCGCAGCTGGTGGCCGACAGCGTGTCCCACCAGTTGACGCAGCGGATCAGCTTCCGGCGGGCGATGAAGCGGGCTGTCCAGGCGGCCATGCGGGCCGGGGCCGGTGGAATTCGCATCCAGTGCGGAGGCCGGTTGGCCGGTGCCGAGATCGCGCGCACCGAGGGCTATCATGAGGGCCGCGTGCCACTGCACACGCTGCGCGCGGACATTGACTACGCGGAAACGGTCTCGCGAACCACCTTCGGGACCATCGGCGTCAAGGTCTGGATCTTCAAGGGCGAAATCGTGGAGGATCGGCGCGGCCAGACGTACACGGCCGGCGGCGGACGCCGCTAGCCAGTCCGGCGGCCGGGAACAAGCGGAACATAAGACATGCTTTCACCGAAACGTATCAAGTACCGGAAGCAGCAGAAGGGCCGCCTTCGGGGCAAGGCCATGCGCGGGAATACAATCGCGTTTGGCGACTATGCCCTGCAGGCTATCGCGCCGGGTTGGATCAGCAACCGTCAGATCGAGGCGGCTCGTGTCGCGATGACCCGGCACATCAAGAGAGGCGGCAAGGTCTGGATCCGGATATTCCCGGACAAGCCCATTACGCAGAAGCCGGCCGAGACGCGGATGGGGAAGGGAAAAGGCAACCCGGAAGGTTGGGTAGCACCCGTCAAGCCTGGGCGCGTGATGTTCGAGCTGGAGGGGGTGTCTGTGGATCTGGCAAAGAGGGCCATGGAGCTCGCGGCGGCCAAGCTGCCCGTGAAGACGCGCTTCATCGCGCGGGAGGAATAAGTGCCCGGTTTGGATGCCAGCGCCATTCGGGAGCTCACCGACGAAGAGATCGTCGAGGAGATTGCCCGGGTGCAGGACGAGCTGTTCCGCCTGAAGTTCCGCGGAGCGTATGAGGAACTGGAGAACCCGTCTCTGATTCGCGAGTTGAGGCGCGAGTTCGCGAGACTGAAGACCATTCGGCACGAGCGGCAGCTCGCGGCGGAAGACGAAAACGATGAGTGAGACAACGGAAGCCGTAGGGCAGGCCGCCAACCGTAAGGTCCGGCAAGGCACGGTGGTTAGCGACCGGATGGACAAGACTGTCGTCGTGTCCGTGGATCGCGTGGTGCCGCATGCCCTGTACGGGAAGCAGACTAAGCGGGGCCGTCACTACTACGCACACGACGAGGGCAACGAGTACCTGATCGGCGACGTGGTGCGCATCGAAGAGACCCGACCGCTCTCCAGGCTGAAGCGCTGGCGAGTGATCGAGCTGATCGAACGTCCCGAGTAGCGGGGATAGAGCAATGATCCAGCAGGAGTCGATGTTGCGGATCGCGGACAACTCCGGCGCGCGGCGAGCACTCTGCATTCGCGTGCTGGGCGGGTCCCGGCGGCGCTATGCCGGGCTTGGCGACGTGATCGTGGTTACCGTCAAAGACGCCATTCCCGGTGGGACGGTCAAGAAGGGCGACGTCGTCAAGGCGGTTGTGGTCCGCACCGCCAAGGAGAGCCGGCGCGCGGACGGCAGCTACATCCGGTTTGACGAGAACGCGGCCGTGTTGATCAGCGAGACCGGCGAGCCCAAGGCGACCCGGATATTCGGGCCGGTAGCCCGGGAGCTTCGTGAGAAGCGATTCATGAAGATCGTGTCGCTGGCACCGGAGGTCATTTAGGGCATGACGCAGAAGAGACTGAACGTGAGACGGGGCGATCGAGTCATGGTGATCGCCGGGAACTATAAGGGGGCCACGGGGCAGGTGATCCGGGCGATTCCCGCGAAGGGGATGGTCGTGGTGGACGGGGTGAACATGCGCAAGCGCCACCAGCGTCCCTCACAACAGAATCCCGAGGGCGGGATCGTTACGTTCGAGGCGCCGATTCGGTCGTCGAACGTCATGCTGGTCTGCCCGCACTGCGATGAGCCGGCGCGGGTCTCCATCCGGCGCGAACCGGACGGGACCGTGGAGCGGCTCTGCAAGCGATGCGAGAACCCGATTCCGACTGCGTAGCGAAGACGATCGGGACCATGAAAGCCAGGAATCGAACAAGCGTGAAGAGGTAGATAGACCTGTGGCAGAGACGACCGCTGTGGCGGAGAAGCCGAGGCTACGGAACCACTACGAAGAGCAGGTGCGCGGCCGGCTGGCGGAGGTGTTCCGCTTTCGGAACACCCAACAGGTGCCGCGGCTCGACAAGATCGTGATCAACGTGGGTCTCGGGGACGGCAAGGATGATCCGAAGCTTCTCGAGTCGGTGGCCAGCGAGCTGGCGCTGATCTCGGGCCAGCGTCCGGTGACCACCCGAGCACGCAAGTCGATCTCCAACTTCAACCTGCGAGAGGGCATGCCGATCGGGGTCATGGTCACTCTGAGAGGCGCCCGGATGTACGAGTTCCTGGACCGGTTCATCAGCGTGGCGGTCCCGCGGATCAGGGATTTCCGGGGCTTCAACAGCCGTGCCTTCGATGGCCGGGGGAACTACACCGTGGGGGTCAAGGAGCAGATGATCTTCACGGAGATCAAGTACGACGACGTGGTCAGGATCCACGGAATGAACATCACGTTCGTCACATCAACGGACAAGGACGATGAGGCCCTGGTACTGCTGCGCGAGCTGGGCATGCCGTTTCGGGGCGAGACGCCGGTTGTCGTCTGAAGCAGTGCGCCAGGCCGCACCGCGACACCGGTAAACGCAGAAGGATTACAGGATGGCAAGAAAGGCCCTAGTCGAGAAGGCCAAACGGAAGCCCAAGTACAGCAGCCGTACGATCAATCGGTGTAACCGGTGCGGTCGTCCGCGGGCCTATATCAGAAAGTTCGGGCTGTGCAGGATCTGCTTCCGGCAGCTGGCGCTGCGCGGAGAGATCCCCGGTGTCCGGAAAGCGAGTTGGTAAGATGAGCATGAACGATCCCATCGCGGACATGCTGACGCGGATCCGGAACGGAGCGGGCGCAGGGCACCGGCGCGTGGACATGCCACCGTCGAAGCTGAAGATGGAGGTCGCCCGCATCCTGACGGAAAACCACTTCATCTACGGCTACAAGGTCATGGATGACGGGCACCACGGTGTGATGCGCGTCTATCTCAAGTACACCGGCGACGAGCGGCCGATCATCCGTTCGCTGCAGCGAGTGTCGCGTCCCGGCCTGAGGAAGTACGTGAATGCCAGTGCTGTACCCCGGGTACGCTCGGGTCTCGGCATTGCCATTCTTTCCACGTCCCGGGGCGTGATGACGGATCGAGAGGCTCGTCGGCAGCGTGTCGGCGGCGAAGTCCTCGCGACGGTCTACTAATTACGGAGGTCGGAAGTGTCCAGAATCGGTAAGCTGCCGATCCCCGTGCCGGATGGCGTTTCAATCGAGATCGAAGGCTCGCGCGTGCACGTGAAGGGGCCTAAGGGAGAGCTCCGGCAGAGCTTTAACCCGGATCTCTCTATCAGCCTCGATGACGGTGCACTGACCGTTACACGGCCGTCCGACCAGGCCAGGCACCGGGCGCTGCACGGTCTCACGCGCGCCCTGTTGGCCAATATGGTGACCGGGGTGAGCGACGGATTCGAGAAGGTGCTGGAGATCCACGGCGTAGGGTATCGCGCGGAGCAGAAGGGCGCTTCGCTGGTCGTCAGCGTGGGCTACAGCCACCCGGTGAACGTCGATCCTCCGGAGGGCGTCACGCTGAGCCTCGAATCGCCCACGAAGATCAAAGTGAGCGGGTACGACAAGCAGAAGGTTGGCCAGGTGGCCGCCGAGATTCGCCAGATCAGACCGCCCGAGCCGTACAAGGGCAAGGGGATTCGGTACCTGGGCGAACACGTCCGCCGGAAGGCCGGGAAGGCCACGGTCGGCGGCATCGGATAACGGGAGCGAATCAGAGCACATTATGAGCAAGGCGGCTTTGAGACAGGCGCGGCGAGCGCGGCGACGCAAGACCGTGCGAAAGAAGATCCAGGGAACGGCGGAGCGTCCACGTCTGGTGGTGTTCCGCAGTCTGAAGCACCTGGAAGGGCAGCTGGTGGACGACCATCGCGGAGTCACCCTGGTGGGGATCTCCACGCGCGCCGGTGAAGTCAGGGAGCGTCTCGAGCAGAACGAAGACCTGGCGGCGAAGATCGGAGCGAGCTTCGCCGCCGGCCAGGAGTTGGCCAGGCGTGCAAAGGAAGCCGGTTTCGAGTCCGTGGTGTTTGACCGCAGCGGATACAGGTATCACGGTCGCGTGAAGGCGTTCGCAGATGGCGCCCGAGACGGCGGCCTGAGCTTCTAACGAGAGAGAGCATGGCGAGAAGCAGGCGGCGAGACGAAGGCGACAACCTTCGCGAGAACGTTATCTACATCAACCGTGTAGCGAAGGTCGTAAAGGGCGGGCGCCGGTTCTCCTTCACGGCCCTGGTGGCCGTCGGAGACGGACAGGGCAAAGTGGGTACGGCCCTCGGGAAGGCAAACGAGGTAGCTGAGGCGATTCGCAAGGGATTCGAGCAGGCGCGGCAGGCGATGGTCGAGGTGCCGATAGTCCACGGGACCATCCCGCACGAGATCATCGGTCATCACGGGGCCGGCCGCGTTCTACTCAAACCTGCGGGTCCGGGGACCGGCGTGATAGCCGGTGGCCCTGTCCGCGCCGTGCTGGAATGCGCCGGCGCGCAGGACATCCTGACCAAGAGCCTCGGTACCAACAATCCGTTGAACATGGTACGGGCCACGATGAACGGTCTCACCGAGCTCGTGACCCCGGAACAGATCGCCATAGAGCGCGGCGTTGATCCCGCGTTCATCCGGGAGGCGATGCGTGGCTAAGAAGCTCATCATTCGTCAGGTGAGGAGCGGGCTGGGAGCGCCCGGCGGACAGCAGCGGACGCTGCGCGCCCTGGGTCTCAAGCACCACCAGGACGAGGTGGAGCAGCCCGACAATCCTGCCATTCGGGGCATGATCCACAAGGTTCGGCACCTGGTCGAGATAAAGGAAGCGAAGAAGAATGGCTGATTCGGAGCGCCTCGGGCTGCACAACCTGGAGCCCGCGCCGGGATCGCGATCCAACCGCAAGCGTCGCGGCCGTGGCCACGGTTCGGGTCTCGGCAAGACAGCCGGGCGCGGGCACAAAGGTCAGAAATCACGCAGTGGCGCCTCGATTCCCGCGTGGTTCGAGGGCGGCCAGATGCCCCTGTACCGGCGCACCCCTAAGCGGGGCTTCACGCCGCTCAACAGGGTAGAGTTCCGCATCGTCAACCTGCGCGACCTTGCCCGGCTGGAGGACAGTGACATCACGCCGGAGCTGCTGGAGACATACGGGCTGATCGGCTCTGGGAATGCGCCGGTCAAGGTGCTCGGCTCCGGCGAGCTCGAGCGGGCCTTGAACGTCCGGGCGCATGCTTTCAGCGAGAAGGCGCGCGAGAAGATCGAAGCCGCCGGCGGGACCGCGGAACGGATCGAGTAAGGCGCCGACAATGGCCAACGGGCAAACCAGCGCAGCGCGCGCGATCCCCAATCTCTTCAAGGTACCTGAGCTGAAGGAGAAGATCCTCTTCACGCTCATGTGCCTCGCCATCTATCGCCTGGGCTCGCACATCACCACGCCCGGCGTCAACGTGGTGGCACTCCAACAGCTGGCCGGCCAGTTCCAGAACACCCTTTTCGGGATCTACAACCTGTTCGTGGGGGGCGGGCTCCAGCGAGCGACAATCTTCGCGCTGGGAATCATGCCGTACATCTCCGCCAGCATTCTCTTCCAGCTGCTCGCGGCAGTGTTCCCCACCATCGAGAAGCTCCAGAAGGAGGGTGAGGACGGGCGCCGCAAGCTCACACAGTGGACGCGCTACACCACTGTGCTGCTGTCCGTCATGCAGGGATACGGCTACGCCATCTTCCTGGAATCGCAGCCGGGAGTGGTCATCGATCCCGGCCTGGGCTTCCGCCTCACCACGGTTCTGATGCTGACCACCGGTGCCATCTTCATCATGTGGCTCGGCGAGCAGATCACGGAGCGTGGCGTCGGAAACGGAATGTCGCTGCTGATCTTCTTCTCGATCGTGACGGGCTTCCCCGGAGCGGTCATCAACACGCTGGAGCTGTTCCGGGCCGGCGGGATCAGCCTGTTCAAGCTGATCGCACTGTGCGTCACCCTGGTCGCGATCATCGCCGCCGTCACGGCCCTGACGATGGCGTCGCGCCGCATTCCGGTGCAGATCCCGCGGAAGGTTGTCGGGCGAGGTCGAATACGTGAAGGGCAGCGGTCGTTCATCCCCCTGCGGGTGAACTCGGCCGGCGTCATGCCCATCATCTTCGCGCAGTCGATCATCATCATCCCCGGCACGCTGAGCGCGTTCACGGGGAACCCGGGGCCGGGCACCTCGGGGGTGAGCGGCTTCCTGTACGACTTGAGTCAGATCTTCCAGGTCGGATCGACGTGGTACTACCTGACGTACTCGCTGCTCATCGTCTACTTCACGTACTTCTACACGTCGATCATCTTCAATCCGATCGACCTGGCGGAGAACCTGAAACGGCAGGGCGGCTTCATTCCGGGAGTGAAACCCGGCTCGGCCACGGCTGACTACATCGACCATGTGCTGACCCGGATCACGTTGCCCGGCGCAGTCTTTCTGGCGCTGATCGCCATCATGCCATTCCTGATCTTCGCGCTGTTCGACATCCAGACGTTCTTCTTCGGCGGCACCTCCTTGCTGATCGTAGTCGGGGTCGCGCTCGACACGGTCCAGCAGATGCAGCAGCACCTGCTGCTCCGGCACTACGAGGGCTTCATGAAGAAGGGGCGGGTCAAGGTCCGCGGCGGGGGCAGACAGCGCTTCATGTAATGCGGCTCGTGTTGATGGGCCCTCCCGGGGCTGGCAAGGGAACGCAGGGCGATCGCCTGGCCGAGTGGCTCGACGTACCGAGGCTGTCGACCGGCGACATGCTGCGAGCCGCCCGCGCCGAGGGATCGCAGCTGGGTCAGGAAGCGCAGCGCTACATGGATGCCGGGGAGCTCGTGCCGGATGACGTGATCCTCGGGCTGATCGGCGAAGCCTTCGATCGGCCGGAAGCGGCCAGAGGTTTCGTGCTGGACGGTTTCCCCCGGACGGTCGCGCAGGCCGAGGGCCTGGCCGCGATTCTGGTCGGGCGCGGCGAATCTCTGGATGCGGTACTCGACCTGGCCGTGCCGGACGCCGAGGTGGTAGCCCGGCTGTCTGGCCGGCGGTTGTGCTCTGTCTGCGGTGAAGTCACGCACGTTGCGGTAGCAGGAGAGTCGGGGCGCTGCCCGACCTGCGGCGGCGAATTGATCCAGCGGAGTGACGACAGCCCGACGACGATCCAGAACCGCCTGCGTGTCTATCGGGAGCAGACGCAGCCCGTGCTGGACTGGTACGACCGGTCTGAAGAGGGTCTTCGCTCCGTGCGCGGAACGGGATCGGTCGAGGAGATCTTCGCCAGGCTGCAGCAGGCGGTAGGAGGGTGATTCACCTGAAGTCGGCGGCGGAGATCGAGGCCATCGGCGAAGCCGGGGCGATTGTCGGGGCAGCCCTGGGACTCGTGGAAGGAATGGTCGCGCCGGGTGTGTCCACTCTCGAGCTCGATGAGGCGGCCGAGGACCTGATCCGGTCGTATCCCGGCGCGGTTCCGGCGTTCAAGGGACTGTACGGGTTTCCGGCGACGGTGTGCACGAGCGTGAACGAAGAGGTGGTACACGGCATCCCGTCTTCCAGTCGCGTGCTGGAAGAGGGCGATATTCTGAGCGCCGACGTGGGCGTGAAGCTGAACGGGTTCTTTGCGGATGCGGCCGTAACGGTACCGGTGGGACGGATCTCCCAAGGTGCGGAGAGGCTGCTGGAGGTGACGCGCGCTGCGCTGGATGCCGGTATCAAGCAGGCGACTCCGGGCAAGCGGCTGGGCGATCTGGGGGCCACGATTCAGGCCACGGTGGAGAAAGCCGGCTACAGTGTGATTCGCGAGTTGGTGGGTCACGGAGTCGGGGAGGCGGCCCACGAGGAGCCACAGGTCCCCAACTATGGCCGACCGGGTCGCGGCGCCAGGATGGAACCAGGCCTCGTGATCGCGATCGAGCCGATGGTGAACATGGGAGGCCGGGCCATTCGGACGCTTCGGGATGGGTGGACGGTGGTGACGGCGGATGGATCGCTGTCGGCCCACTACGAACACACGGTGGCGATAATGGACACCGGGCCGCGCATCGTGACGCATGCGCCGATGCCGGCCGCCGCGGGAGAGGAATAGCTTGGCCAAAGAAGAGCCGATTCAGATGACGGGGGAGGTGCTCGAAGCGCTTCCCAACGCGATGTTCCGCGTCGAGCTGGAGAATGAGCACGAGATTGTATGCCATGTCTCCGGCAAGATCCGGATGAACTACATCCGGATCCTTCCGGGGGATAAAGTGGCGGTGGAGTTGTCTCCGTACGACCTGACCAAGGGACGCATCACCTACCGCTACAAGTAGAGCGGAATCTGGTTGATTACCGGAGTTCTGACTGATATACTAAAGGGCTGAAACTTAATCGGGCCAAGAGAGCACGGCGTAGCAAAATGAAGGTTCGTTCGAGCGTAAAAAGAATATGCGAGCACTGCAAGATCATCCGGCGGCGAGGAGTCGTCCGGGTCATCTGCAGTCGTAATCCCAAGCACAAACAGCGGCAGGGGTAGCCCGTGGCACGCATTGCTGGAGTCGACCTACCACGCGACAAGCGCATCGAAGTCGGGCTGACCTACATCTATGGGATTGGGCACTCGACAGCGAAGGCCATCCTGGACGAGACGGCCGTGGATCCGGATACGCGGGTGCACGAGCTCACGGACGAAGATGTAAACAAGCTTCGGAGAGTGATCGAAAACCGCTACAAGGTCGAAGGCGCTCTTCGCACTGAAGTGTCGATGAACATCAAGCGATTGATGGACATCGGCTGCTATCGTGGCTTGAGACACCGGCGCGGGCTCCCCGTACGGGGCCAACGCACGCACACGAACGCGCGCACCCGCAAGGGACCGCGCCGAGCCGTCGCTGGCAAGAAGAAGGCTCCCAGGAAATAGCATCGGGCCGTTAGCCCGGCCCAGACCAAGAGATCGTAGATGGCAAAAGGCGGAAAGAAAAAGAAGAGGATCGTAGAGGCCGAAGGAGTGGCTCACATCAAGGCCACCTTCAACAATACGATCATCACGATCACGGCGACCAACGGCGAGACGGTGGCCTGGTCCAGCGCCGGCAAATCCGGCTTCAAGGGTTCCAAGAAGTCGACGCCGTTCGCGGCCACGATCGCGGCCGAGAACGCGGCGAAAGAGGCCGTGTCTCTCGGCATGAAGCGTGTTCACGTGCAGGTCCAGGGTCCGGGCTCCGGTCGTGAGTCGGCGATCCAGGCGCTGCAGGGGGCCGGCCTGACCATACGCTCCATCAAGGACGTCACGCCCATCCCGCACAACGGCTGCAGACCGCCGAAGAAGCGGAGGGTCTAGATGGGACGCTACACGGGGCCGGTCTGCCGGCAATGTCGGCGAGAGAGTGAGAAGCTCTTCCTGAAGGGGAAGCGCTGCTTCACCGAGAAGTGCGCCATCGAACGTCGCGGCTACCCGCCCGGCGAGCACGGCACCGGACGGCGCCGGCGACGCCAGTCGGACTACGCCGTGCAGCTGCGTGAGAAGCAGAAGGTCAAGCGGATCTACGGCGTGGGCGAGAAGCAGTTCCGGAATCTCTTTTACAAGGCCACGCGGGTTCCCGGCGTAACGGGCGAGAATCTGCTTGTCGCGCTGGAGTTGCGACTGGACAACATCGTCTACCGGCTGGGCTTCGCGCCGTCGCGAAAGGCGGCACGCCAGCTCATCCGTCACCGCCACGTGCGCGTGGGTGGCGCTACGGTGGACATCCCGAGCTATACGGTGTCCCCCGGAGCCGAGATCGCGATCGCGCCTCACGCCCGCGAGTTGCCGGTGGTGAAAGAAGCCGTGGAAGATCGCCGCCGCCGCGACCAGCTCACCTGGCTCGGCGTCGATTACGAGACGATCAGCGGTCGCATGTTGGAGCGACCCTCCCGGGCGGATATCCCGCTGGCGGTTGAGGAGCAGCTGATCGTAGAGCTCTACAGCAAGTAAGCGAACGGGGCCGGGCCGCCGAGCGGGCCGGCAGCGCAGGGATCCGGGACGAGACCGCGCGGTTGGGCGGCGCTTCCCGACACGAATCTCTCAGACTAGACGTGGAACGAGGCTTGGCAGATATGTCAGTTGCGGTGGACCTGACCGGTTTGGTGCTTCCCGAGACCGTCGATGAGCAGAGTCGCTCTGACGACGAGTCCAGGGCGCAGTTCCTACTTCAGCCCCTGGAACGGGGTTTTGGCCATACGATCGGTAATTCGATCCGGCGGATTCTCCTTTCGTCGTTGCCTGGTTCGGCGGTGTGGGCCTTCCGGGCCGACGGCGTTCAGCACGAGCACCAGACGATGGAAGGCGTTGTCGAGGACATTCACCAGATTATCCAGAACATCAAGCAGATCGTTCTTGTCCTCGATTCCGATGTCGAGGAGGCGAAGCTCGAGATGAGCATCCTCTCGGCCGGTGTCGTGAAAGCCGGACAGATCACGCCCCATGCGGGCGTGGCCATCAAGAACCCCGATCTGACGTTGTTCACTCTGCAGGAGGACATGCCGGACAACCGTCCGCTCAACATCGACTTCTGGGTGAACACCGGGCGCGGTTTCGTGATGGCGGATCAGCATTCGCTTCGCGAGGATGCACCCGTCGGGATGATCCGGATCGACTCGATCTACAACCCGGTGGTTGGCGCCAATTTCACCGTTACGGAGACCCGGGTCGGCGGACGGACCGACTTCGATCGCCTGGTCGTTGACGTGACGACGAACGGAGCCATGGATCCAGCCACGGCCGTGCGCCACGCAGCGGAGATCGCCAGAGTACACCTGGGCTATTTCGCGATGCTGGGCGACGAGATCGAGGTCGCGATTGGCAGCGAGGACGGTGCGGGCCAGGCGCGACTGAGGCTGGGAGATGACCAGGCTTCAGTGCTCGACCAGCCGATCGAGGCGTTCGAGCAGATTTCCGCCCGCTCGCGCAACACGCTCGAGAAGGAGAATATTCGGTACCTGGCGGACGTGGTGAGCCTCACGCGCGACGAGATGCTGCAGGTGCCGAACTTCGGTGAAAAGTCACTGGAAGAGGTGGCAGAGGTACTCGCCACGCACGGTCTGCGTTTCGGCATGCCGCTGGAGCGTGACGATGAGGGCAACCTGTACCTGGCCGAGGAGCTGGTCGGCAACGGTGCCGGAGAGGCCGAAGCGGAACATGAGGCATAGAAAGAAGGGACGAGAGCTCAGCCGGACCAGGAGTCACAAGCAGGCCATGCTTCGCAACATGGCCACCAGCTTGTTCCTGCACGAGCGAATCCGGACGACGGAAGCCAAGGCCAAGGAGCTGCGGCCGTTTGCCGAGAAGCTGATCTCTCTTGCAAAGAGCGGTGACCTTCACAGTCGCCGCCAGGCGGGCAGGCAAATCGCTGACACGGAAGCGCTGCAGAAGCTGTTCGACCAGATCGGTCCGCGGTTTCAGGAACGCCCGGGTGGGTACACCCGGATTCTGAAGCTCGGTGCCCGACAGGGCGATGGCGCAGAGATCGCGCTGATCGAGCTTGTCGAAAGCTAGCGCCCTGTGCAGTGCGATCGAGAACCAACGGCAGCACCCGAAAGGCATGTGATGACGAGCAAAGGCGGAGCAGGAATCGGCGTACTTCTGTCGGTCGTCGCCATTGTGGCCGTCGGAGTCTTTATGTTCTGGCTTAACCAGCGAGTAGCGGAGCTGCCGGATCCGGACGCGACGGTAGTGGAGGAAGCTCCATTGACCGCAGCGGACGTTCTGGCCGGTTCCGGTCCAATCATCGGGAGACGCGCCCAGTTCGACTCCATCCCCGTCGCCATTGGTCTTGGCCGGGCGGTGTTTTCGGTCGCCCTGGATGATTCGACCGCTTATCCGGTTCTCCTCAACGCGGACTGGGTTGCCCGCCTGCAGGCGCGCGAGACGCGCATGTATGGTGGCGACAGGGTCTCGGTGCTGGGGCAGATCTTCAGCCTCAACGACTCGATTCGCGTCGAGTGGGTGAACCAGGGGGCCGTGGATCAGGGAATGGTCGTGAGTCTGCCCCGGCGATTCGGTCGAGGTGCACTGAGCATGGCCAACTTCTGTTACGTCTGCGGAAAGGGCCCGAGCACCGGCAATCGGGTGAGCAACGCGAACAACCGCACGAAGCGGCGTTTCATGCCGAACCTGCAGCGCATTCGCGTGGTGGTCGACGGGTCGCGGAAGCAGGTGCGGGTGTGCACCCGTTGTATCAAGGCCGGCAAGGTAGTCAAGGCGGGCTGACCCCGAGACTACAGGATCCGCCGCGCCAACCGGCCGCCGTCGCCCGGCGTCCGGCACGGTGCGCAGGGTGGTGGGCCGCTGGCCGGCAAGCACGGCTCCGCTGATACGGCGGAGCCGTTGTCGTTTGGCCTTCATTGTCACGGAGCGCGGGGGTATATTCCGCGCGGCAACTCGGTGATCCAAGTGCGGCGCCGCAAGGAGCGGAGGCTTGACGAGAGTCCTGGTGACAGGAGGCGACGGGTTCGTGGGCGAGCATTTGATCGCCCACCTGCTCGAAGAGGGGCGGGAAGTCACGGCTTCCACGCTGGCACTGCCGCCCCGGCGCGACACGCTGACATCCAATCAAGCGTCGGCTGTCGACTGGAAGCTTGCCGACGTGCTGGACCCGGCTGCTCTGTTCCGCGTCCTGGCAGCCGTCAGGCCGGAGGAGATCTACCACCTGGCGGGCTTCTCGTCGGGCGCGCGGGCGCGCGAAGAGCCGGAGGCCGCCATGCGGATCAACGCGGGCGGGACCGTCAATCTGCTCCAGGCCGTGCTGGATGCCAGGGCGGACTTTCCCGATCTGGATCCCCGGGTGCTGGTCATGGGCTCCGGAGCATCCTACGGCCAGTCGGCCGCCGGGGCCGGAGGGCTCAGCGAAGACATGCCGCTGCAGCCGCAGTCCGCGTACGGTCTCTCCAAGGCGTGCCAGGAGCTGGTAGCCCATAGCTACCGGCGGTCCAGCGAGTTGCGAGTTCTGGTGGCACGCGCGTTTCATCTGATTGGTCCGGGCCAACGCACGGATTTTGTCGTCCCCAGCCTGTGCGAGCAGGTCGCGGGGATCGCAGCCGGACGCCTGGAACCGGTATTGCAGGTGGGAAACACGGGGGTGGAGAGGGACTTCCTGGACGTACGGGATGGGGTGAGGGCGTTCCGGATCATGCTCGAACTGGACGAACCGTCCCCCGCATACAATGTATGCTCGGGTCGGGCGACGCCGGTTCGACAGATCCTGGAGTGGATTCTGGATGAGGCCGGGGTCGAACCCGCGATAGAGACGGATCCGTCGCGAGTCCGGGAGGGAGAGCTGGATCGTGTCACCGGCGACCCGGCAAAGCTGGTGCAGGCGTCGGGCTTCGAGCCCCGGCGCGACATCGAAACAACGGTCAGAGAAACGTATCGGTGGACCACGGGAATGGCGCCGTAGTGAGCCGGGGTGTCTGAGGAGAGATGATGGAGATCACCGTGCTGGGAACCGGCTACGTCGGGCTCGTGGCAGGAGCCTGCCTTGCCGAGGCAGGCAACAGGGTCACCTGTGCCGACGTGGATGAGGCTAAGATCGCGCGCCTCAAAGCCGGAGAAGTCCCCATCTACGAACCAGGTCTGGACCGGTTGCTGTCGCGCAATCTCGCGGAGGGCCGCCTGGAGTTCACGACGGATCCGGGCGACGGGATTGCCCGCAGCGATGTGGTATTCGTTGCCGTCGGCACCCCGCCGGACGAACATGGTCACGCCAACCTCGAGTACGTTCGCTCTGCGGCGCGAACCATCGGCCAGCACATCAAGCCGGGCGCCGTGGTGATCATGAAGAGCACGGTGCCGGTAGGGACAAGCCGGATCGTACGGGAAGAGGTCTCTTCCTGCACGGACGCAGCGTTCCACGTGTGCTCGAATCCGGAGTTCCTGAAGGAGGGGGCGGCGGTCGATGACTTCATGTACCCGGACCGGGTCGTGTGCGGCATCGATTCCGAGGGGGCACGCGAGAAGCTCGAGGAGATGTACGAGCCATTCGTACGCTCCGGTAACCCCTTGATATTCATGGACATCGCCTCTGCCGAGATGACCAAGTACGCCGCCAACTCCATGCTGGCCACCCGGATCAGCTTCATGAATCAGATCGCCGAGTTGTGTGAGCAGACCGGAGCCGACATCGAGCTCGTGCGAAAAGGGGTGGGTTCCGACAAGCGGATCCGAACGAGGAGCAGAAGTCGGTCCTTCTGAAGAAGATCGCCCGGGTGTTCGGAGACGATCTTTCGGGCCGCCGGTTCGCGCTTTGGGGCCTGGCGTTCAAGCCCGAGACGGACGACATGAGAGCGGCGCCGTCTCTGCGAATTGTCGAGGGTCTGCTGGGCGCGGGGGCCTCGGT
>JBDHIQ010000222.1:0-3461 GCA_039587395.1 Gemmatimonadota bacterium
GCCGGCATGGGCGGTTGCATCGTCAGCGATCACAATGCGGTAACGAACGATGTAAGGTACGTCCAGCTCGTCCAGCTCCACACCCCAGATGTGGCGTCCCCGGCTGACTGGCTGTGGGAATGTTTGAAACCGCTCCGGCAAGCGGACCTGGCCCAGATAGCTCCCATCCGGTTGGAACACGTCCGCGACGAACGGTTCGCGCCAGCGCAGCGGCGGCACGGCGTTGCTCCGCTCCTGGTCCGCATCGGGCTCGTCCACTTCCACGCGCTTGCCCCGCGTGTGCAACCGCACCCAGATCCGGCCGTCGTCGTCCGTCCAGAACCCACTGAACGGAGGCTTCGTGTTCGGGATGGCCGGACCATCCCAGCGCCAGTTGGGGTCCGTGCGACGCAAGCTCGCGATCACCCGCTCACGATAGTTGGAGCGCTCGCCGGAGGAGACGGGCACTGGCTGGATCTCCCGTTCGATCCGCACGGGGAGGTCATTCTCGCGATGCAGAGTGATCCTGTATTCCTTCCCATCGCCGGAGACGAAGTACCCGGCCTGGCTGTAGGTCCAGTAGAACGACGGGGAGAAGGGAAGGTACGTGGAACTCATGCTTCTGCTGTCGCCTGTTTGCGTGCGAGCGACCAGCACGACCGGCTCCCGGTCCGAGCGTGGCGGAGTCAGCGTGTCTCCCGGCTCTCCGTGCAGGCCGTAGCGCACCAGCCAGAAGATGGCCCGGCCGTCCGCGAACTCGAAGATGGGCTGGAGGGCTCTCCCTTCCGGGTCCACGAACAGCCGGCGGCTCGTGGAGCTTCCGCCCCGGATGCGCCACTCATCCAGGTACTCTCCGTCCAGCGAATAGACGCTGATCCTGGAGTTGCCGGGATCACGCACCAGCAACCGCCCGTCGGGAAGGATGGCCAGGCCCGCGTCCGGCTCTCGCACCTCGCCCGGCCCGGCTCCGGCGCGCGCGAACGTCGCCACGTAGGTACCGTCCGGTGCGTATTTCCGGAGCGCGGGAGCCAGCTGGTCCACGACGTAGATGGCCCCGGAAGCATCCACGGCCAGCGATCCGATCTGGCCCAGCGTGTACTCCTCCGATCCGTCCAGCCGCCCGATCCTGAGCTCTTCGACCAGGCGCACGTCGTTGCCCCACGCACTCCCGGACAGCGTCCGCACGACCAGCGTGTCACCCACCGTGTCGCGAGCGGCCACTGCCTCGCCTTCGCTCGAGCCCGGGTCACCGGGTGAGCAGCCTGCGCAAGCCAGAGCCACGACAAGACCGGTGATCCGTGCGGCGGAGGGCCGCTGCGGTGCTGATGGCTTAAACTCCATCACTTCCAGTCCACCCTGTCTCCGCGCGGCGTGAATACCCCAATCAGCTCACCCCCGTCCTCCTTGTAACCCAGAACGTCCACTCTGCCGAACTGGTCGTTGCGGATCTTCAGCTCGGGCATGCGGATGAACCACTGCCTGACCACAAACGCATCGTTGGGGAGGCGCTGGAACGAGACCACGCCGCCCACGTTATGATCCCGCACCCGCCACGGGAGATTCACGTAGTTGAACTCCAGGTTCCGGATCTCCGCCGTCTGTTCGTCCAGCCACAGAATTCCCGAGATGTCGGGCTCGCGGTTGCCGCGCACCGGCTCGAAGCTGACGCCCAGGTAGTTGCGGCCGTCCAGCTCCAGGCGGATAAGTCCAAAACAGTGGTCTTCCTCGAAGCTCCGGCTGAGCAACACCACGGCATCGGGCGCAAAGTAGTGATAGGAATCCTCCCGCTGGCGCAGGTAGCCCTTCTCTGCGAGCTCATCGGCGGGAAGGCTCATGAATGGGGTCCGCGCAACGGCCGAGTGTGCCCGGCTGATCACCTGTTCCACCTCCAGGTCCTTCGCCAGCGTGCGCTCGTACGTGTTGGTGTCGAACCGGTAGCCGCCTCCTTGTTCTGCCCACGCCGCGGTCTCGAGCGCCTTCTGCGCTTCCTGCCAGACGGTCGAGATCTCGATGGCGTTCTCCGGATCCGTCACGCACTGGTTGTGGACGTCGACGTTGATGTCCGCCAGGCGGATGGGGACCACGGTGACCGCGAAGCGCACCGACTGTTCCTCTCCGGCACCCAGGGTCATGGGGGGAGACAGCCAGTCCTCGAAGCCGATCCTGTCCACCTTCAGGCGATACGTGCCCTCCTCGGGAGTCGTCACTTCGAAGAAGCCGTTGGCCTCCGTGAACGCCGCTCCCACGCGAAAGCCGTCCTGGTCCACCAGGGAGACGAACGCTCCGCCTACCGGTGGTCCCCCGGCCTGATCGGACACGATCTGTCCCCGGACCGTCTGGGCGGAAAGATCCCCGATTCCGGCGAGCAAAGCGCCGACCGACAGTAGGGCCCACCGGGCGTGGACAGGGATGGTCTGGACCCGGATGATGGGGAGCCGAATCGCCGAGACCGCGGGGCGCCTCCCGGAGTACGCACATCTCATGTAAGAAACTTAACCATGCCTGTGCCGCGCTACGAATCACTGGTTGCCGCGCGCTTCCGGCCTCGATATGGACTGATCAATGGTACGTTGCCTGGCTGCCACATGTGACACGAGAATTCCGGGCGGTTCCCCGCATCACGGTGCCATTCAGGAGTGCTATGCGCAGCTTTAGCGTCATACATGACTTAGATTTACGCTGCCAGGCCATCCCAGTCGCGACGCGGTGGCCTTCGGGGGCGTGCTTCTTGAACTTCCGGGCCCCCACTTGGGGCGTGCAAAACAGCCCGATTCACAATTCCTGCAAGAGGGTCGAGGCGTTGGACCCATCGGCGGTGTGGGCCGGCCGGCAGCAGGGGCGAAAGCTGACCTCGCATGAGGGCGATATTGGCAGAACGAACCAGCGGGCCCGAACCGGTCCACACTGACATATCCGGCGATCGGCCTGCCGAGCGATTTCCGGACGTGTACGTGGCGGAACCGGGCGCGGCCGTGGATCATCCCGCGACGTTGCCGGATCCGTTCGGCGATACGCTGGGCTCCGTGAACGAACTCGTCAGGGTTCGGGAGCTTCTCGAGGAGGGCAATGCGTTCCTGGTCATCCAGTCGGAAGCGTTCGCGCATTTCTATCCGGCGGGTGCCGAGCAGCTGATCAACGCATTCCACACGGCCGGGTTCGTGGACGTGTTCTTCGAATCGCTGGGCGATGAGCTGGTCGCGCTGGAGTACTTGCGCCTGTGGCGGGAGAACACCGAGAAGCAGACCTGGATACGCTCCACGCATCCGCTGGTCGTGGAATATTGCCGGGCGCGTCACCCGGAGCTGTTGCCGTACCTCGCGCCTGTAGTCACCCCGGCCGTAGCGCTCGCCAGATACCTCAAGCGGGTTTACGGACCGGATGTACAGCTGGTCTACGCCGGACTCGATGCACCCGGGGCGAACGGGAGAGACGAGTTTGAAGCGGAGGTCTCCTTCGCGCAGCTGGAGCAGCTGTTTCATGAA
>JBDHIQ010000043.1:0-16372 GCA_039587395.1 Gemmatimonadota bacterium
AGGGGCACGATTGCCAACGCGCGCCTGCGCGGCGTCAGCCAAAACGACGGCGTGCAACTCTTGCTGCACCTGGACGAGGTGTGGCTGGAGGATCCGGACGGGCTCGAACGATGAAGCGCGAAGTGTGTGTGAAACCACTTCTTGGCCTTGCCGTCTCGGCAGCGTGTGCCGCTTCGGCGTTGGCGTGCGACCGCTCCGGAGATGGCGGATCGGCCGCCGCGACAGGTTCGGGATTGGCCGGTTCTGACCTCCAGACCGTAACCATCCTGGCGTACGGGGACGAGAACTACCCGGGACTCGGCGGAAAATTTCTGCCCTTCTCGACCCTGTTCGAGGAGGACGAGACCGGCGAACTCCGTGGCAAGCTGGTGCAAAGCTGGGAGCACCAGCCCACCTCCGGGTCCTGGCTGCTCCACCTTCGGCCCGACGTCCGCTGGCATGACGGGGAGCCGTTTACCGCACACGACGTAGAGTTCTCGATAGACTACTACGCACGTGGGGGGGAGGCTCCGCCCGGTGCGTGCAGGGCAGATGTGGTGGACGACACCACTCTCATTGCGGCCAACGACGGCCGCTGCGGCATCTGGCCGTTCGACTCCTGGTCTACAATGCTGCCACGGCACCTGCTGGCAGACCTCGACCCTGCCGAGGCGCGCGAGTGGGACTTCTGGAAGCAGCCGGTGGGTACCGGACCCTACCGCTGGGTGCGGTACGTACCCAAGACGATGATCGAGTACGAGGCGAACCCCGACTATTTCCTTGGGAAGCCGGAGATCGAGCGCGTCATTCTGAGGTTCGGCAGCACCGTGCCGATGATCGAACTGCTAGCCGGGAACGTGGACGCGGCGGCCACCTGGAGCGACGTGTCGCTCGAGGACATCCCTAAACTGGGAGAGAGCTTCCAGACCTTCTGGAAGTGGTTTCCCGGCCGACGATCTTTCATCATCTGGAATCACCAGAACGAGCTGTTCTCGGACGTCCGCATTCGGCGTGCGCTTACGCTGGCTATCGATCGACCCGAACTGGCCGAGGTCAGCAACTACCCGACCGGTGTGCCGACACCGGATGTTCCTCTGACATCGAGTCTCTATCGTCGCGGTGGGTATCCAGAGCCGTTGCCCTACGATCCGGATCGCGCCCGAGAGCTTCTGGAAGAGGCGGGCTGGACGGATCCAGCCGGGAGCGGTGTGAGGGAGAGACATGGCCGTCCGTTCCGGTTCACAGCACTGATTCGACCCGCATATGGTACACAGGCCGTGCTCGTCCAGGAGCAGTTGCGGCGAGTTGGCGTCCGCATGGAAGTCCAGACGTTGGACGACAATTTCATCGGCCGTCGCCTGTCCACCGGGTCCTTCGATGCAGTAGTTGGGATGGACGCTATCAGCCTGGAGCGAGGTCTGTGGGTGACAGACCCGGATGCTCAGCCGTGGGAATGGGGGTACTTCAACCCCAGTTTCGCCGCCCTGTTCGAAGAGTGGGGGCAGATCGAGTATCAGGACCCCGCCAGGGCGGACAGCCTCTTCCTCGAGATCACGAAGATCTTCCGGGAGGACCAACCGCTGACATATCTTCTGCCCGACCTGTTGTACTCGGTGGCGCACCGGCGTATCCGGGGTCTGAGCTCGCCCTACCGGCACGACCCTGTTCCGGCCATGGAGTATCTGTGGATCGACGAAGATTGGGTGCCTGAAGAAGACAACAGCTAGTCAAAGCCGAAGAAAGAGAACACGGTATGTACAAACCTGGCAGAAGAGAGGCATGGCTCGCCGTCGTGACCCTCATCGTGCTGGCAACCCTGAAGCTGACGGGCACCCTGTAGCAGCGGGGTGGCCTCCGATCGCCCAGTGGCCGGGAATCGAACCGGGGGGGACTTCTGTGCATACGGTTCACGCTAGATCCGTCGAGGTGTCGGACGCACCGAGGGAAGCAACCGTGCGCGGTGCCCACGCGCTCGCAGCCTGCCTCTGTCTCGCTCTCGCCGTGCTCCCTGCCTGCGGGGCTTCCGGCGACGGCCCGGGAGATCACGGCTCGACCGTGACGGTCCTCTACAACTCGGATGAGCGGCTGTTCGGGCCCTACATGTCGATGGAGTCGTGGTTCCTGATGTTCTTGCCGCTGGCCGGGCACGACGAATCCGGAAACGTGGTCGGTCGCCTCGCCCGAAGCTGGGAATACTCCCCGGATGCCAGGGACTGGACCTTCTACTTGAGATCTGATGTGCTCTGGCACGACGGCGAGCCCGTGACCGCACACGACGTCAAGTTCTCTGTCGAATTGACGGGACACCCCGACGTCCAGTTCGACGACTCATGGCGCGATCTGGATTCCATCCGCGTGCACGACGACACGACTCTGACCATGCACTACGCCCGGCCGCGCGATGCCACCGGCCAGAACCTGTGGATGGTCTACTGGCCCAGGCACCTGCTGGAAGGGTTGGACCCGGCAGAGTTCTACAACTGGGACTTCTGGACTCAGCCGGTCGGAAACGGTCCCTACCGATACGTCCGCCACGTTCCGCAGACGATGGTGGAACTGGAGGCGAACCCGGACTTCTATGCCGGCCAGCCGGCCATCGAACGCGTGGTAGTCAAGTTCGGCGGCGAGCTCGGACTACCCGAGCTGCTGAGCGGCAACGTGGACATCCTCACCTGGGTCAACGAAGCGGACCTGCCCAAGCTCAGCGACGATCCGAGGTTCGAAGTCTACCACCACATGTGGCCCAACGTGCCCTGGCTGTTGGCGATTCTGTGGAATCACACGCATCCGGCGCTCGGCGACGCGCGGGTGCGGAGAGCCCTGACGCATGCCATCGACCGGCCGGAGATGCTCCAGTTGCTGAATCTCCCGGCCGACCTTCAGATCGCCGACGTCCTGTTCACGGGACGCCAGTACCGGGGTGGCGTACTGCCACAGCCCCTGGTCTACGACACGGCGCGGGCGATGTCGCTGCTGGAGCAGGCCGGCTGGATTCAGCCCGCTGGACGGCAGATACGCGAGCGAGATGGACAGCCGTTGCGGTTCACGGCCGTGCTGATTGCCGGAGGCGCGCAGGAGCAGGCGGCCGTGTATGTACAAGCCGTGCTGCGACGCATCGGCGTGGACATGCAGATCCAGGCTCTGGATTTCAGTGTCTTTATGCAGCGATCACAGACCGGGGAGTTCGACGCGGCATTCGTTCCGCTGTTCAACTATGTCGACGGCCACATCTCCACCCTGACCAGTGAGCGGGAGGGCTCCATCTGGGTTGGTGGGGTGCCCGGCTACCGCAATGAGGAAGTCGTCCGGCTCCTCGCCTCGGTGAAGGAGACGGCCGACCCGGCAGAGATCGATTCGATATACCGTGAGATCGCACCGCGGTTTCTTGAAGACCTCCCGATCACGCTGCTCTTCCCGACGGTCGAGACGGCCGTAGTGCGGAAGAACATACGAGGTCTGCAGAGCCCGTTCCGGGCGAATCCCGTGCAGTTCATGGAGCACCTGTGGCTCGAAGATTTGCCTTGAGCCGGCGCTCGCATGGTCCGCTGCTGTTCGGACTGGCGTCCAGCTTGCCCGTAGCAGCATGTACCGGTGAGGAAGCAGGCTCCGATATGGAAGCCTCCACCTTCACGATCCTTTACCCGAGCGACGAGTGGGTACTGGGTCCGAATGAAGACGAAGTGCCTAAGTTCCTCGTCTTTCTCCCTCTGGTTGAGCGCAACGCAGACGGGCAGATCGTAGGTCGTCTGGCGCGAAGCTGGGAGCATTCCGAGGACTACGGGAGGTGGACCTTTCATCTGCGCACGGACGTCAGCTGGCATGACGGGATGCCGGTAACGGCTCACGACGCAGCGTTCACCTACGAGTTGTGGCAGCGCTCTTCGCCAGACAGCGCCAGGCGCACTGATTACGATGTCTCAGTTCTGAACGACAGCACGTTCCATATCACCTACCACAGCCGGAGCTACGATCCGCTGGATCCCTGGCCGGTGGTCTATCCCCGGCACCTGTTGGAGTCGCTCGACCCATTGGAGTTCTACCGGTGGGAGTTCTGGAAGGCTCCGATCGGCAACGGTCCCTATCGGTACGTTCGGCACGTGCCGAAGCTCATGGTCGAACTGGAGGCCAATCCGGATTTCTTCGAGGATCGGCCGGCCATACGGCGGATCGTTCTGCGGTTCGGGGGGACGAACAAACTGGCCGAGCTGCTGGGCGGTTCGGTGGACGCGATCGCCTACCTGCACCTGGCGGATCACTCCAAATTGGCCGATAACCCTAGTTTTCGGTCCTACTACGGGCCACCCAACCCACTGTGGTTGAACGCCATCTACTGGAACCAGCGGTTTCCACCGTTCCGTGATAGCCGAGTACGTCGTGCGTTGACGCACGCGATAGACCGCGAGCAGTTGCTCCGGGCGCTGGGCTACCCGGCAGGAACGCCGGTGGTCGACGGAATCTTCACGGTGGCCCAGCACCGCCGGGGCGAACTATCGCCCAACCTGCCGCACGATCTTCTGCTGGCGGACTCCCTGCTGGCTGCGGCCGGTTGGGTGGACACAGACGGGGACGGAGTCCGAGATCGGGAAGGACAGCCGTTCGAGTTCACGGCTATCGTTGCGTCCCACGCCTCTCTAGCAGCGTCACTGGAGCGGGCCGCCGTGATTGTCCAGGCCGATCTGAAACGAGCCGGGATCCAGATGGAGATACAAGCTCTTGAGAACGCCGCATTCCAGCGAACGCTGGCAGAGAGCGACTTCGATGCTGCCCTGTACCTTCTGCGCAACGCGCCCAACAATCCACTCAGCCTGCAGCGGCTTGTCTCGTCCGAGTCGATCACCGGTTATTGGAGCCCTGAGCTGGCACGCCTGGTCGACCTGGCATACTCGGCCATGGATCCAGCCGAGAAGGATAGTATGCACGCGGAAGCGGCCGCCATCATGAGGGAAGAACTCCCCGTGACGATACTGTTCTCGTTGCGCCAGGCGCACGTTGCGCACCGCCGAATAGGAGGGCTCGCGTCCCCGTACCGGGCCAATCCCGCACGGTATGCCGACCGGCTGTGGATCGGAGGCGCGACCGAGGGACCGAGGGACTGACGATGAGGCGACACGGTCTCCGGCCCGACCAGGATTGGGCGGAAATCGGCACAGGCAAATAGCTGCAGGCTGAACAAGGGGAGCCTATGTACAAACCGGGAAAGCAACACGCGTGGCTGGCCATCGCAGCCCTGGTCTTTCTGGCAATTCTGAAGCTGACCGGGACCCTGTAACGAGGGGGGCAGCTCTATGGCAATCCCTCCCAAGGTCCGGGTAGGCATCTCTCTCTGCGTCATCCTGGCGTTGGGCCTGTCCGCATGCACGGCTCCGGGTGCCGGCCCCACCGATAGGGATGCGAGCCTCATCATCCTCTATCCGGGCGGCGACGAGTGGGCGATCGGACCCGCGTGGGGCGCCGAGGTCCACTTCCTGACTTTTCTGCCGTTCGTCGCCATCAACGAGCGGGGTGAGGTCGAGGGCCGCCTGGCGAAGAGCTGGCAGCACAGCGCGGACTACCGCACCTGGAGGATCCAGCTCCGCACGGATGTACGGTGGCACGACGGCGTTCCGACGACGGCACACGATGTCGCGTTCACGGTGGATCTGTGGAAGCACCCGGATGTCCAGGATCCCTCCGGCCTGAGGATCGACTCGCTCGTCGTGCACGATGACAGCACGCTCACGATCACCTTCAATCACTTTGGCGTGTTCGAGATGCCGTGCCTGCCCGGCTGTTTCTCCGTCTTCTACCCGAAGCACTTGCTGGAGGGCCTCGACCCCGCCGGTTACCTCACCTGGGATTTTTGGAAACAGCCCGTGGGCAACGGGCCGTTTCGCTACGTACGGCACGTGCCCGCGAGCCTGATCGAACTGGAATCGAATCCGGACTACTTCCGCGGGGAGCCGGCGCTCCAGCGCTTGATACTCAAGTTCGGCGACGAGGCCAGCGCGATTCCCGATCTCCTGGCGGAGAACATCGACGCGGTCAATTACGCCCAGAACCTGGTAGCCCAGCTCCAGGGCGACGAGCGCTTCCGGTTCTACCGCGAGCTATGGGATGACGTAGGGGCCCACCAGGCGATCTTCTGGAACCAGCGGACGGTGCCGTTCTTCCGCGATGTCCGGGTACGGCGTGCGTTGACCCTCGCGGTCGATCGCGTGGAGCTGCGCAACGCGGTCGACTTCTGGGACCAGGTCCCGATTGCCGACGGAGTGTTCACCGGGGACCAGTTCCGGCAGGGAGAATTCCCCCCTGCGCTTCCGTTCGATCCCGTAGAAGCGGCCAGACTTCTGACCGAAGCCGGGTGGGTGGACCCGGACGGAGACGGGACCCGGGAGCGTGACGGGGTGCCGTTCCGCTTCGAGTTGATCACGAATCCGGAATGGTACCCTGCCGCCGTATTCGTGCAGCAACAGTACGCGGATCTGGGTGTCCGGATGGAGGTGAATACCCTGGACCCTGCCGTTCAGCGCGAACGACTTCACACCGGTGCGTTCGAGGCGGGCTTGGGCTACACCTGGGCGGTTCCAGACTCCGGTCGCAACACCCTTCCGACGTTCCTGGGTGAGAACTCGGTGATCGAGTACCGCAACGACCGGATTCCGGGTCTCCTTGAACGGGCGCGCTCGACAATGGTTCCGGATACCATCGATGCCCTCTACAGGGAGCTGGCCGGCATCATCATCGACGAACTTCCGTGGACCTTCCTGATGCTCAACGTGGAGACCTACATTGCCCACCGCCGGGTGGAAGGCCTGAGCAGCCCGTTTCGAGCCAATCCCGTGTGGAACGCCGAACACCTCTCTCTCGAAGCCGAGCCATGACCTGGGACAACGCGATCCAGACTCTGCGGCAACGCAAGCTCGTCCAGTGGACCCTCGCCTACCTGGCAGGAGCGTGGGTCTTCCTGGAGGTGCTGGGCTTCGTGTCGGACACGTTCGCCTGGCCATCCATGATTACGAGAGCCGCCACGGTACTGGTGGGCGTGGGTCTGTTCGGAGCCCTCGTGCTGGCCTGGTACCATGGGGAGCAGGGCAGGCAGAAGGTCAGTGGGACGGAGTTGGGTCTGCTGTCTGGCGTACAAGCAGGTGGGAATGGCCGAGCAGGCGGCCGCCGCCTACCAGCAGGTAATGCGCCTCATGGGCCAGCCGCCGGAGGCAGTGGCGGCAGCCGCCGGGGCTTTCGCGGCCGGCGGGCTGGACGGGCTGTACCGGTGGGAGATCGAGCAATTGATGCAGTCCCCGGCACCCCGACCGGGCTTCATGGCGGCGGCATACGCGATGCTCGGCGAAACAGATCTGGCCTTCGAGTGGCTCGACAGGAGCGTGGACTCGTACGACTCCTGGTCCTTTCAGCTCAACGATCCGCTGTGGGATTTGCTGCGGGAAGACCCTCGGTACGAGGAGTTGTTACGCCGACTCAACCTGTCAGGATGACAACGCTTAGAAAACTTGGGCATCTGGAATTGCGTTTGGTGCGACACAGATGGGCAGTCACAGCCGCGTGGGTCGTCAGCTCGTTGTTTCTGGTAAACTGCATCTCGGAGCCAGATAGCAGTCCGCAGCCAGTCAGACTCGCTACGGTGGACCTGGCCGGCTCCGTTTCCTTGGACGGAAAGTTCCTTTCATTCGTCGACTGGTCCACCGGCGCGATCGGCGTCCGCGATCTTCAGACAGACGAAGTGCGAAGTCTGTCGCCCGGTTGGGGAAGCGACGACTTCGCCTACACCTCGAGGGTGTCTCCCGATGGCTCGCTGATCGCAGTCACGTTCTATTCTGGCGCCGCATTCCAGTTGCGGATTGTCGCCATGGACGGGTCCAGGGAATCGGTGCTGTACGAACGGGATGATGTACGGCTGATGGAGCCAGTGGCTTGGTTTCCGGACGGCGAGCACCTGTTGGCCATCGCCCAAACTCACGGGGGTCGCTGGCGGCTCGTAGAGCTCTCACTGGAAGGCTCGATCCGAGAACTCCGGGAGTTCCTGCCGGAAGACGAGCCCGGTGGCTTCGCGGTTCTGCCAGACGGGGACTACATAGCCTACCATCGCCAATCCCATGACGCGTCGCGTGGCCGAGACCTGTTTCTGGCTTCCGTCCGCGATGGATCGGAGCACAGCCTGCTTGCGCGCCCGGAGGAGGACCGCCTGATGGGCATAGCACCGGGCGGAGATTTCCTGCTGCTAGCTACGGATCGGGGCGGCTACCAGGACATTTCGCTCCTGGACATCGGTGCCGACTTCCCGGCTGGTTCTGCGCCCGGTGAGCCTCGCCAGCTCGCTGCCGCCCTCGCGGAAGACCCGCAACCGCTGGCCCTGGCGGAGAACGGCGACTTCTACTTCGCAACCAGTACTCGCCGGACTGCCGCCTACCTGGTGCCGCTCGATGACCTCAGTCGCCAGAGTGGTGATCCGGCGCGGTGGTCGGAGGGAGCGCTGTCCGTCGCGTGGGCCCCTTCTGGTGACCGTCTGGCCACCGTCCGTGCGTCCGGCTACGGATACGAGACCGAAATCCGGGGCGTAACGGATGGGGAAGGGCGAGTACTGCCTCTGGACCTGTCCGATGCCGGGGGATTTCGGGCCCAGTGGCTGCGTGATGGAAAGGCGCTCATGGTCCACGCCAGGGACAGCCAGGCCCGTCTGGGCATCTTCCGCGTCGACGTGGCTACTGGAGCCGTGTCTGCACTGGCGCGCACCCGCGAGGTGTTCAACGCGAACGATGGAGCCCTCGATCACCCCGTCCCCACGGTGCGCGGACTTGCCTTCGTGCGTGAAGAAGAAGGTGTGGAAACGGTGGTTGCTCGAGATCTGTCGACCGGGGAGGAACGCACCCTGTTCCGGGACCCGGCGACATTGGGCTTGTACGGCCTCGCCGCTTCCCACGACGCCCAAACGCTGGCGTACTGCCAGGTCCGGCTGGTGGACGGATTACCCAGAAGCCGCCTGCTGACGATGCCTCTGTCTGGAGGAGACCCCCACCTGGTGCTCGAGACTGTGTTGCCCGAGCAGGTTCGGACGCCAGCCTGGCTGCCTGATGACTCGGGACTGATCGCGGGGGTTGCGACTCGGGGGGAACCGGGATTCCGGCTCGTTCGCGTTGCGCTGACCGGTAGCTTGCCAGAAGCCCTAGGCGTTGAAGTGGCTGATCAGCACCTTCTCGAGCTTGCCGTGGCACCTGGTGGCCGGTATCTGGCTTTTCTGGCAGGGACACCGCCCGCTAAGGATGTCTGGGTGGTCAGGCGCATGGCACCTGGCTCCGTCCGGCGAGGAGACTGACCATGGCCTGCAGGGAGACGAACTCCGGAACATGGCTTTGGCCGACCGGGCTGGTGGCGATCGCGCTGACGGTGCTCCCCGGGTGCGCAGGCGAGGCCGGTTCCAGACGTCCCGAGTCAGCAGCATCAGTCAACGAGTCTCGAGATGTTGAGGCCACCCACGCCGTCACGATCCTCAGGCCTCCCTCGTACGACCACCGCATCCTGCTGCCACCGACCAATTGGCCGGCCATGCACCTGCTCTACTCTCCGCTGTTCGAGGTGGACGAGCAGGGCCTGGTCAGGGGGAAGCTCGTGCGACGTTGGGAAATCTCCGATGACGGCCGCACCTGGACATACCATCTGCGCACCGACGTCACCTGGCACGACGGTGTCCCCGTCACGGCAGAGGACTACCGCTTCACGGTCCAGCTGAACCGCGACCAGCATCGGGAGCTTCCGACTTCACGGTCAGTGGAGATCCTGGACGACAGCACCGTTCGGGTCACGTTCGGCGACAACTCCCAGGACCCCCTGGATGACTACGCCGTTCTGCTTCCGTCCCACCTGCTCGCAGGGCTGGATGCGGACGCGCTGTGGGAGTGGGAGTACTGGGAGCACCCGGTGGGCAACGGCCCGTACCGTTGGCTGCGGCGCGATCCCAACCTGATGGTGGAGCTTGAGGCGTACACGGACTATGCGTTCGGCCGACCCGAGATCCAACGGGTTACAGTACAATTGGGCGCGCACCCGCTCGTGGAGCTGCAAGCCGGCAACGCGGACGTCGCGGGCGGGTATCCCAGTATCCCGGTCAATCAGCTTCCCGCATTGCGAGAGGATCCGGACCTCCGTCTCTACTGGGCACCCGACTACCGCGTCTCCACCCTGTTCCTGAACCACGCCCACCCGGCGCTCGCGGATCCACGCGTGAGACGAGCCCTGACACTGGCCATTGACCGGCGGTCGTTCCAGAGACTCCGGGAGATCCCGGACGAGATGCCGTTCTGGGACGTGCCGTTGTCTCCTTCGCAGATGAGGCGGGGAGAATACCCGGACCCGTTGCCGCACGAACCAGAACTGGCGCGGCAGCTCCTGTCCGAAGCCGGCTGGCGGGACAGCGACGGGGATGGGGTTCGGGACAGGGAGGGCAGCCCGCTGAGCATAGAGTTTTTGGCTCTCACCTGGAACGAGAGCGCACGCCTGCTGCAGTTCATCCAGGCCCAGCTACAGACCGTGGGTGTCCGCGTGGAGATCCAGCCGGTGCAGCGGCACGTGGCCGAGGAACGTCTCGCGACCGGTGACTACGGTGCGTTTGGCCTGGCGATCATCGGCGAGACTTTCTGGTCAACGCTGCTGGGGGACGGTTTCGAGGGAGGCTCTCCTACGGGATACTGGAACTCCCGCCTGGCTGAACTGGCGATGGAGCTACAGCAGACCCTGGTTCCGGAAGAGCAAGACCGGATTAACCGGGAGATGTGGCCGATCCTGCATGAAGAAGTGCCGGTACTGTTTCTCGGACCCGGGGCCTGGTTCACGGCGGCCCATAGACGCGTCCGAGGACTGGAGAGCCCGCTCCGCGCCTTTCCCGAGACTCTGATGGGAGAACTCTGGATCGAGGAGGACAACCGGTGAGCACCGCGACCAGCAGGCAAGGACCGACTCGAGCACTCCGCCAGGTCTTCTGTTCCTGCCTTGTGTATGGGCTCGGGGCAATGGCGGCCGCTGCCTGCAGCCCCTCGGATGACGAGCGGCCTACGGAGGCCGAACCCGCCACGCTCACAGTCCTGGTCGAGGGCGACGAACGCGTGCTGAGTCCGAACTCGGATACACCACCGCAGTTCCTCGTCTTCCTGCCCATGTTCGAGCGAACCGCCGAAGGAGCCCTCGTCGGACACCTGGCTCGCAGCTGGGAAGCGGCGCCGGATTACCAGAGCTGGACGTTCCACCTGAATACGGACATCCGGTGGCACGACGGAGTCCCCGTCACGGCGGATGACATCGCGTTCTCGGTCGAGTTGTTGAGTAGCCCTGAGGGCGGCCCCTTCATGTCGGGCGTGGAGATCGAGGTACTCGACGATTCGACCCTGGTCTGGCACTCTGCGGAGTGGGACCCGCTGGACGACTACCGAGTGTTCTACCCGAAGCACCTGCTGGAGTCGCTGGACCCCGCCCGGTTCTTCCACTGGGATTTCTGGGTCCAACCCGTCGGAAACGGCCCCTACCGCTACGTCCGGCACGTTCCGAGCGTGATGACCGAGCTCGAGGCGAATCCCGACTACTATCGGGGAGAACCGTCCATTGATCGCATCATTCTCAAGTTCGGCACACAGGAATCCGCGTTTCCGGAGTTGCTCTCCGGAAGCGTGGACGCGATCCCGGTGAACCTGCTTGACGTCCCAAAGATTGCAGCCGATCCTCGCTTCCAGCTCCACTACCGGCCCTGGCTCTGGCAGAAGATGACCCTGTTCTGGAACCACCGGCATGCCGTGCTGGGCGATGCGCGGGTGCGACGGGCCGCGACGCTGGCCATCGACCGACACGGGCTGCACGAGCTCATGAACCTGCCGGCGGATCTTCATCCCTTCGACGTTCCATACATAGACCGGCACTGGGGGCGCCTGCCGGAGCCGCTCCCCCATGATCCGGTGGAGGCTCGTCGCCTGCTCGAGGAAGCCGGTTGGCGGGACGAGGATGGCGATGGGATGCGGGAGCGGGATGGCGAGCCTCTGGCGTTTACGGTCCTCGCGATGGCCGGCTTTGGGGACCGAGTGGGCGTATTCGTGCAGGAGCAACTGCGCCAGGTAGGCATGCGGCTCGAGGTCGAGACCGCTGGGGGAGACCCCGCGATGGTCGCGCGTCGAATCCTTTCAAGCGAGTTCGACGCGGCGGTGTTCTTCTGGGATCCGGGGCTCGAGCGCACGTTCGGTGAGGAGTCATTCCTCGGGTACCAGAACGATCGCGTCGCCGAGCTGGTGAACACGATCGCCACGACCCTGGACCCGACGGCCGCCGACTCGCTCTACCGCGAACTGTGGCCTTACTTCCAGGCCGAGATCCCGGTCACCTACTTGTTTCAGACCGTACGTACATGGGCCAGCCGGCGCGCGGTCCGCGGGATGAGCAGCCCGTGGCATGGTGACCCGCTGTGGTATGCCGAACACCTGTGGATCGAGGAGCCAGCCGATGAGTAACCAGCAACTGCATTCTGATCTTGCACGATGGGGAGCGTGGGCCGGTATCGCCTCCCTAATCTGCTATTTCGGGGCGGCCTTCATACCGCTGCCGGATGCCCTCGTGGAGGTGATGGCCATGATGTTTGGCCCGCTGCTCGGCCTGTCGTTTCTGGGCATCTATGCGGCCGTCCGCACACACAGGAACAGCGTTCCCCTGGTGTTCGGGACCGTGATGGGAGTGGCGGCCGGCGTCGCGGTCAACCTGATGCTGACCATTCAGCTGGCCAACAACTCGCTGCGGGAACCGAGCGACGGTGCGGACGCATCGGGCGCGGCGGGCGAAGCGGCCGAGCTCGTATGGCGTGCGGTCAATCGGGTGCAGTTCTCGATCGATGTCTCCTGGGACGTCTTCATCTGTGCCGCAGGAATCCTGGTCGCGGTGGCGATGCTCCGGCACCCGAAGTTCGGCAAGCTGTTCGGGCTCTCGGGACTCGTGCTCGCGCTACTCCTGCTGGTACTCAACCTGTACACGTTTCCCATCGCGCCGGCCTACGCGGGCCTGGTCGACGTGGGGCCGTTTTACGCCCTCTGGTTCCTGGCCGTGTTCGTTCGGATCCTGATGTTGGGTCCATGGATGCGGAGTTCTGGAGAGCCGTAGTCGGACGTGGTGCTGCTTGCCGCCGTGCGGATAGCCGGCACAACTTCCTGCGCTGGTTACTCTGCCGACCTATTGACCAGGCCGGTCGTGTATGCCTGATCTGAAACAGCTCATTCGGGAGGTCCACCGCCGCTCGCTGTGGCAGGTGCTGGGGATCTACGTGGTGGGCGGATGGATCGTGCTGCAGGCGGCGGACACGCTGGCCGGTGCGCTGAACCTTCCCGATTGGGCCCCATCGCTCGCCCTGTTCCTCTTGATCATCGGCCTGCCGATCGTGCTGGCGACGGCGTTCGTGCAGGAAGGCATGTCGCGTGGCCATACTCCTCCCGACGCAAGTGGTGCTGGAGGTGATCCTGAGAGCGCAGATGGCGGCCCGGCCGCCACGTCCCCGCCGCCCCGCCAACTGTTCACATGGCGGAACGTGGGTATCGCTGGCGTCGTCTCGTTCGCTGCCTGGGGCCTCGTTTCGGCCGCCTGGCTGGGGCTGGGAATGGGAGAGGGTGAACCGGATCGGCGGTCCATCGCCATTCTGCCCTTCGCGAACCTGAGCGGAGACGGGGCGGCCTACTTCGCGAACGGGATACACGAGGACGTTCTGCTACACGTGGCCCGCATCGCGGATCTCAAGGTCATCTCGCGCACGTCCGTCATGGAGTACCGCGGACCGGATCGCAACATCCGCGAGATCGCCGATGAGCTGGGGGTTGCCACGATTCTCGAAGGCAGCGTGCAACAGGACACCCAGACGAACCGGGTCAGGGTGACCGCCCAGCTGATTGACGCTGTGACGGACCAGCACCTGTGGGCCGACCAGTACGATCGGCAGTTGGCGGACGTCTTCGAGATCCAGTCGGCGATCGCTTTCGAGATCGCGGAGGCACTGCGCGCGACGCTGACTACGGACGAGGAACGACGCATAGAGGCGGAACCGACCCGGAACCCGGCGGCCTATGACCTGGTCCTCCGAGGTCGCGAGCTGTATGCGACGGGTGCCGCCGAGAACGACATGGCTCTCGAGCTGTTCCGGCAGGCAGCCCGAATCGATCCTGGCTACGCTGAGGCACACGCCTGGCTGTCGAGCGCATACAGGCAGCGGGTCCAGATAGGCGGATACGACCGCCGCATATGGCGAGACTCGGCGGAGGCCGCCGCCCGGCTGGCGGTCAGCCTGGACCCGCAGAGCGCCGTGGCCCAATGGGCGCTTGGAAGCGCCACGAGTGGCGAGGAGGCGCGCCAGGCCCTCCAGCGAGCCGTCGAGTTGAACCCCAACTGGCGCACACCGCTGATCAACCTGTCGGCCGATGACTGGTTCAACGGTCGGTGCGCCGAAGGGATCGTCTGGGCAGAAAAAGCTCGCGAGGTGGATCCCCTGGATCCGTGGCCCGCGTCTCATATGAGCGACCACAACGTCTGTCTCGGCAGACTCGAACACGCGGACCGGTGGATCGAGGAGACCCGGCGCCTCTCCCCTGACTGGTATTTTCTGTCGCTGTCCGAGGCGTGGGTGCGGCTGGCCCAGGGCCGCTACGGCGACCTGGCCGCCGACGCGGATCAGTTTCTCTCTCGCGACGGTGACGACGCGTTCGGGCTCTGGTACGCTGGAGAGGCTGCCCTCTATCTGGGAGAACTGGAGGAAGCGGAGGCTCGCTGGACGCGGCTCCTCGAGCTGTCTCCCATGTGGTCCTTCGCGGCCGGTGCCGCTCGGCTCCGGGCATCGCTGGTTTACGTACGTCGGGAGCTGGGCCAACCCGAGCGAACGGACGCCCTGATCGAAGAGGGCGTACGCTGGGCGGAAGAGGAGGTCGAAGCCGGCAGAGGTCCCGACTACCCGTATTCCCTCGCCATGCTGCACGCGGTGGCGGGACGGTCCGAGGAAAGCCTGGGCTGGCTGACTCGGGCCGAGGAGGCGGGCTTCTGGGACTACCGGGCCCTGGAGCGCGACCCCCGCCTGGACGCACTCCGTGGAGATCCGCGATTCCCTGGGATCATTGAACGGACTCGGGAGCGCACAGACTCGATGCGAGCCCGGGTCGAGGCCAGGGAGGCGGAGGAAGGGCGCGACGGATTTCCCGATTGACCTGCGTAGCAAGCCGCTTGCGCACCACCCGGGTCCGATACCCTGCTCGCACTTCATTATCACGCACACGCTACAACTTCTCTCCGTTACACCTACCTGAACGAAGTATCGACTCCATAAGCTGTTTTTGAAAAACGTGTTACGAGGACGCGTGGTGGAAGCACCCTCCGGAACGCGAATTGCGCTTCGAGGCGGCCGATCCTCTACCGTTCAGGGACCGCTGGCTTTAAGGAGGTACGGATGTTTGCTGATCGAATGGCGCGAAAACGATCGCCGGCTATTGCCCTCGGCCTGCTCGCGACAGCCGCTTTGTGGCTGGGGTGTGCCGAGAGAGACGAGTCGCTGACCGGACCCGGCTCGGAGCAGCCGGCGCTCGGTGTCTCCACTCCGCCGGGACAGGACAATGCCCAGGACGCCTTCGATGCAGCTATCACCGCACAGGAGCGTCACACACCGCGCCTCATGCGGATGGAAGGAGTCGTGGGGACGGCCGTTGGACTCAATCCGGCCGGCCGTCCCGTCGTGAGGATCTTCACCGCCAGACCCGGAGTGGGGAACATCCCGGAGCACCTGGACAACGTCCCGGTGAGCGTTGAGGTGACGGGAATGTTCGTGGCCGACGCTGATCCGACATCGCGCGCCCGGCCGGCGCCGGTCGGCTACTCCGTGGGCCACCCTGACATCACGGCCGGGACGATCGGGGCGCGAGTGATCGACGCATCCGGGAACCACTACATCCTGAGCAATAACCACGTGCTCGCCAACAGCAACGGAGCTTCGCTCGGCGACGCGATTCTCCAGCCCGGACCGTTCGACGGGGGATACGAGGTCATCGACTTCAGCCTCAGCGGCTACAACACCATGGACGCCGCGATCGCAGCCGTGTCGGATGCGGATGTGGGATTCGCGACGCCGGCCGATGGGTACGGCACCCCGAACGCGCAAGCCTATACGCTGGACGCGAACAACGACGGCAATGCGGATCCGAGCCTGCTCGGGCTCCAGGTCCAGAAGTACGGCCGCACTACCCAGCTCACCACGGGCGTCGTGACCGAGATCAACCTGTTCGTCGAAGTCTGCTACGAAGTGTTCTTCGGCTTCTGCATCACGAGCGCCTACATGTACGACCAGCTCGGCTTCTCCGACATCAGCGAAGGCGGGGATTCCGGGTCGCTCATCGTCACGAACGATGCCGACAAC
>JBDHIQ010000223.1:0-3456 GCA_039587395.1 Gemmatimonadota bacterium
TTCGTTACCCCTCCTCTAAGCCGAACCGCTGCCTCAGCGAACTCGTGTCAGCGGGATGTCAATCTTAACCCGGGTGCCGCCGCCAGGCGACGAGTCGATTTCCAGCGCACCGCCCACGCTTTCGGTCCGCTCTCTCATGATCGACAGGCCAAAGCGCGGGAAATCAGATCGTGCCAGGGCAGCCGGATCGAATCCCTGTCCGTTGTCCTCGACCAGTACCGAGAGCCCGCCCGCGCTTCGCCGCAGCGCAATCCGTGCCTCGGTCGCCCCGGAGTGTTTTCTCGTGTTGGCCAGCGCCTCCTGGATGATGCGCAGCAGCTGCAGCTCGACCATGGGCTCCAGCTCGAGATCTTCATCGATTTCCAGCTCCGCCCGGATCCCGCTCTGCGCCTGCCAGGCGTCCAGAAACTCGGTCAGAGTCGGTCCGAGAGGTTGATCGGGCCCGACTTGCGTGCGCAGGGCAAGGATGCTCTCGCGGGCGTCCGTGTAGGCCTGCCGGGCAGCTCGTGCAAGCTGCTCGAGCTGTCCGTGCGCTTCGTCCGCCCGTCCGCTCATCATGTAGGCAGTGACGGCCTGCGCCTTGGTGTTCACGTACGCCAGGATCTGGGCCATCCCGTCGTGAATCTCGCCACCGATTCGCTCCCGCTCCTCCGCCAGGGCCAGGGTCCGGAGCCGCTCGTGCAGATATGCGTTATCGATCGCAATGGCGGCGGCGGTCGAGAACCTCACCAGGGTGGCTTCATCTCGCTGGGTGAACGCCCGCTCGTCCGATTTCTCCGCAACGATCAACCGGGCCAGGAACGGCTCCTTGCACTCCACCGGGATCGACAGGCGTGACCCGGGCGCTCCGTTTCTCAGCGGCATTCCGATGAGCGTGGGATCCCGTTCGATGTCCGGCAGGCTGAGCTGGCCGTCGGCGGTGGTTGGAGGCTCTGACTGCTCCGCCGGCGACGCCTCGTTGGCCGGTTCCGTCGCACCAGCCGGTTCCGCCTCGCTGCCTTGCTCAGCTTCTCCGATTGCAGGCCTGCCCACGAAACCCGCGGTCGTGATGTGGCTGATCTCTCCAGCGGAATTGATCAGCAGCAAGGCCGTGTATCGCGCTTGCGCCAGCTCGCTGGCCTTCTCGACGACCTTCTGAACCACGGCATCGAAAGAGCCGGCTCCGTATATCTCCCACACACCCTGGTGGAGCGCCACAAGCTCTCTGCGCTGGCGATCCAGCCGACGCTGCATGGTCGTGAGCAGCTCGAACCCGCCACCGAACACGAAGATTGCACCGCCCAGAACGACCAGGTCCATCATCAGGCGGCCGGTCCATGAATCCAGGGATGGGAAGAACTGATAGCGGGCCACCTCGACAAGGATGAAGAGGAGGATGAGGGTGGCCATGAACAGCCAGCGAAACCGGATGAGATCCATCCGGGCCAGCTTTCTCAACATCGGAGCGTAATCCCCCGCTTCAGTTCCGTCAGGAAGTGCCGGATTCTTCCAGCCATGGATTCGCTTCGCCCGGACTCGCGATAGCTAGGCGAGCAGTACCTCGCGAATGGTCTCCGCGTAGTTGGCGCTCTCCATGTCGTCGGTGATGATCTCGATCTGGTCGGGCGCCGTCACGCCAAGCCCCAGCTCCGCAGCCCGCGCGATTTGCTCCAGGTCAAAGATCTTTCCGTCCGCCACCTCGGGCGTGGTGCCGTAGTGGCGAAGGAGGGCGACCCCAACGGCATCGAGGGCTATCCGGTCCGTGGACGCGAGCACGACCTCGGCGTCCACCCGCTTGCCTTCGTGCGGCCCGCCGTTCACGAACGCCTCCACACCATCCAGCACGATGACATCGGGAGCGTAGGCCGTGTTGAGCTCCGCGATCATGCGCCGCATGTCGGGAGAGCTGTGCAGCTCCCGCATGTAGCTGTAGTCGCTGCCCGGAACCGTCTTGGCCGCGAGCCCCACGGAGTTCTTGAGCGACAGTGTGAAGTGTCCGCCGTACTGATGCGTCTTCAGGCAACAGGTCTGGATGACGCCGTCCGCGGCCAGGAACTCGCGCGGGAACGCGAATCCCTCTTTCCAGTGGCTGGTCTCCGGTTGGATCATCTCGAAGTCATCGGCCTCGAGCTCGTCGAACACCATGGTTTCGATCCCGAGCTCGTCGGCCAGCGCGAAGACGTCTTTGTCCTCCATGACCTTGCGGGTGCTCCCCATCCCGCTGCGATCTCCCAGCGTGATTCGGTCCGCTCCGGCAGCGTCCATGTACCTCACAAGCGCAGCCATCGTGTCGTTGTGGCTGGAACCCGGCGTGGCGTGGGCGCTGTTGAAATTGGGCTTAAGGAACAGGCTCTTGCCTTTTGGAGAGTCAAAGTCGATCAGATCCAGCGCCTTCTTTGCACCTGCGGCGCGATCACGTGTCTTGACGAACGACACCTGCCCAGGGGCCGATGGCCACCAGGCGCTGTGGCTGGGGTCGGGCAAGGGGTCGGTCAGTCTGCCGACCACGTCGGACGCGTTTGTGAGTCGCGAGGTGAGAACCACACCGCCAATCGCGGCGGACGAGCGAAGAAACAGCCGTCGATCCATGATCTCCTCCAGCCGGGGAGTAGATGACGCCGGCAGTGGATGACACCGGCACCGTCCATCAAAGATGGCGGTCCAGATGGGAATCCCACAACCGGAGATGCAGTGGGATCTTTCCGGTGGGACTATCCCGGTGTGGTGACGGTCGCCGCGGACACCAGACCAGAGAGCGCGACCGCGATCTTCCCGGCCGCCCGGGCGTTCGCGGATAGCAGGGCCGCGTTCGCCTCCAGCGTGCGGCCGCCACTCAGCGCTGCCATCTCCGCGAGGATCCGGGGCGTCACAGCCTTGCCGCTCGCTCCAGCCACGGACTCGCTGTCCAGCACCGCTTCCAGCAGCGTGTCTATCTCCACCCTGGTCAGCGCATGCGCCTCCGGCGCAGGGTTGGCCAGTACGATCCCGTGCATCCCGAGCGCCCAATGCGCGGCCAGCAACCGAGCGGCATCCGCAGGCTGCTCCACGCAGTGCTCCAACGAGAGGCCGCTTTCCCTGCCCCAGAAGGCCGGGAACTCCGACGTCCCGAGTCCGATCACCGGAACCGCCACGGTCTCCAGAACTTCGAGAGTTCGAGGCAGGTCGAGAATGGCCTTTGCACCCGAGCACACCACGGCTACCGCGGATCGACTCACTTCCAGGAGATCGGCGGAGATGTCCAGGCTGGTTTCTCCGCCGCGGTGCACCCCCCCGATCCCTCCGGTGGCAAGCAGCCGGATCCCGGCGCGTGCGGCGACCAGGGCGGTAGCGGCAACGGTGGTGGCGCCGGGCCGGCCCGAAACAGCCGCGGGCGCCAGATCACGAGCGCTGACTTTGAGCACGTTGTCGGCCGTGGCGAGCCGCTCGATTTCGGCAGGCGACAGTCCGACAGTCACCCGGCCGTCCAACACCCCTATC
>JBDHIQ010000224.1:0-9769 GCA_039587395.1 Gemmatimonadota bacterium
CACCAAAGTGGAAGAGGGCGGCCCGGGGATGTACTACGCGCTCACGCTGGACCAGTGCGAGGAGTGCGGGAAGTGCGTGGAGGTATGCCCCAGCGGCTTTCTGCAGGTCGCTCCGCCGGGTTAGAGCACCAGGACCGCCAGTCCTACCAGCACCAACCCGTGCAGTAGCTGATCGAATCCCAGGAATCTCCAGAACGCCCCCCGGCTTACGTCCCTGAGCACCTTCGAGTCGCGGGAGATCCTGGCCCGCACCGCGTCGATCACGAAGTGCGACGCAAACTCGATGGCCACGGCCATGCACAGCAACTGAAGGCCGGGCGCCGCCACCAGGCCGATGGCCAGCCCGGCCAGAACGGCTTGCACGCCGGCGTGCGCCGCAATCGGCCACATCGGTTTCGCTGCTGCCTTCGCCTTCTGCATGCGCGCCGTGGCCAGCGGCGTGAAATCCCCCAGGAAGTGCCCGATCAGCAGGCAAGCCATCAACCACCCCGCCTGCCCGGTCATGCCGTCAAGTCCAGATGGAGGATTTCCGGATTCGGGTGAACTTCTTCCAGGAACGTCCGTCTCCACTCGGAATCCGGGATCCGGTTCGCCTTCACCCGCAGCTCTTCCTTGGCCGCCTCCAGGAAGCGGGCGGCGTCGCCGTTAGACCCCGTTGCCTGCAGAACGCGGCTGCGAACGTACAGCACGACCTCCTCCGGACCCTGGATGCTGCCGTGCTTCTCGAATCGCTCGATCGCGGCCGCGGACAGCTGGTCCGCCGCCGTGAGATCCCCGGCTTCCAGCGCCACCTGGGCCGCACGGGTCTGGGCGAGGATCCAGACGTGCACGAGACCAGTCTCCGTGGCGATGTCCGTTGCCCGCCCCACGTGTTCCAGCGCCTCGTCGCCGTCCGAGATCTCGCTCATCGCCAGCCAGATGCCCGCCTCCAGCTCTCGGCGCCCGATGACCGAGGCCACCTCCAGGGCGCTGGCCAGCGTCTCCCGCGCCTCGGAGCGCTTGCCGGCCGCTGCCTGCACGACGCCCAGCGTCATCTCCGCGGTGGATCTTGCCCGTTTGGAACCGGATCGCCGGGCCAGGTCCAGCGCCGCCGCCGCGATCTCCTCCGCCTCTTCGTACCTGCCCAACCAGCGGAGCGCCGTGGCGCGATGCGACAGGATCGACACTTTCATCGCTCGCGAGCCCAGCTCATCGGCTATCTCCATGGCCTGATCGAAGTAATCCAGCGCCAGGCAGAAATCGTCCAGGTCCACCTCCACCAGCCCGAGCCGGTCCAGCGTCTGCGCCTCGTGGAATCGGTCACCGGTCGCCCGGTGGAGCGGCAGAGCGGCTTCGTAGTGCTCTCGCGCCGTTGGATAGTCGCCCCATAGCTGTGCGACACGGCCCAGGAGCGAGTGGACGTCGTCGATCCGCGTCACGTCATCAAGCGCGAGGAACGAGTCGAGTGCCCGCTGGCCTACTTCCTTCGCCTCGCTCAACAACCCGATTCCGAGGCAGCAGTTGGCCCGGCGATAATCCGTCTCGGCCTTCAGCGCCGGATCGCCCAGCTTACCAGCCAGCGTCTCCAGCTGATCGATGAGCTCGAGTTGACCGGCGGTGTCCCCCGTCGCCGCGGCCACCTCCTCGCCCAGACACAGTAGCTCGGCCTGCTCTTCTCCCGCTGGAGCAACGGACAGAGCACGGTCCAGCATGTTTGCGGCGTCACTCAGCGCCCCGCGCTCCAAGGCCCGTTCCGCCGAACGCCGGAGGAACGGCACAGCCAGGGACGGATCCGTCGAGCGCTCGAAGTGGTAGGCCAGGATGTCATCCGACTCCGCGGATTGCTCCATCAGCTGCTCCTGGAACCAGTTGGCAACCGAAAGGTGCATGTCGGCCCGAAGACCCTTGAGTAACCCGTCGTAGGCCACCTCCTGGAGCAGGAGGTGCTCGAACATGTACTCGTCGTCATCCTCCACGATCGACTCGGGAAGCGAGCGCACCAGCGCCCCTTCGATGAGGTCGTGAAGATCCGACTCCACGGGCTGCTGGACGAGGACGTCCGACAGCACGCCCGACCAGAACCGGCGGCCCACGATGGAGGCGTACTGCAATACCCGCTTTGCGGAGGGGGTGAGCCCGTCCAGCCGCGTGCTTAGCAGGCTCTCCACGCTGTCGGGGATCATCACATCTTCCAGATCGGCTATGGCCTCCCACAACCCGTCGCGATGCGTGATCACCTGGCTGGAGGACAGCGACTTGATCATCTCCTCGATGAACAGCGGGTTGCCGTCCGCTCGCTCCACCGTGAGCGCCAGGAGTTGCTCGGGGAGCCGGTGTTGCACCAGTACGGCCTCGATCAGCTCGCGTCCGTCGTCCAGCGGCAGCGGCTGCAGATCGAGCCGGGCCTCAAGAGCTTCAAACAGGCGACCGAGCGCCTCCTCGCCGGGGAGAGGAAGCCGGGCTGGGAGCAACATGAGGATGGGCCCGACGGGCGGCTCCTCCTCCAGCGTGGCCAGGAATTCCAGCGTCGCGTGGTCGGCCCACTGCAGGTCCTCGATCACCATGATGGTCGGCCGGCCTGAATCCTGGCTGAGCGCCCGGCGGACGGCACTCGCTACGAGTTCCTGACGCTCGCCCGGCTCGAAGCCGTCCAGCTCTCCCTTCTCACTGGCCGGGGTGCCGAACGAGACCTCCAGGGCCGCAGCCTCTTCCGGGCTCCAGGCGTCGCTGCCCGCATCCGAGATCTGCTGGACCGCAGCGCCTGGCTCCGTCCCTGCGGCGATTCCGTACAGGTCGTACAGAAGCTCCGCGACCGGCTCCCAGGGGGTGCTGTACGAGTACGGGTAGGAACGGCCGCGACCGACCAGCGGCGCGTCCTCTTCGACCGCGGTTATGAGCTCCTCGACGAGCCTGGTCTTGCCCATTCCCGGCGGACCGGTGATCAGCGTGTAGCGAAACGCGCCGTCCCTGGCCTGGGACCACAGCGCCCGGAGCGATTCCAGCTCCGCCTGCCGGCCGATCAACGGCGTCACGCGGCCTTCGAACCCCCGCAGGCGGCCTCGCTTCGTACGCATCCCACGCACGTAGCGCGCACGGACCGGCTCGCGCTTGCCTCGCACTTCGAGTGACTGTTCGTCCCCGAAGTCGAAGATGTGGGCAGCCGGTTCATACGTGTCGGCCCCGACCAGGATCTCTCCCGGCTCACACAACCCCTGGAGACGCGAGGCCACGTTCACGGTGTCGCCGAAGGCCGTGTAGCTGCGGGCGCCGCCGCCCGCGAACACACCGGTTACCACGGCCCCGGTGTTGACTTGCTCTTCGTTGGACCACCTTCGGAGGGCCGCCTGCATGTCCAGCGCGGCTCGCAGGGCCCGCTCTTCCTCGTTCTCGTAGGCGATAGGCGCGCCAAACAGAGCCATCACGCAGTCGCCGATGAACTTGTCCACGTAGCCACCCCAGCGGGTGACGCAGTCGCGGAGCGGCCGCAGGCAGCCGGCAATCAGCTGGTGGACCTGTTCCGGGTCCAGTTCCTCGGTGAGCGACGTGAAGCCCTCCAGGTCCGCGAACAGCACCGTGATCTTGCGGCGCTCCGCGTCGGCCACAGCGCTGAGGTGCGACCCGCAGTCGCAGCAGAATCGGGCGCGGGCCGTGTTGGTCTTGTGACAGGACGGACACGCAACCGCGTGGCTGTCCGACAGCGGGGCTCCGCAGTGTGCGCAGTACCTGGCGTCAGGCGGGACGATGGTCGAGCAGGAGGGACAGATGCCTCTGCGGCGTTCCTGTTGCTCCACGGGCTTGTTCTCCTTCGGGAACAGGTTTGAGCGTGGTGAAGGTACACCCGGTTCGAACTGTCCGCCCACGGGGCACCGATTCAAGCTAGCCCAAGCTGCGGCCTCCGTCTGTCGGGGGAATCTTGAGTTCCGGCGTGGGGGATTCCCCTACGAAAACGAGCCCCCGGGTGGAAGACCCGGAGGCTCGTCGGTGCTCCTCTGACTCGACCGTGAGGCTACCGGTCGGGTCCTGTCACGTACCCGCTACGGCTGGAACGGAAAGAAGCCGAAGTAGCCCGTCGCGGGGAAGGTGTTCCCCTTGTTTCGGACGTTCCCGACTCCCAGCTGGAAGCCAAATCCTGCCGTGTCCCCAGCACTGAGCTGGAAGTCTTCAATCAAATCACTTCCGAGCAGCGGCTTGCTCACCTCGTAGAACAGGGTGCCCGTGCTGCTGTCCCATCCGATTGCGCCAACCGCGTCGTCGTCCGCGACCGGATCCACGGTGTTGCAGGGTGTTTCCGCGGTGCGGTCCGCGCAGTTCTGCTCCAGATAGCCGTCGACCGTCACGGTGTTGGCCAGGAAGTCAGGCAGATCCAGGTCCGTGTTGGACATCACGATCTGGTCGTCGTTCACGTCGGCCGTACCAATCCCGTTAATGCCGTCGCCGGCATCGAAGTCGAACGCGATGTTCGCCTTGTTGGGCGTTTTGCCGCCTACCGGCACCTCCACGGAGAAGTAGGCATGGGTCGCGTCCACGAACCAGCGAACGGTGCCCTGGGCCGTACTCTGTCCGCCCAACTTGACGGTGACATTGGCAGTGTCATGGCAGCCATCATCCGCCCACTCGCCTGCCGCCGGCGTCCTGGAACCGTCGACTGTGGGCGTCGCGCACACCGCCGCCTCGAGGACGAGCGGGTAGTTGTTGAGCGCCACCCCGGTCTGGGATGGTGCCCAGCAGTGGCGGAATGAACGCGTCGATGACGCCCGGCAGCGCGCCGTTCGCGAAGCCAGTGAAAGGCGTGGACGTCGGAACGTAGGTCGGCGGATCGTTCGGGCACTGGATCGGGTTGCCCGTGCCGTGGTCGATCTCGCCCCAGATCCCGGCGATGTCGCGACCCGGGGTCGCCCCACCGCCGAAGTTGTAGTCCGTCGGCGTGTCCAGAATCGCCGTGGTCCCCGCGGTAGCGATCCCGCAGCCCCACACGTACAGCTGACTGGTCGTGGTGCCGACCTGGAATGGCAGGGTCACAAGTCCGTTTCCGTCGCTATCGGTCACGGAGGCCGACAACGCCATTCCGGGCTGCCAGTAGTGCACGGTCGGTCCTTGCGGATCTGTCCCGTAGTCCCAGCCGGCAGGCGGAACGAAGTCCGGATCGCCGATGCCCAGGTCGCCTTCGTGCCCGGTGAGCGACAGGGTCACCTGCATCGTCGTGTTCTGCGACGACGTGATGGTCGGCTTGGCCGGGTCGGTGCAGTCGAAGTCCCCGAACAGGTCGGAGGTCGGGCAAATCCCGCCGTTCGAATCGTCCGTATCAAGCTGCTGGGGCAGCGCCAGCATGAACGAGCTGCGGGTGGTCCCAGCGTAGCTGGTGCTGCTGTGTCGGGCCACCAACTTCTCCGGCAGCACCAGGCTGGCCAGCTTGCCCCAGAACGAGTCCGACGCCTGGCTGAACAGGGTGCCGCAGTCGTACTGCGTGTCGGACGAGGTCACCGGCACCAGGCCGACCGTGTACAGAGGGTTCCCGCCGGCATCGTGGTGCTGCATGTGCAGCAGGAAGTCGTCGGGGTATTGATCGGCTTCGCACCAGTGGAAGTATGTGCTGGCCAACTCCACGTCCTCCGGGATGGCCGGGTTGATATCCCAGTGTACGCATGGACCCACCGTGGGAATGTCCAGGCCCTGGAACGTGCGGTTCACGTCTGCACACACATCGCCAGTCACCAGGCGGAACCGGACGCCGTCTCCCAGGTCGCCGTTCCCGGAGCCGATCTCGAACGCCGCCTTCGTGTCCGTGGACGAGAGCAGCCCGCCGGCTTCGAAGTCCACCAGGCACTGGACGTTGTCGGTGCCCGGCTGGATGTCGCCGGTCGCGTTGCCCAGGCAGCCCTGCGCCTGGAACACCATGTCGATCGGCACGTTGGACCCGGTCCTGACATCGCGCGTCCAGGCGTCGTTAGGCTGGTCCGAGGCAGGCGTATCCGTCCGGTACACGATCCGGGACATGACGTCGTCCTCGTCGTCGAATCCGTCCAGGTCGTAGTCGACCTGGACGATGATCTGCCAGTACGAATTGACGGGGACCGTGGCCGGATCGAACTTGCCCTTCCCACCAGACCTGGCCGCCTTGAACGCCGAGCTGTACCTGGAACCATCGAGCGCCAGTGTAACGGGATCCAGGTCTCGCCCGGGTACGCTGCCATCGAACGGCTCGCAGGCGTCGACTTTCCTTTGGAGCGGAATGTCCGCATCGTTGGCAGCCGCATCCGCGCACGTGTAGTAACCGTCCGGATCGTTCGCATCCTTCTTGGCGTACGGAACGGCGGTCACCTTGAGCAGCCCCTCGAGGCCCTGGAAGTTCGGCTCGCTGATCGGCGGGTTGGCGCCTCCCACCAGAGACGGCAGTAACACTGACTTCGCGGTCAGCGGGTGCTTAGCGGCCGCCGTATTGTGGCACGGCGATGCCAGGTCTCCGTCGATCGCACCTCCCCTCAGCCCCTATATCCCGCAGTTGTCCGACACAGAGGGATCCGCTCCTGAGCCCGGCGGCCAGGCCACGATATCCGGCGCGATGGCCGGCGCATCTGGCCCAGTTGTTGCGACTTCACTGTCGCTACACGCGACGAGCCAAGCAGTCAGCGCGAACAGAGGTAGAGCGATCAAACGTCTCATTGCCTGTCTCCTGGTCGATAAGCTGTGCGTTCAAGCACGGTAAACGCGACGCGGTAACTCCCCGCAACTTGCCCGGCGGGCCTGCACGCCCGGCGGGCGTTCTTCTTTATTGAGTTGTTCTGTAGTTGGGTCCCAGCGCAAGTCCGTCATTACTATTGGATTTGCCTTGCATCTGCAAGTGCGGTAGCGATTTCGGACGCTTGGATCCGAATCCAGCTGGACTTCAGACTCATCGAGTTGCCTCCGCATGGAGACAGCCACCCCGCACTTACAACTCGGGCAGCCCGGTCACTCGAAGGTCCCGGCCCGGATGATCTGTCAACACCGAAAGGCAACATATGGTCCCAGATCGGTCAACTGGAGATTGGGCTAGGGTGAAACCTACGACGGGGCTATTTAATGTAGTCACCGTCTCTACGATAGCAAGCAGCGCATATGACTCCACGGGGCGGACTGGACCCGGTCATGATCGTCAAGACTGGGTATGCCGAGAATACGGAGGCACGCCTGGCAAGGAGCATACCGCAGAACATCGCCTCCAGCCCGGTAACCCGCAGCCTGACGGGCACCGCGTATCTCTTTGTAGGATATGCGCTTGAGAACGCGGCAGGTTGGGGTCCACATTTGCGGCCGGCATACAAGTGAGGCTCCGGACGTCACAGTGTGCCGTGTAGCGTCGCGGCCCGGTCTGCCTGTCCCGGACCGCTCTCAGTTCCCGCCCATCAGCATGCGGAAATCGGGCCGGTCCTGCAGGCCGCGCCACATCCAGAAGAGCTGGCCACCTTCGGTGAACGAGTGCCCCGGGTTGCTGGCCACGTAGCGCTTGAGGAGCGTCATGGCCCCATCCAAGTCGCCGATCGCCGCTCGCACTTGTGCCTCGGCACCCACAAGCTCCTCGTTCGGATCCAGCTCGGGATCGCCGCGACCCATCTCGAACACAGTGTTCGCGCTATCCGGCATCCCCGATCGCCACACTGCGCCGGCCACCAGGTGCAGGCCGATCCGGGATTCAAACGGCCTCCGGGTCTCCGGGACCAGGTCCACCATCGCGGCGTGGAGAGTCCAGGCGGAATCCGCATCGGCGGTCTCGCTGGGGGGGATCATGAGCCACAGCTGGCACTGCACGAAACGGTAGTCCTCCGGGAACCGCCTCTGTCCCGTCTCGCACCATTCTCGCGCGTCGTTGAACTGCGCCAGGCCGAAGTGCGCGTCGAACAGCCGGTAGACGATGAGGTCTGCACGGCGAAGGAACGCATCCTCCTCGAACGCTCTCCTGGCCGCGAGAATCACCGAGGTGTTGTCCTCCTGGTTGCCGTACAGGTGCGCCAATAGCGACCAGGCGCTGGCCAACGTGGGGTCGGAATCGACGGCTGCTTCGAGATCCGCCTGCGCCTCCTCCAGCAGCCGGTCCGCCTCCTGCATATCCTCGACCACGAACCAGAGCTGGTACTTCAGCGTGCCGCGCATCTCGAGAGCCCGCGCGTCTGTCGACGATATGGAAAGGGCCCGGTTGGCGTGCTCCACCCCTCGCCGCATCTCTTCCTCCGCGGCATCGGGATCGCGAAGGTTGATGTCGAGGATGAAGCCCCGGACCCATGAAGTATTCGCGCGCAGGACCGATGGCTCTGTCCACGCCGGATCCGCCACCTCAGCCATGGTGAGCAGGGAGTCCGCCTCCACCAGCAGCCTGAGGGCTCCGTCGATGTCGTCGGAGCGCTCGAGTTCCTCGGAGTCTTTCCGCAGCCGCTCGGCCCGTTGCACAAGCGACCACACGTCGGCGTTTCGGGTGCCGGCGCGTCCCTCACGCAGACGAATCTCCTCGCCCATCTGCTCCCTCAGGAGGCGAGAGATGTTCTCTGCCAGAGAGTCCTGAGCCGCGAGGAACTCGCCCTGCGGGATCTCGAACGTGGCCCGGTCGATGTCCGCGCCGCTCAGCCCGTCCACCAGGCGGGTGGTGACGTGCAGCCTGTCACCTCTGGGCTCGACGCTGCCCTGGATGATGTGCGCTACGCCCAGAACGCGCGCGACGCTGTCCGCGCGCACGTCCGCGCCGCGGAACGGGGCCACACCGTTGGTGGAGATGACGTCCAGCGATCGCACCTGTGACAGCCGGCCAATCAGCGCCTCCGTGAGCCCGTCCGCAACGAAGCCGAGCTCGGCATCCGGGCTGTAGTCTTCGAAATACAGCACCGCCACGCCCGACTCGTCGAGACCGGACAACGAGGCCAGCTCGATCAGGTTCTGCTCGTCCAGGTAGCTCTTCGTGACGACCCCGATCATCGCGAGCGCGACGATCGCCATTCCCGCCTGCAGCCATGCCTCCAGCTTGGTCGGCTTCTGCGGCCCGACTTCGCCATGATACCAAGCGAAGATGGCGGTGCCCGGGATGCCGAACAGGTACACTATCAGCGCGATCCGATAAGCCAGCACCGGCAGTATTCCGTAGCCCTCCAGCTGCGCCACACCTTCCAGCGCAATGAAGCCACCGGCCGCGTAGGCGCCCAGCCATGGAAAGACCCGCCGTTTCTTGAGTTGCTCGTAGATGCTCATCTAGGAATCTCGAAGTCCGTTCGCTGACGTCGGATCGGTCAAAAGTGTCCGATACTCAGAGGCGTGTCAACGCGACATCAAAGCCCTCCACCCACTGACGCCGGGAGATCTCCTCCAGAACAGTTGCTGATCGGTCGCCGAGCGGCCTTCCAAGGACGGCCGAGGCAAGCTAAAATTATGGTTCGCAGTCCGCGTAGCTCGTCAGGATCCGCAGTCGTGTCTTATCGGATGGGGCGCGACGTCTTTCAGACATCCCTTACGTGATGGAGGTCCGGAATGAAGCGACCGACGTGGTTTGCCAGACCGGCGGGGCTGTATATTGCGGCACTTGCCCTTTGCCTGCTGTTCCCCACCGCCATTCTCGCCCAAACCGCGGAAACCGGAGTCCTCGAGGGCCGGGTCGTGGACGAGACGGGAGCGCCCGTGTCCTCCGCCAGCGTCCAGGTGGCCCGTGCCGACGGGTCCTACGCCAAGGGCGCCGTCACCTCGGAGACCGGGACGTTCCGCATCGGCTTTCTTCCGCCGGGCAACTACGACGTGACCGTCAGCATGATCGGATACCGCCAGACCACGCTGAGCG
>JBDHIQ010000225.1:0-3443 GCA_039587395.1 Gemmatimonadota bacterium
CGAAAATCGCGACTGCGAACCGTCAGCCCCCCGGTGGCGGGTTCCAGGCTGAACGCCTCTCTGGTCAGAACGTTGACGACTCCCTGGTCGCTCTCCACGACGCCCTTCAACAGCAGCACCGGGGAGCGGATGAGAGTACGCCAGTATGCCTCCTGGATGTCGTGCATGACGACGAAATTCGCGAACCCCGTTTCGTCTTCCAGCGTGATGAACATGACTCCCTTGGCAGTGCTCGGACGCTGGCGGCAGATAGGGATGCCGGCAACGGAGACGACATCTCCACTCGAGCGGGCTTTCAGGCTCTCCGCCTTCAGCACACCGTTCTCCTCCAGCTCCTCTCTCAGGAATTCCATCGGGTGCCCCTCGACGGAGAGGCCCAGCGTCCGGTAGTCCGAGATCACCCGTTCGCTCTTGCGCATGCGTTCCAGCCGACGAGGTGGGGCCACAATCGGCCGGGGCGCGAGCGGGCCGGCATCCCCACGCAACTGTCGAAGCAGCTCCCACAGCGCCTCGCGTCGCCCGGGCCACAGACTCTCGAAGGCACCTGCTTCGGCAAGAACCCGCAACTCCGCCTGTCCCAGCCCGCTGCGCCCTACGACGTCCTCCACCGAACGGAACGGACCGTCCGCGCGCGCCCGTTGCAGTCTTTCACGCGCCCGCTTCCCGAGACCGCGGACGAGCCGCAGCCCGAGTCGCAGCGCAGGGGATGGCTTCCCCTCCCCCTCCTTGCCCGGGATCACGGTGACAGCCTCCAGCGTCGAGTCCCACTCGGACAGGGCCAGATCGACCGGTCTCACCTCCACCCCGTGCCGGCGCGCATCGTTGAGAAGTGTAGCGGGCGAGTAGAAGCCCATCGGCTGCGCGTTCAGCATCGCACAGAAGAACTCGGGTGCGAAGTAGCGCTTCAGGTAGGCCGACGCGTACACCAGAAGAGCAAAGCTGGCGGCATGGCTCTCGGGGAACCCGTAGTTGGAGAAAGCGGTGAGCTGTTTGAAGATCTGCTCGCTCACTTCCGGTTTGACCCCGTTACGGCGCAGTCCCTCGGCCAGTTCCACTCCCACCTCGGCCATCGCCTGCTTCGATCGCTTGAAACCCATGGCCCGGCGCAGCCTGTCGGCCTGGGCCGGCGTGTAGCCTGCCAGCACCATCGCCACCTTCATCCCCTGCTCCTGGAAGAGGGGCACACCCAACGTGCGCTTCAAGACAGGCTCCAGCCGCGGGTCCAGATAGGTGACGGGCTCCTCTCCCCGTCGGCGTCGCAAGTACGGGTGCACCATGTCGCCCTGGATCGGACCGGGACGTATCAGCGCCACTTCCACGACCAGATCGTAGAAGCAACGGGGTTGGACTCGCGGCAGGGTGTTCATCTGCGCGCGTGATTCGATCTGGAACACACCGACCGTGTCGGCTGCGCAGATCATGTCGTACACCGGAGTATCATCCGGCGGCAGAACGGCCAGGTCCAGGTTCACTCCCCGGGTGCGCCGGACCTCGGCAATTGCCATCCCCAGGGCCGTCAGCATTCCGAGTCCCAGGAGGTCGAACTTGATCAGCCCGGGCAGGTCCAGGTCGTCCTTGTCCCACTGGATGACCGTGCGATCTGCCATCGAGGCCGCTTCCACCGGTACGATCTCGCCGATGGGACGTGCGCTGATGACGAATCCTCCCACGTGAATCGAGCGATGCCGGGGCAGCTCGTTCAGGCCGGCCACCACCCGGATCAGCGCCCGCGAGCGTCTGTCCGCGGGATCGAGACCGGCGCGAGCGAGGCCTCCCTCCGCCAGACGGCGTGCCGCATCGATCGCCTCCCCCCGATCGGCCTCCAGCGACAGGATATTCGCCACTTCCGTCGGAAACCCCAGGACCCGGCTCGCATCCCGGACCGCCATCTTGCCCCGGTACGTGATCGTTTCGCACACCATGGCCGCGTGGCTACGCCCGTACTTGTCGTAGACGTACTGGAGGACCTCCTCGCGATCCTGGTGCGCGATATCGAGATCGATGTCGGGGGCCTCGTCCCGTGATTCCGAAAGAAAGCGCTCGAACAGGAGATCCAGTCCGACCGGATCGACGGCCGTGATTCCGAGACAGTAGCAGACGACCGAATTGGCGGCGGAGCCACGCCCCTGGACGAGGATCCCCCGGCGGTTGGCGAACCGAACGACATCCCACATGATGAGGAAGTAGTCCGCCAGCCCGAGCTTCGCGACAATTCTCAGTTCGTGCTCTATCTGCTTGCGGTGCTTCGTGTTGAAGCGCAGCCCGTATCGTTCACGCGCGCCCTCTTCAACCAGGCCCCGCAGGAAGTCATCGGCATCCCGCCCTCCGGGAACGGAGAATACGGGCAGCGCGGGCTCGAGATCCGTGAGGTGGAAACGACACCTGTCCGCGATCCGGACGGTGCGGGTAAGCGCCCTGCACCCGCGGCAGTCGCAGTGCTCGGCCTTTGTCCCGAGGAGAAGGGGGTCACACCAGCGGGCGGCCATCTGATCCGCCGACTTGAGATACCATTCGCCATTTGGCAGTAGCCGGTCGCCTGCCTCATCGAGGGTCGTGTTGTGACGCAGACAGGTGAGCACGTCGTGCACGATTCGATCTGTCGGACGGGCATACCGGGGGGCATTGGTCGGTATCCAGGCGATCCCCCGTTCTTCCGCGTACCGTATCCAGGTGCGGCACCGTCTTGCATCCTCGGGGAGACCGCGGTTCTCGAGCGCGAGATGGAGCCTGTCCTGGAACAACGATCGCAACTTCGCGAGCGCCTCCTCCTCCGATCCGTCTCCGGCATCGCCCGCTGGCTCCCCCCACTCCTCCAGGTTGACCAGACAGATCAACCCCTCCGTATGGCCGTGCAACGCGTCCAGCGGGAGGACCGGTTCGCCACGCGGGCTGCCCAGTCGCGCCCGGGTGATCAGGGAGGAGAGGTCGTGATACCCGGGTCGATCCATGCAGAGAAGCACGAGCCGGACCCACACGGCCCCCGGGCTGTCGTGCGCCAGCCACCGGAGCTCGTGGAGCTCCGTACGCGGCATCCCGCAGCGTAACTCCGCGCCCACGATGGGCCGCACGCCGAACCTTTCGCAGGCCTGTGTGAAGCGCACGATCCCACCGAGATCGAAATAGTCCGTGAGCCCGAGAGCCGGCATTCCGACCGCCGCGGCTCGCTCCGCGAGCGTCTCGGGAGTGGAAGCCCCATCCAGCAAAGTGAACGCCGAGCGGGCGGCCAGCTCGACGAAGGACGGCGTCAGTCCCACCAGCCGTGCAGACACCAGCGTGGATCCTCAGATCCCCGCTGCTCCCGGAACACCCACAGGAGCTCCCCCTGGTCCGTACAAACGCGGTAGTACTCTCGTCGATAGGGCGCCTTCCACCAGTCGCCCGAGAGCCGCTCCGGACCCTCGGCTGCGGCCACTTCGTGGCGACCGAGATCATCCCATACGACG
>JBDHIQ010000226.1:0-4910 GCA_039587395.1 Gemmatimonadota bacterium
CGTCTTCGCTCGAAGAGGCGCTCGGTGTCACGGTCGCGAAAGCTCTTGATCACGCCAAATAATAACGTCACACGTTAATAACGTCAAGCGTTAACGGTGGGCGAGAGGTAGCTGCAACGAAGGCGCCCCTGATTCCCGTTCAGTGGTTTCGTGCCCAGGTCAGTGCGGAGACGACTAGAACACCACCTCCAGGCTGGCCGTGATCGTCCGGAAATTCGGATACTGATTCCAGTCGCTGCGTTCTATGGCCGGGGACCCGAACTGGTCCCCTGTCCTTCCCACCTCCGGGTCGTAGCCCTCGTACCCCGTGAAGGTGAACAGATTTCGACCGATCAGGTTGATCGTCAGGCGATCCACGGTCCCCTTGAAGACGTTGTCGAGGAACGATCGCGGCAGCGAGTACCCGATGGACAGCTCGCGGATCTTTACCCACGTTCCATCCTCCAGGAAGTAGCTCGAAGAACCCGCACTCCCGGCAGTATGGCCCAGCGAGGTGTAGTACTCGAGTGGCTTTTTGTACGCATCCGTCTTGTTCGCCTGGTCTCCCTCAGGAAGCAGCCTTTGCTGGTAGCCGTTCCGAGCTCCACCCCTCCGCGAGTTTCGCACATCATGCCCGACCACCGCATCCAGCAGGAGGGCAACGGAGAGCCCCTGCCAGCGGAGGTTCGTGAGGAAGGATCCGTTCCAGTCGGGCGTGGTTCGACCGGTGGGCAGGAAATCACTCAGCGGACACTCGTCGCCGATCCCTTCGTCCTCCGGATGATCTCGCAGACAGGTGCGGCGCTGCGCCTGGCGGGTGATCGGAAGGCCCCACTGGAACGTCGTGCCGTCGATAGCGGCCGATGTGCCCCACAGGCCCCTGGCGATACCATCCGTCCAGCCGTTCTCCTCGCCCACCCAGACCAGGTAGCCGTCGTCGTTGACCTGGAACTGGTCACCGTACTGGCTGCAGAAACCCTCGGCAGCGGCCCCCAGATGCCCGGCCGCACCGGCCACGTCCCGGCACGTACGAGCAAAGCGAAACCCCCAGAGCGAACCCAACGGCTCGCCCTTTGCCACGTAGAAGCTGCTAACCGTGTAGGGCGGTCGGTTCAGTTCTGTGATCTCGGTTCGCGTGCGGTCCCAGTTGAGCCGGAACGTCAGCCCGAGATCGGACCGGTCGATGGCGGCCCAACGCAGGCTCGCCTCCCATGTGTTGCCCTCCAGGGTGCCCGCGTTCTGCCACTGGGTCGTGAAGCCAACGAACCCGGGGAGCGGAATCTGGAGCAGCTGGTCTTCGGTCTTCGTCCACACGCGTGTGACGGTGAGCCCGATGTTCTGAAGCAGGACAATGTCCAGTCCCAGTTCCTGCTCCCTGGTGAACTCGGGCTTGAGCTTCGTGTTGCCGAGATTCGCCGGGAAGACGTTGCCCCCTTCGATTGCGTACGTCTCGTACTGAGCGAAGAAGTTGGGCCAGCCGCCTGCCGTGCCCTGCGAGTACCGGAGCTTGAGCTCGTCCCACCAGTCGATGCCCCAGAAGTCCTCCTGTGCGACCCGCCACGCTCCGCTGAACCGGTAGTACTCGTGCCAGCGCTCCTCGGGGCCAAACAAGGAGGAGCCGTCCCGGCGGATCACGCCATCGGCGATGTAGCGACCCCTGTAGTCCAGACTCGCGATGGCGAAATAACCCTCGCCGACGAACTCCTGCATCTCGTTGGACGGCGTGAAGTCGCTCGAGATGTTGTCGAAGCTCGGAACCTCCGGCACCGTGAACCCCTGGCCCCTCACCTGCATGAAGCTGAATTCCTGCCGGCCGTACATGTAGCGCAGCTGGGCGCGGGTGTTCAGGTCGCCATCCAGGAACGCGTAGTCGAAGCCGGTCGAGATACTCAGGACGGAGGCCTGCTCGACCATCGCGTGCTCAGACATTGTCCCACCCGTAATTGGCTGGTAGTCCTTGGGCCGGAACTCGCTGAGGCGACGGTTTGTCTGGTCGTAGCTGCCACCGGCATCGACCGAGAACCAGCTGATCGGGCGCCAGGTGCCGTACGCACTACCCATGATCCGGGTACGTCTGTCCGTGTCGTCTGCCATGGCCAGATCGTACAGAGGATTTCTGCCCCAAGCGGCTTTCGTCACGTCCGCGTCCTCTCGCGGAAGACCATTGAAGTAGCTCGCGTAGGAGGGATCGAGGCGGCCCGGTTCTCCGGTCTCGGTCACGCAGCGTCCATCGGACGTGGTGATGTCCAGACAGCCCGTGTCGGTCAGATCGACCGCCGGGCTCTGGCCGAGCAGGCCCTGGAACGCGTCCCGGGCGGAATCGTCCTGGTGGGAGTTCGAGTAGAATCCGCTCAGCGCCAGGTCGAACTGACTCCCGAGCCGTGTGTCGATATTCAGGCGGGCATTGTACCGCCTGAATCCGTCGTCTCCGACCCGGGTCGCGCAGTCCGTGCACTCCACGATGCCCTTCTCCCGGAACGACTCGAACGAAGCCCGGAACCGTGACTCTCCGAACCGCCCCGTGGCGGCCGCATACAGCGAGTACGTCTCCCCCGGATCGACGAAGCGATCGGTCTGGTTGTAGAGCGGCCCGGGATACGGCAGAGTCTGGAAGCTCGTTGCCGATGTTCCCGGCGCGTCCGGGTCCCAGGGTGGCGGCGCCAGCACAGGCCCGCCGTTTCCGTTGCGGTTGAACTCTGCGTAGTCGACCTCGTTCCCGAACGAGTCGATGAACTTCGTGCCATCCTCGTTCAGCAGAAACGGATGGTACCAGTTGTGGTCTATGCCCCTGGCCAGCTGGTTGAAGCCGTATTCGCCGCGCACCGTGACATCGAAGGTGTTGAGTGCTAGATCCGCCCCACGCTTCGTGCTGATCATCACCACGCCTGCCTGGGCGCGGGCACCGTACAGCGAAGCCGCAGCCGCACCTTTCACGATCTCCACGTGCTCGATGTCGAGGCCGTTCAGGTCTGCAAGTCCGCCGTTCTCGCTCTGGATCACCCCGTCGATCACGATCAGCGGCGCCTGCGAACGACCGGACACATCCAGAGACGTGGGACTGCGCAGGTCGATGTGCGCCGCCTCTCCCGGCTGTCCGTTACCGCTGGTTACGGTCACGCCCGGAGCCTTGCCCGTGAGCATGGAGGACGGATCCGACCCCGGGACCGGCATATCATCTTCGTCCAGCCGCTCGACCGTGAACGGGAGCTTGATGACCGGTGTCGCAGCGACCACGCCGGTGACCACGATGTCCTGAAGCTCCAGCGCCGTCTGTTCGATCTGGAAGTCTGCCGTGGTGAGCTGCCCTTCCTGGACGGTCACCGTCTGCGAGGCGTTCTTGTAGCCGATCAGCCGGACCTCAACGGTCACCTGGCCAGCCGGCACGCCTTCGAGGCGGTACGCGCCTTCTTCGTCGGTGATCGTCCCGATCACCGTGCCGGGGATGTAGATCTGGGCCGGCGTCCGTCACCGTCCCGGCCACCGCGCCCTGCTGCTGCGCGAACGCCGAGCTCACACCGATCGCAAGTGCCACCGCCCCGCCCAGCGCCGTACACAGAAAACAGAACGCAACACGGCGAACCTGGTGGACGAGACGTAACGAGCACATTGGGTACCTCCAGGAGGCGTACAGCGGGGCAGGGTTGTTCGGGCGGAGAATGCAGAAATACCACTGCTGGCCGGGGGGGAGACCAGTATCGCACCAGTGCGTCGAGTTGGCTCGGCGCAATCTCACTGGCACAGTCCCCTGTAAGACTAGAAACAACTGGCTACGAACCTAAGTGCTGCAAAGAAGGCTCGACAACGGTCCACAGCTCTTTCTGGGACCTGCTGTGCCACTCAGTCGGGATCCGATTCAACGCACGGCGTCACCGAGGTGCGTGGATGCGTTTCACCTGAATGAACCCAATCTCGGAACGGGGGATCGTCGGATTATCGTGGGATTGTCGTACCAAGGGGTGATGCAGAAGTACGCCAGCGAGGTTTCGGACACGCAGGTGTGTTCTGCGGGGCCGAGAATGATCCTCATGAACGGGAATCAGGCGAGTTCCTGTTACAGCTAGCGTGACAGTTGGTGTGAGCGCGACGGTTTCGAGCATACCCCTAGATGCACGAAAGCCCGCATGGTTGAGGGCTTTCTGCCAGTCGGGGCGGCGAGATTCGAACTCGCGACCTCCTGCCGTCGAGCTGAAGGTGAGACACTGAGCAGGCGAAGCCTGCGAAGCCGTCGAAACCGAAGGTGAGACACTGAGGAGGCGAAGCCGACGAAGAACCCCATACACTTCAATACACTTCAATACAGGCCAAACCCGGCGATTCGACTTCAATACACTTCAGCACGCTCCCCCACACTTTGTTACAGCTACCGTGACAGTTGGATGGAGCGCTCAGACTAATGACAGGCCCGGTATGGTGTTGCTACCTTACCGGGTCAGCACCTCCAGCCGTCCGAGGCCGCCATGTCCGCGGATGTCGAGCGCATCAATGATGCTCTGGGTGACCGTTACACGCTCGAGCGTGAGCTCGGTCGTGGCGGGATGGCGACCGTCTACCTGGCGCAGACCCTCGGGCCCGAGCGCTTTCTCCAGGAGATCCAGATCGCGGCCCAGCTCAGCCACCCGCACATCCTGCCTCTATTCGACTCCGGGAGTGCCGACGGGCTGCTGTACTACGTGATGCCCTACGTGGAAGGGGAGTCTCTGCGGGAACGGATCGACCGGGAGGAAACCCTGTCGGTGGCCGAGGCGGTGCGTCTGACCGACGAGATCGCGTCAGCGCTCAGCTACGCCCACAAGCAGGGGATCGTGCACCGGGATGTGAAGCCGGAGAACATCATGCTCTCGGAAGGCCGCGCGGTGGTGGCGGACTTCGGGATCGGGCGGGCGGTGACGGCAGCGGGAGGCGACCGTCTCACGGGGACCGGCTTCGCGGTG
>JBDHIQ010000227.1:0-3428 GCA_039587395.1 Gemmatimonadota bacterium
GTGTACAGCGACGGCGTGGCCCAGGCGGCTCCGGCGCTCGACCTGACCAGTGGAACCGTCGTGACCGCCGGCTGCCGGGGGGTCAAGGACGACCATGAGCTGGAACTCATGCAACTGGCCAACCACGTTACGCTGAAGGCGTACGAGGCAGCGTACCTGGCTCTCGAAGAAGGAATGACCCAGAGCGACTTTGCCGGACTGGTTCGCCTGGCGCACCAGCGCCAGGGGTTCTCGGGCGGCGCGGGCGTTCAGGTCGGAGAATTCTCGGCCCTCCCGCACGGCTCCGTGACTCCGCAGACCATTCGCGAAGGGACCATTCTGCTGATCGATGGCGGGTGCTCTGTGGAGGGCTATCGATCCGATATCAGCCGCACCTTCGTCCTCGGCGAGCCAACCGACAAGATGCGGGCGGTGTTCGAGATCGAACGCCGGGCACAGGATGCCGCCCTCGCCGCCGCCCGCCCGGGCGTGGAGTGCCAGGCCGTGGACGCCGCGGCCAGGCAGGTGATCGAGGAAGCCGGCTATGGGCCCGGGTACACGTATTTCACGCATCGGGTCGGGCACGGGATCGGCATGGATGGGCATGAGTGGCCTTACCTGGTGAAGGGGAACACTCTCCCGCTGGCTCCCGGAATGACGTTCAGCGACGAGCCGGGGATCTACATTCCCGCCGAGTTTGGAGTGAGGCTCGAGGACGACATGTTCATCACGGCAGACGGTGCCGAGCTGTTCACCCCTCAAAGCCCATCGCTTGAGGATCCGTTCGGATCCGGGTGACTGACGACCCGATAGGGCACGGGGCCGCGTGAGCAGGCAACCGGGAGGCCTGCCGGCCGGGGTCACGGATCTGGTCGAATCTTCGCCTCGCGAGCTTGATCTGAAGAACTCGCGCCACCTGGCGGCCGTGACGGCCGCAGCGGAGTCGTTCCTGCGAGCCTGCCCGTCCAGCGCCGAGCTGGCCCGACTCGAGCAGACCCTGCTGGAGCATCGCCACGAGATACCACTGCTCCTCCATCTGGCGGCGAAGCTGGCCAGATCAAAGAGGATCGCCAGTTCCCTCCTCCACCCGGTCCACGTCACCGTCGTGTTCTCCATGTACAGGGAGCATGAGCGCATCCGCACACTGGACGAGCATCCTCACGGCGAAGACTTCCTCAGACGAAAGATCGGACAACTGGACTGGCTCGCCTCCGGTTGTCCATTCTTCGGTTGGGACATGATTGCCGTGGACGATGGTTGTCCCGAGGGGAGTGGACAGATCGCCGAGAGCATCCTGGAGAAGCATGCCCCCGGCGCGCCGGCGGCGGTTCTCTATCTGACGGATGCCATTGCCCGCGGACTTCCCGTAACAGCAGACCTGTCTTCAGCCGATGAGAGCCAGAAGGGCGGAGGCATTCAGTATGGAATGTGGCACGCGGTCCAAACCGTCCGCCCCGGCCACATCGTGCTGTTCACCGATGCCGATCTGTCGACGCACCTGGGTCAGGCCGGCCTCCTCGTGGACGAGATCGTGGCAGGTGGCCGCCTGGCCGCCATCGGCTCGCGCCGGGAGCCACAGTCCGTGGCAGTGAAGCAGGGCTCTCGGAACACGCGAGGCAAGCTGTTCATCTATCTGTGGAAGCGCCTGATCTCCCCAATCAACTACATCGTGGACACGCAGTGCGGATTCAAAGCGTTCCGCGACGACGTGGTCCGCCGGGTAGTGGAGGACCTGATTGAGAAGCGCTTCGCCTTCGACATTGAGCTTCTGCTGCGCGTGGAGCTGATATCGCCCGGGTCGATCGCGAAGGTCCCGGTCGCCTGGATCGACAGCGACGCTGCCTCCACCACCACCGCGCTGCAGCCCTACCTCCCGATGCTCCAGAGCGTCGTCCGCTTCTACCGCCGATACCTGCCGGCCACCGCCGGTGCCGACCAGTTCGCGGACTTCATCGAACAGCTGGATGCGGACTCGTGGGATCGTCTGGCAAGCCGGATTCCGCCGGAGATAGCCGACGCGGACCCGTCCACCTTTGCCGTCTTCGACGGAGTCAGCGTCGTGGACCTGGCGCAGGCTGCCACAGCCGGCACGTAGCGGCGCGCAATCACGGATTGAAGACTGGGCCCGCTCGGTACGGTGATGTGCCCGGCCCGTGTGGACCGTGCCGCTGACCGGAGATACCTTGGCCTCAACGACACCATCAACCGAGAACCGCAAAGAGAATGTCCAAGATGAGCGACTTCAACCTGCAGCAACACGGAATCACGGTCGAGAACATCGTGCGAAACCCTGCGGTGCCCGTGCTCTACGAACATGCCATACGGGGAGAAGGCACCAGCAAGATCGCGGATAACGGCTCGCTGGTTGCTTTTTCGGGCGAGAAGACCGGTCGTTCTCCGCTGGACAAGCACCTGGTGAGACACCCGGACTCGGAGGATGATGTGTGGTGGGGACCGGTGAACTCCGCCATCACACAGGAGATGTTTCACCTCAACCGAGAGCGGGCGCGCGACCTTCTCAACCTGCTGAAACGGCTGTACTGCATCGACGGGTTTGCCGGTTGGGATCCCAAGCACCAGATCAAGGTTCGCATCATCTGCTCGCGCCCGTATCACGCGCTGTTCATGCACGACATGCTGATACGGCCCACGCCGGAGCAGGTGGCCGAGTTCGGCGAGCCCGACTACGTGATCTACAACGCCGGGATGTTTCCGCAGGCTACGTATACGACGGGCATGAAATCGCGAACGACCATCGACCTGAGCTTCGCAGATCAGGAAGTCGTGATTCTCGGCACCGAGTACGCCGGGGAGATGAAGAAGGGCGTCTTCACGATCATGAACTACCTGATGCCCAAGCGCGGGGTACTGTCGATGCACTGCTCGGCCACCGCGGATCCCGTGAGTGACAGCTCTTCCCTGTTGTTCGGTCTCTCCGGCACGGGCAAGACCACGCTCTCGGCGGACCCGAACCGAATGCTGATTGGAGACGACGAGCACTGCTGGACGGACGAAGGCATCTTCAACATCGAAGGTGGCTGCTACGCAAAGATGATCGATCTCAGCTTCGAGCGTGAACCGGACATCTACCAGGCGCTTCGCTTCGGCACCGTTCTGGAGAACGTGGTACTGGACGAACAGCGCCACGTGGACTACACGGATGACGCGATTACCCAGAACACGCGTGGCGCCTATCCGATCGAGTTCATGAAGACGGCCAAGATCCCCTGTGTGGCGGGTCAACCAACGGATGTGATCTTCCTGACTTGCGATGCGTTCGGTGTGCTGCCTCCCGTCAGCAAGCTCTCGATCGATCAGGCCATGTACTACTTCATCAGCGGCTACACGGCAAAAGTCGCCGGGACCGAGGTCGGCGTAACGGATCCAGAGGCCACGTTCTCGCCCTGCTTCGGCGCCCCGTTCCTGGTCTGGCACCCGACCAAGTACGC
>JBDHIQ010000044.1:0-17650 GCA_039587395.1 Gemmatimonadota bacterium
ACTATGTCACCGACCGGGAGAGCTACCTGTATGCCCTCGCCCTGCGGCGCGACGTGCCGAGTCCCTTCCCGCCGCGCAGTGACGAGGTGGCGGCTGACAGCGGCGACGACGGCGGCGACGGCGACGAGAACGGAGACTCCGTCGATCCCGCCACGCCCATCACCATCCACTACGACGGGCTCGCGGAGCGCGTAGCGCGGGTGCCGATCGACGCGGACAACTACGGCGGTCTGTCGGCCATACCGGGCCACCTGCTGTACTTCCGCGGCGGCGCTCCCTACTACGGGCGCGGTTCCGACGTACAGACCGAGCTGCGCATCTTCTCGCTCGAGGACCGGGAGGAGAAGACCTTCGCCAGCAACGCCGGCGGTTACGCACTGTCGCCGGACGGCGAGAAAGTGCTGGTGGCATCCCGCGGCTCGTTCACCCTCTACGATGCGAAGCCGAGCCCCGGCGAGGGTACCTCCGTGTCCACCGCCGACCTGGAGGTGAACCGGGTCCCGGCAGAGGAGTGGGAGCAGATCTTCCACGAGGTGTGGCGGCGCTTCCGCGACTTCTTCTACGTGGAGAACATGCACGGCTATGACTGGGTGGCGCTGCGCGAGCAGTACGAGCCGTGGCTGGAGCACGTCGCCCACCGCTCCGACCTCAATTACCTGATCAGCGAGATGGTGGCCGAGCTCAGCGTCGGACACGCCTACAAGGCCGGCGGTGACTGGGCGACTCCGCCCCGGCCGCGCGTGGCTCTGCCCGGCGCCGTGTTCGAGGCCGACGGGGAGGCGGGTCGGTATCGCATCATAAAGATCTTCCGCGGGCACAACGAGGAACCGCGCTACCGCGCTCCGCTGGCCGCGATCGGACTGGACGCCCGCGAGGGCGACCTCGTTCTCGCGATCGACGGCGAGCCGCTGACGCTGGAGCACAATCCGTATGAACGACTCCGGCACCGGGCCGACCAGGCGGTGACGCTTACACTCGCCGCGGGCCCCGGGGCCGAGCCACGCGAGGTCCGCTACCAGCCGGTGACCAGCGAGGACGCGCTCATCTACCTGGACCGGATGGAGGCGAACCGTCGAAAGGTGGAGGAAGCGACGAATGGGCGCGTCGGCTACCTGCACGTCCCGGACATGGGAGCCTCCGGGATCTACGAGTTCATCAAGAACTTCTACGGACAGATCCGGAAAGAGGGGCTGATCATCGACGTGCGCGGCAACGGGGGCGGCAACGTGTCTCAGATGCTCATCGAGCGTCTGGGACGAACCCTGCTCGGCACCCGTTTCTCCCGGAACTCGGAGCGGGCCGGCACCTACCCCGCGTGGGTGTTCCACGGCCACATGGTGTGCCTGCTGGACGAGGATTCCGCCTCCGACGGCGACATCTTCCCGCACATGTTCCGCCAGGCGGGGCTCGGGCCGCTGATCGGCAAGCGCTCGTGGGGCGGAGTGGTCGGGATCACCAGTCACGGCCCGCTGATCGACGGCGGCGGCGTGAACGTGCCGGAGTTCGGGACCAATGACCTGGACGGCAACTGGATCATCGAGGGTTACGGCGTGGCGCCGGACATCGAAGTCGAGAACGATCCGGCCTCGGTCATCGCCGGCCGCGACCCTCAGCTCGAGCGCGGGATCGCGGAGGTCATGCGGGCCATCGAAGCGGATCCGAAGCGGCTGCCCGAGCGCCAGCCGCTGCCGGTGAAGACGCCGGACGGAGGAGCGCGCTAGCGACGAATCACGGGGCCGCTTCGGCGGCCCCGAAGAGCACTCTGTCGGGAATATCGGCCTCGCGCTTCCAGCGAGCGCCCGCCGTCCACGCGTCCGGATCGGCACCGCGGAGTCGGTTGAGGCGCACGAGGTTCGCTACGGGGCCGCTGGCGCGGCAGTGTAGCTCGGGCGGTGGCCGCCCCCGGCCGTGCATGTGGACCGATCCGCGCGGGTCGCGAAACGCCGGTTGCCCGACTCCCCACCACTCGACGCGCCAGCCGTCCTCGTGCACGAGGCGGTGATGGTAGCGGCAAAGCAGGAGGGTGTTGGCCAGGCTCGTCTCGCCGCCGTCGGCCCAGTGCACGACGTGGTGCGCCTCCGTAAACCGCAGTCCACATCCCGGGAACCGGCATCCCCGGTCCCGGACCACCAGAGCGCGCCGCAGCGCCGGTGGAATCGTCCGCGTCCGGCGCCCGACGTTGAGCACGGCGCTTTCGCTGCTCGGGGCCGAGGCGGGCTCAGCCCGCCCTCGCTCGACACGCACCAGGCCGGCGTCGCACGAGAGCCGTCGAGACGTTTCAGCTGAAACGCGCGTCCCGTCCTCCAGCTCGGAGCGTCCCGGCTCGCCTTGTTCAGCCAGGGTGTCCTGATCCACGTGAAGAACGACCTGGTACCGCTCGGCACGGGATCCCGAGATCGGAGGATCGGCCGGGTCAACACCGTCGAACGTCCCTTGAACGGTGCCGAGTCCCGCCGCGAGCGCGCGCTCGGCCAGCAGGCCGATGGCGTCGGCTCGCCGACGGGCCGCCTCGCGACTGGAATCGCGTACTCTGCCCTCGGTATCCATGGGGACTTCGCGCCGCTCCCGGTAGAGCGCATCGGCCGCTGCCTCGATGGCTCGCATAAAGAGCGCCCCCACCTCCGGATCGAGCCGGCCGGTGAGCGCATACATCCCGTCCTCGGCGGGGAATACCGATAGGCTCCGCGATCGGTGTCGCTCCCGCTCCCATTCCGCTTCGTCCTCCCTGCACCCCTTCTTCCACGATCGCACGATCCGCTCCAGCTGGGCGGTTGTGCACCCTTCGGCCAGGGGAAGCAGATCTGACTCGGTCTCGGCCGTCGCCACCCGGGTGAGCGCCCGGACCTGCGAGAACGAGAGCTGGCCGCGAGCCATCGCGGCGCCAGTCTCCGGAAGCTCCTCGAGCGCCCGCGCCACGCGCACGTGCTCGCGTGCCGTGCCGAGATCAAGGCCGGCACGGAAAGAGAGCCAGTGTGCGCAGCTCCGGTGGCCGCCGGGCTCCCAGCCACGGAGGCGATCGAACTGCGCGAGAAGCGTGAGGAGTCGCTCCGTGCCCGCGTGAATATGCGCAGCCAGCGTGGCGATCTCGTCGCCCAGGTCCTCGACGAGATCCGGATCTACCGCATCCGAGTGATCCGGATCCATTGCGGCGAGGGCAAAGGCATATTCCATGTAGCACGGCTTCTTCTCTGGGTGAATTGCGGCTTCGGTAGATCCCGACGGGTCTCCTACAGGATACGGCACGTCATCAACGGGCTCTCAACCGACGCGTCGGGACGCCCAGGGGAAGTGGGCGGTGAGGCTGTCGATTGTCGGTGCGCTCTGCCCGGGATACACTCTACTCGCTCCCGAAGAGACGACCTGCCGACCCGAGGAGTCCGCCATGACCCGTTCACGCCTCCGTCACCGAATTTCCGCCCTGCTGGCTTTCACGCTGGCAGCGATGCCGGCCCTCGCGGCTGCCCAGACCCGCGTTTTGGGCATCGACGACCTGCGCCTGGAGGTGGGGGTTTCTTCACCCATCCTGTCTCCCGACGGCGCAGCGGCGATCGTCGTGACCAGTCGACCGAACTACGACGAGAACCGTTTCGACCGGACCCTGGTCCTCGTCGACCTCCGCACGGGCGGGGAGCGGGAGCTGACGCCTCATCGGCCAGGTGTGGGGCAACCGCGCTGGTCGCCATCGGGAGACCGGCTCGCCTTCCTGGATAAGGGCGAAGACGATGACGGCCGACAGGTCTTCGTCCTCCCACTGGTGGGCGGTGAGGCCCGCCAGGCGACCCGGGCGCCCGAGGGTGTGCAAGTCTTCCAGTGGTCGGCCGACGGGATGCACATCCTCTATACGACCGCGGAGTCTCCCGAGGAGTTGGAGGGGGAGGAGCGGCACAACAAGTCGTTCGAGGTCGGCGACAACAGCTACCTGACGCGTGAGGCTCCCCGATCGGCCCACCTGTGGAGGATACCGGCGGCGGGCGGTGACGCGGAACGTCTGACCGAAGGGGTCACGAGCATAGAGGGTTTCGTGGTGTCGCCGGACGGTCAAAGCGTGGCCCTCGAAGTCATCCCGCTTCCGCACAGCGGAGAGGGAATCCGAACCACCGTACAGATGCTGGATCTGGGCTCCGGAGAGCTTCGTGATTTTGCCGGCGACCCGCCGGTCTATCCGCAGAGATTCTCGCCGGATGGCAGCTACCTGGCCTACATCCGAACGCGGGGTGCGGAGCCCTACTTTCATCCGTGGGGCATCTTCGTCAAACAGGTCGACGGCGGCGAGGAGGTCAACGCCACCGCGCACATCGACCGGAGCCTGGGCAGTATGGGCTGGCTGCCCGATGCCCGATCGATTCTCGTAATCGGCACGGACCTGACGGCTAATACGTTCTGGCACCAGCCGCTGGACGGTGCCCCGCAACGGCTTGATCTCGGGGAGGTCCATCCAGTCTCGGGGCCGGCCATCGCCGATGATGGCACGGTGGTGTTCGTGGGGCGGGAGACCCACCGTCCTTCGGAGCTCTACGCGATGAAGGCAGGCGACTGGGAGCCGCAGCGCCTTACAGGCTTCAATGACGCCCTGGCCGAGATGAAGCTCGGTAGAGTCGAGACCGTCACGTGGAACGGACCGGACGGTTTCAGGCAGAACGGGGTGCTCACCTACCCACCGGACTTCGAGGAGGGACGCCGCTACCCGCTCGTCCTCAACATTCACGGCGGTCCGATGGGGACATCGACGGAGGCGTTCAGCACCTTCAACCAGATTATGGCCGCGCAAGGCTGGCTGGTCTTCGGCCCCAACTACCGCGGGAGCAGCACGCAGGGAAAGGCGTTCCAGAGCGCGGTGATCAACGATGCGGGCGAGGGACCAGGCCGCGACGTGATGTCAGGGGTGGCGGCGGTGAAGGCGCTCGGCATCGTGGATGATACCCGCGTGGCCGTATCCGGCTGGTCGTACGGCGGCTACATGACGGCCTGGCTTACCGCCCACTACGACGGCTGGGCTGCAGCGATGGCCGGCGCAGCCGTGACCGACTGGTTCGACTGGTACAACATGGCGGATATGAACGTCTGGGCCGGGTTCGGACTTGGCGGCTCTCCGTGGCTCAACGACAACGCCATCAACTACTGGCGTCAGTCACCCATGGCGTATGCCCATCAGATCCGGACGCCGACTCTGATCCTGTCAACCACCGGCGATGAGCGCGTGACGGTCAGCCAGTCATACAAGCTCTACCACGCCCTCAAGGACAACGGCGTGGAGGTGAAGTTCATCGCCTACCCGGTTCCGGGCCATTTTCCGCCCGACCCGGTGCACCAGCGTGACCTCCGGCGCCGATGGGTGGAGTGGATTGCCGAGCACTTCGCGCGGGTCGAGGCGGAGACCCGCTAGTCACTCTGCCGCGAGGGTCCCGGTGTCCCGAGGCCCTCGCGATCTCGTTATCTGCTCGCTCAAAACCCTCGAGTTCGCTAGGATCTCCGCCATGACGAAGTCCGCGCCCAGGCGCTTTCTGGCGGAGTTGAAGGAACGACCGGTCTGGCAGGTCGCCGGCCTGTATCTCGGCTTCTCGTGGATCGTGATGCAGGTCATCGACGTCCTGGCCCAGAATCTGGACATCCCGCCCTCGCTCTTCCCGTCGGCCCTGGTGCTGCTCGCGATCGGCTTCGTTGTGGTCCTGATCACCTCGATCGTGCAGAGGGGAGTAGAGGCCTCCGCCGGTACACAAGAATCCGCCGGATCGCAGCCGGCCGGGTTGAAACGGGTCTTCACGTGGCGAAACGCCATCACCGCGGGCGTGGTCGTATTCGCCGCGTGGGGTGCCGTTTCCGCCGTTCTCTGGCTACGGGAGGGAAGCGGCAGCACAGAGCCTGGGATCTCATCGGGCACAGCCAACGCCAACAGCCTGGTCGTGCTTCCGTTCACTTACCAGGGCGACGAGGACCACCGGTACCTGGGCGGTGGGATCGTAGACCTCTTGAGCACCAAACTGGACGGAGCCGGAGACCTGCGAGCGGTGGACCCTCGCGCCGTCTTGAGCTTCTCGGCGGAGCAGGGCGGCCGGGCCCTCGGTCCCAGTGAGGCCTCCGCGGCCGCCGCGAACTTCGGCGCCGGGCTGTTCGTGCTGGGGAACATCGTGGAGGTGGGGGACCGGCTCACCCTCAACGCCTCGCTGTACGAGGCGGCGGCCGGTCTGACTCCGGTGGTGGAGGCCAGCGCGACGGGCGATGCGGAAGCGGTCTTCGAAAGCGTGGACGAACTGGCCGCGCAGCTCCTGGCCGGGATCGGAACGGGGCCGGCCGCCCGGGTGCAGCAGCTGGCGGCGGGAAATACGGCTTCGCTCCAGGCGCTGAGGGCGTACCTGGAGGGTGAACAGGCATATCGCCGCGGCCAGTATCGTGAGGCGGTGGAGAGCTTCCAGCGCGCCGTCGAGATCGACAGCGAATACGCGCTCGCCTACTACCGCCTCAGCATGGTGGCCGAGTTCAGCACGATGGGCGAGCTGGCCCAGGAGACGGCCGAGCTGGCCGTCCGGCATGCCGACCGGCTCTCCAAGCGCGACCGCGACCTGCTGGAGGCGCTGCTGGCCTGGCGCCGCGGGGCGCACGCCGAAGCGGAGGAGCTGTATCGCGGTCTTGTCCGGGCCTATCCCGATGAGGTCGAGGCGTGGTTCGAGCTGGGCGAAGTCCTCATGCACGGCAACCCGCTCCACGGGCGGTCGTTTGCCGAGGCATGGGACGCGTTCTCCCGGGTGCTGGAGCTGGACCCGCAGAACACCGCGGCCATGTACCACCTGGCGAGGATCGCCTCCATCACGGGCCGCTACGATGCGCTCGACTCCCTTACCGCGCTCCACAACCGGCTCAATCCGGGCGGAGATCGGGAGCTCGAGATCACGGCCCTGCAGGCGTTCTCCCGTCCAAACCCTGCGGCTCAGTCGGAGATTCTCTCGCGGCTACGGTCGGGGCCGGATGTCGGCGTGGCGCTCTCCGGCTGGGACGTGTCCACGTGGACCGAGGATGTGGACGGAGGCAGGGACGTCGTCACCGTGCTGACGGACCCGACCCGGCCGATTCGGGTGCAGGCCCTCGGTCACGCCTGGCTCGCGCAGATCGAGCTCGCAGCCGGCCGGATCGAGGCAGCGGGCGAACGACTGGACCGTGTGGCAGCGATCGATTCGGTATCGCACCTGGAGTACCGGGCGCTACTGTCTGCGAATCCGCTCTTCCCGGCTTCCGTGAAGGATCTGCAGACGCTGGCGAACCGGCTCGAAGCCCTCGATGCCCGGCAGGTCCCTCCAAGCGACAACCCGAGCATCTTCTACAGCGTCCACGATGACGTGCATCCGCTGCTTCGCTCGTACCTCCTGGGCGTCACGTACGGGATGCTGGGTGATTCGGTGCGCGCCTTCGAGTTCGCTGCCGAGACAGAGCAAATGCCGGTAGGTGTGGCCGAGGGCTCCATGGCCCGCGATCTCGCTGCCAGCATCCGCGCCCAGTGGCACTGGCGGCAGGGCCGCCACGAACAGGCGCTCACCGAGCTCGAGCCGATCAGCAGGGAGCTGTGGTACATCGGGACGCTCGTTTCCCCGTTCTACGGGCAGGCGCTCGAGCGATACCTGCTCGGAGAGCTGTTATACCAGGTGGGACGAGCCGAGGAGGCCATCCCCTGGTTCGCCAACAGCTCACAGATTGCCCCTTACGAGCTAGCGTTTCGTCCGCTCGCCTACGAGAGGCTGGGACAGATCTACGAATCTCTGGGGCAGCCGGAAGCCGCGGTCGAGTACTACCGGAAGTTAGTCGCGATGTGGCGGGATGCGGATCCCGAGCTGCAGCCCCGGTTGGCGGCGGCGGAGGCAGCCATCGCGCGGCTGACGGGCTGAGTCCGGCGTCCGAGCGGCGGTCAGTCCTGTCGCGCCCACCCTTCGTCCGCCGACGCCTGGAAAAGCCCGAAGTTCGACAGCGCCGGGCTGTTATTCGCCTCGCGGATCACGATCCGCACCCGATCCGCCTCGATGCCTGGAATGCGCAGCAACCTCTTGTAGCCGATGGTCGTGCCGGACGCGACTTCCATCCACTCGCCCTCCGCCCGCGCCTCGATCGCGAACGACGCGATCCGCTGCCCGAACCGGATCGGCTCCTGGAGCAGGATGCGGTCGAAGTAGGTGGGCTCGCCCAGGTCGATCTCGAGCGTCGCCTGCCGGACAGCGTCATCAGTGGCCCAGTAGGAATCGGGGTTGCCGTCCACGAGGTTGGCCGGGCGGAAGTACTCGTGGCGCTCTCGCTGATTGCTGGCCTCCACCTGCCTGCCCGCCGCCAGGTCTGAGGCGAAGGTCTCATCCAGGATCCTCCGGAACTCTCTCAAAGCGTCCACATCATTCTCGTGGAACAGGCCGCGCGGGTCCGGCGGGACATTGAGAAGGAGGACGCAGTTGCGGCCCACGGACTTGTAGTAGGTGTCCACCAGCTCCTGCGGCGACTTCACCCGCTCGTCCTGATCGGCGTGGTAGAACCATCCCGGCCGGACGGACGTGTCGCACTCCGGAACGACCCACTCCCGGCCTTCGGGATCGCCCGTGTTCAGGTACTCGGTGTCCGCCGCCCCGATGACGACGCCCTCGCGGTCGATCGTGGACCAGTTGGTCTCCCCCGCGAACCCATGCTCGTTGCCGATCCAGCGAATGTCGGGGCCCGCGTCGGAAAAGATGAGCACGCCCGGCTGGAGGGACTTCGCGAGTGAAACCGTCTCATCCCACCGGTAGTATGTGGCGCGATCGATCCGGCGCTCTTCGTTGGCCCCGCCGTAGTAGCCGGTGCCGCCGTTGGCCCCATCGACCCAGAATTCCGTAATCTCCCCATACTCCGTGAGCAGCTCGCGCAGCTGGTTCCGGTAGTAGTCCAGGTAGGCGGGGCGCCCATACTCGGCGTGGTTTCGGTCCCACGGCGACAGGTAAAGCCCCACTTTGAGGCCGTGCTTCCGGCTCGCGTCCACAAACTCTCGTACGAGGTCCCCGTCTCCGTTCCGCCACGGGCTGCTCGCCACCGAGTGCCTGGTGTACTTCGACGGCCAGAGCGTGAAGCCGTCGTGGTGCTTCGCGGTGAGGATCAACTCCTTCATCCCGGCCTCGGCGGCCACCGAAGCCCACTGCTCCGCGTCGAGTTCCGAGGGTACGAAGATGTCGGGCGACTCGTCTCCGAAGCCCCACTCGCGATCAGTAAAGGTATTGACCGTGAAGTGGACGAATCCGATCAGCTCCATCTCCTGGTATGCGACCTGCTGGGGCGTCGGGACGACGACGTTGGGCGGGATGTCCTGAGGGAGGTTGAGGATTGCGACGCGGCATCCGCACAGAAGCGCCACGGCACTCAGGCCCAGGCCGGCTCTCACGAGCACCCGGAGACGGCGCACCGGAGCCTGGGGACGGCTCACCGTGACCCCACCTCCACCCGGAACGCCCACGCCGGGCGCGGGAGGTCATCGGGAGGATCTCCGGCCCCGGGAAGCCGAATGCGCAGGCCACCGCCCTCGCTGGCAGACCACTCCAGCGGCTCGTCGAAGCCCAGCAACCTGATCTCGCTCCCCGACTTCGCGCTCACCGATGAGACGGTCAACTCGGTGCCCGGCCATTCGAGCGCGAACACATACACGACATCTCCGTCCTTGCTCTGTGTGAACCGCAGAGCGTCGCCCTCGCCGAACGGCTCGTGCCGGCGCGTGTCGTAGATCCCTTCGCCGTTCACCCCTATCCAGCGCCCGATCTCTGCCAACCGCTCGTATGCCTCGGTTTCGAACGTTCCCTCGGGGGTAGGCGCCACGTTGAGCAGGAAGTTGCCGCCCTTCGCGACCACGTCGATGAGCGTGTGGATCAGCCGCTCGGTGCTCTTGTACTGCGCATTGTAGTTGTGCCCCCAGCTCTGGGACATCGTGAGGTTGGTCTCCCACGGGAAGGGGAGCGGCCCCGGGGGGACGGTCTGCTCCGGCGTGCGGTAGTTCTCGTACGGTCCGTGCACCGACCGGTCCACCACCAGCAAGCCCGGCTGGTGGCGCCGGGCCATCGCGGCGATGCGAGGCATGTCGATGTCCTGCTCCCAGCGGGCGATGTCGAACCCCCAGGAACGGACTTCGTCGTTGATGGTCGAGTCGGGCCGCACCCAACCTCCGTCCAACCAGAGGACGTCCATCGGGCCCATCGTAGTCATCAGCTCTTCGATCTGGTTGTACGTGAAGTCCTTGAAGGCCTGCCACTTCTCCGGGTATTTGGCCGTGTCGTAGTTGTTGTTGCGGTTGGGCGTGGCCCACAGGGGAGACCAGTAGTCGGGGTGGTGCCAGTCGGCCTTGGAGAAGTAGGCGCCGATCATGAATCCCTGGTCGCGGAAGACGTCGAAGATCTCCTTCGCGACGTTGGCGCGCGGGTGGTTGCGAAACGGGCTGTCCGGGCCGGTGATCCGGAACTCGGTCTGCTCCGTGTCCCACATGCTGAACCCGTCGTGGTGCTTGGTGGTGAACACGACGTAGCGCATGCCGGCGTCCCTGGCGGCTTCGGCCCAGGGCTGCGGATCGAACTGCTGCGGATTGAACTCCTCAATCAGCCCGAAGTACATCTCTTTGAAGTCTGTATACGGCACCCCGCCGCGGTCCTGAAACGACTGGTCTTCGGAGGCGAGCGCCCAGGACTCCACGATCCCCGGCTGGGCGTACAGGCCCCAGTGCATGAGGAGGCCGAACTTGAGATCCTGCCACGCCTCGAGCTTCTGTCGGACCAGCGGGTCCGTGGGGTAGACGTAGTCAGCTTCCGGTTTGGCCGCCTGCTCGGCATCGGCCGTCTGCTCAGCTTTGGCCTCGACGGACCGTTGCCGGGCCAACGCCACGTCGTCCGCCCCGGTACCAGGCTCTCCGGCACAGGCGGCTACTGCCAGCGCTGCGAGAGCCGTAGACACTGCACACCACATGATCCCTATCCGTGCCAACACTTCTCCTCACTTCGGCAGATCGATCGCCGGGCTGCAATTGAAGAACGCCGCCGGCTTGAGATAGGCCTTTCGGGGCGCCGGCTGTCAAGATGGACGGGTGCCGGAGACCGGTCCGCCACCGATGCTTTGGCCGGGAGATGCCGCCCGCAGCCGGCGCTAGAGGTAGGCCGTCAGCGTCAGCGCCAGGAAGCTTCCCTGGCGAGCCGCGAACGGTGGTTCCCGTTCCGCGTCACCCATGAACCCGCGTGCCTCGACGTCCAGCGTGAGCCGCGCGGACAGACGCTGCCGGAGACCGGCCTTGAGGATCAAGTTGCCGGAGCTCGTGTCGACAAAAAGCCCGGCCTCGACGCTGCCTTCTTGTAGCATCAGCCGACTCCCTGCGTAAATGTCGTGCTCGTAGGAGGTCGTCGCCTGCGCGCCCCGGCTGTCGTAGGCGTATTCGAAGAACGCGCTCAGGTAGTCGGTGAACGCGCGCTCGAGACCGCCCGCTCCCGCACCATACCGGCCGTGCATGGCCATGCCGGTTGCCAGCTCCAGTTTTCCCAGCCACCCAACGGATGTCCACTGGAGATCCAGACTGGTCCGGTTCGTCCGCGTGTAGATGGGAACCAGCACGGGGCTTCCGGCTGGCTGCGGAGCCAGCTCGAAACCCGGGTCCCGATCCGTGCCGGAGAAGTGAGCGAGGCCCAGGTCGACGTCTCCCAGGTAGTGAGTCCAGTGAACGGCGAAGTCCGGCCGAAGCGAAGAGTACCGCGTTCGGTCGCGGGATCGGCGGTCTTCAACATTAAGCGGAGACCAGAGGCCTCCCGCCGCGCCATCGAACGGTCGCTCGCGGAACAGGGGCGTCAGGATGACCTCGAAGGTCCCGAGCTCCGTGGCCAGGGCGGCACGGACAAGGGGCTGGCCCAGCTTTTCGTAGCCTGCCAGGCTGCCGACGGAGTACCACTGGTTCACGAAGTCGACGACGCGGCGAGACTCGACCACCCCCCAGAAGACCTCTCCGAGTCCTGCGGTCAGTTCCCAGTCTCCCCTGGCGATCGACCAGCTGGCCTGTCGGAGGTCGAACCGTGTGCGCTCACCGGTCACGAGGTCCAGGCGGAGAAACGGCTCCAGGTCCAGCCACTGGCGGCCGGAGTCCCACTCGAGACCGCCTCGAGCGTGGAGGACGAAACCGAGCTCGGGGTCAGGTAGCTGTGAGGTATTTGAGGGATCGGCAAACAGCGAGCCCTCCGCCCTCGTGTGGAGAGTCCACTGCGCCGTTGCCGGCCAGGGAGCGAGCGCGAGCCCCAGGGCCACCGCGACCAGAACCACCCGGCCGGCCATGGGATCATCCTGCCCGCTTGAGGCGGCTGCGGTCGAAGTCGGCCGGCTTCAGTCCGGTTTCGAATCGATATTCGTGCCACTGCAAGGTCGTACTTCGACCGGTCTGGTGGTTGGTCATCTCCATCTCCGAGGGGCGCCAGAAGCGTTCGGCGTACTGTTGAAATCTGCGCAGCCGAAGTGTCTTCAGCAGCCGGTCGTCACGATCGTAGTAGTCGATGCGCTGGATTCGGAGCTCGGCGCGATCGAACCACACTATCTGGCGTCGATAGCCTGACTCCGGGTCGAGCGGTGTGCGCTCCACGACGAAGCACTCCGATGCATCCAGAATTTCCTCTCGAAGGAAGCGGTACGTATACTCGTCCACTTCCTGCGAGCCGATGTCTTCGTACGAAAACTCGCTTCCCATGAAGGAGCCGGTCTGCCCGCCGGACGCGATCCGCTTCACCCGCTTGAGAGCCGGGAGGTAGAGCCACTGCTGGTCATTTCCGCCCGGTTCGGAATGGGTCAAGAGTGTCGTGCCCTGGAGGTCGCGGGGCTCGTCGATCACCAGCAGCGTCCTGTCGTTCGCGGCCTCGCCTTCGAGAACCTGCATGGTCAGCCGGCGCGCCTTCTCGTCTCCGTGCCGGTTCCGCAACACCATGGTCAGCTGTGCTTCCAGATCTCCGTAACCGCGGGCGCGGCTGTCGGCCTCTTCGGCGATGGCTCGCCCCCGATCCGGGACAGCCTGTCCGGCAAGGAAGCCCGGCGAACAAGGCCACACGACCGCGGCCAAACATGTTCCGAGAAGAGCACGGCGAAACGTCCATCCGTTCATCTTCGTGCCTCCGATTCGTGCCTGCGGTTCCTCAATCTCCTGTCGATGCTTCCAGTCGTCGCTTCCGGATATCGAGTGCGGCCCGAGCGGGAGCGGCCGGGCTCGACCCGTGTGTGAACAGCCGCCCGCGGACTGCGAGAATGGACGGCAGGGCGAAGAGATCGGCCGTGACGGCCGAGATGGCACTTACGGCGGTCATCAAACCCACCAGAAACAGGACTTCGAACTGCGAAGCCATGAGCAACGAAAAGCCTGCGCCCACCACCATCGTCGTCATGAGGATGGCCGGTCCGGCATCGCGGACGCTGTCGACGAGTGCGGTCCGGACCCTCATGCCGCTAGCGATCGACTGCCGAAACCGGCTGAGCAGGTGGATGGTGTCGTCGGCGGCGATTCCGAATGCGATGGAGAACACCAGGATCGTCGAAGGCTTGAGATCGAACGAGCCCAGTTTCATGACTCCGAGCAACACCACCAGCGGAAACAGGTTGGGGAGGAGCGCCAGCAGGCCGTATCTCCACGACCTGAACATGTAGATCAGGATCCCGGTGATGACGACGAGGGCGATCAGCAGACTCGGTCCAAAGCTCTGAAGAATACGGGCCTGGTAGGACTGCAAAAGGTACACAGTGCCCGTGGGTTTCACGCTCCCGACCGGTGGCGGATTGTCGGCAAGATAACGGTCTATGCGGTCCAGGAATGGCAGGATCACCACGGAGCCCTTGTCGCGCACGGTCACGAGGACCTGAGCCTCGCCGTCCTCCCGGTGATATACGTCTTGCGCGAAACCCGCGTCCTGCAGCTCCGCCATGAACAGCAATTGGCTGGCCTCCTCCCGCGATTCCGGCAGCGGCCGTGCGATCTCTCCCTCGTCTGCCATCGCCGTTCGAAGCTGCTCGATGTAGTCCGGGAGACCGAGCGTGCCGATGACCAGCGGGTCGGCGCTTACGTGCTCCTGGAATTCTCGCATCCAGGCCAACGCCGCGGGATCGTGCAGCGGCCCGCGGCTATCCGTGCGGAGGTAGAGATTGACCTGGAACAGGCCGTACCCGTTGCGCTCGATCCAGTGGATGTCCCGAAGCAGCGATGATCTCGGTCTGAGGTCGTCCATCAACAGCGTGTTGGTGCGCAGCGTCGTGGCAGCGGCCAGGCCGAGCAGCCCGACACCCACGAAGGCTCCGATCGCCACCCGAGACGGACGGACCGCGAGATGCGCAGCGGCGTTCACGATCCATTGAATCCAGCGGATCCGGAGCCCGCGGTCGTCGAGCTTGCGGATCGGGGCGATGCTCAACAGGACCGGAAGGACCGTCATGCTGAAGCCGAATGCGACCAGGATCGCCAACGCCGTGAATGCTCCGAACTCCATCACGATCCCGATCCTGGTCCCCACGAGGCTCAGAAATCCCACGGCGGTTGTAAGCGACGTATAGAAACACGGAACGGCCAGATGCGAGAACGTCCGTGCGACAGCCTCTCGACGCCGGGTTCCAGGCCGGTCCGCCGACTCGCCGGTCCGGTTCAGCTCGGTCCGAAACCGTGCGAGCAGGTGGATGGAGTCACTGACGCTTACGACGAGAACGATGATCGGGATGAAGCTTGTCAGGACGCTGATGGACATACCGGCATGGCCCATCACGCCGATCGTCACGAGATAGGCTGGAATCGCCGACGCCAGACAGAAGACGATGTGCGTGATGCTGCGGAAGAACAGGAAGAGGATCAACGCGAACAGCAGGAAACCTCCGCCTAGCAGCAGCCGCTGATCCGACTCCAGCAGCTTCGGCAGCCGCGAGCGGAAGACGGGAATCCCGCCGAGCGCTGTTTCGACGCTTTCGAGGTCGAGGGCGGCCAGTCCGTCGCTGAGGGCCTCCTCGATCTCTCTTCTTGTACGATCGTCGGCCGAATGCTCGTCCAGGTATCCGTGAATCGCGAAGCTCGTCTGGTCCGCGTTCCACAGGTAGCCACGATACAGGCGCTCATCCCGGTAGCGGACAAGCACGTTTTGCACGTACCGGTCGGTCAGTCGGCTTTCTTCGACCAGGGGATGGATGCGAAGACCCGCTTCTCCGTCGATCCACTCGGCCTCTGCTACGCTGACGCTTCCGATCCAGTGGACATCGAGCAGTCCTGCTTTCTCGAATTCACGAGCCGCCCGCTGCATGTCCCGATACAGATGTACGCCGGGCGCCCGCGTATCGCGCCAGATGAGAGAGAAGCGCAGGTCTTCCCGGGGGAAGGCCTGTTTGTACTCGTCAAATGTCTGCCTGGACTCGCCGCGGGCGGGAAACAGCTGTTCGATCGTGTAGTCGATGCGGACGCGGCCGGCCCCGAAGGCCGATACGGTCAGGACCGTAGCCGCGGCGAGCAGTACTCGTCCCCGGTGCGCCAGAAGCCATCGGAAATAGCGATCGCGTCTCTCGGCCATCATGCCTGTCCCCCAGATGAGTCACGTCTCTCCGCAATGGAGTCTGGGGGTGGAGAGTCAAGCCACAGTCAAGAGCGGCCGGTAAGCCTCACTTCGGCAGGTCGATCGCCGGGTTGCGGGTGAAGAACGCCGCCGGTTTGAGATAGAACCCGTGTAGCTCCAAAGGCAAGATCGGCCAGTCCTCCGGGCGGGCCACGTGGTGGAAGCCGATGGTGTACCAGACCACGATGTCCGTGTTCTCGATGGGCCGGTTGGCGCTGGTCCATTCGGGCAGACCCTGTCCGGCCACGCTGGACGTCGGGTAGTCACCCGCCGCGTACAGGTAGTCATCGGGAAGCAGGAGCGTCTTCGCTCCGTGCCCCTCGAGAAGATACCCGCTGGGATAACCCTGCGGACCTATCTCCGACGGGTTCACCACGCGCCAGATCTCGGGCTTCGTCAGGGTGGACGTCCGCATGGCGTCTGCCTCGCGCTGTGCGACCAGGGGATCGACTCGCCACACGCTGCGCCGCGGATTGTCCTCCAGGGTCTCGGTAACGAGGCGGTCTACCACCAGGCTGTTCTCCTGGCCATCCACATCGAAATCGATGCGGAACGAGAAGATGTGGCTATGGTTGACCGCGACAAGGTAGGGGGCCACGAAGCGTCCGTAGCGGTCGTCCGGCGCCGCGTCGTCATCGACAGCGGCCGATTCGTGGGCTACGGACTTCACCTGGTCGATGCCCGTCGCGGCCAGGTTCACGCGGATCGAGCCGTCCTGCTTGAACACCCAGTCGAACAGGTAGTCGTAGTTCCCCGCGCCCATGACCATCCGGAGGACCAGGTCGCGCCGCGCCCGGCTCTCCACCACGTCGCCCCGCGTGTGGCGCCACGCCGGCTCGGCTCCCGGCCGCTCGTACATGCAGGCTACCCGGGCCCGCTGGGTCGGCGATCCATCCTGGGTAATCACGTACGTGTCGAAGTACTTCGCGTGCGGTGGGCAGTCCCGGCCCGGCTCCAGCGTGCTGGCGATGCCGCCAAACTGGGAGGGGTACGTTCCGAGATCGTAGTAGGCCTGGTGGTTCCACGGTTCCGCCGGATCCTGGTATGGCACGAACAGTTCCGACAGCGAGGCCTGGTACAGCACCGATCGCTCCCGGTCCCCGTCCACGTGCCGGACTCGGGACAGCACGATGCCGCGCCGCTGGTCCACGCGGAACTGGAATCGCCAGCCCTCCCAGCTCACCTCGTGGCCGTCCAGCTGGAAGCCGGGACCCACCGGCTGGCTGTAGCCGAGCGGGGGGAGCTCGTCCCGGGTGGGACCGACGGCCTCGGCGTGATGTTCTCCCATCAGCGGCGCGGGAGGCGTCGGCCCCAGGTCGATCACCCGCAGTACCTCGCCGCTCTCCAGGTCCACCACCCCGATCAGGCTCGAGATGGGGGTGCCCCAGCCAGACAGGCTTCCGATCCGGTTCCAGCACGTGATCCTGGCGATGCGCCGACCGCGCTGCTCGGGCTCGTCGAAATAGGCATCGGAGATGGGGAAACAGGCTATCATGTCCAGATCGGTGATCCCGCGCGCCTCGAATCCGGCCACCCAGTCCGGATGCTCCATGAGTGCCGCGACCGCGTCCGACCACTCCCCGTCGTACGCCATGTACTGCGTGTCGGTGACCTTCTCGAACTCGAGCACTCGGCTGCCCTGCAGGTCCACGACGGCCTCGTACCCGGCGTCGTCCTGCACCAGGTGGACGCGAGCCTCGCGCCGGAAGCTCTGGCCGGGCGTCCAGGCCAGCACCTCGGCCTTGGGTGGCTCGTTCAGCCCTGCGTACAGGAACCGGGACCCCTCACTGAGTTCACCGGAATCACGCAGCGTCTCGTAGAGGGTCCAGTACTCGGCTAGCGACAAGCCGTCCAGCGGGTGGGCCGGCGCCTGGGCCGATGCTCCGGCCGGTGACAGCAGGGCCAAGACCACGGTCAGCGCAGCAACAGGCAGCAGTCCCACAGGAAACAGCAAGGTGGAGAAGCGGGCTAGCAGGGGCGGCAAACGGCGCATGGGTACTCCGACGTTGAGGTGTGATTCGCCATGGACATGAGGAGCGAAAGTCTATGCAGCAGGGGCTGGGACTGCAAAAAGTGTCGGACCC
>JBDHIQ010000045.1:0-23722 GCA_039587395.1 Gemmatimonadota bacterium
CCCGTCCACCATCTCCAGCGCGCATTTCTGCAGGTACTCGTGCGCGCGGTGGATAGGATTCCGCGTCTGGAACGCCACCGCGGTAGCCCAGCCCAGCTCCGAGAAGCGCTGTCGTGTCTGCGCGGGAGTGAGGTTGTCCGCCGGAAAGCCGGAAACATCGTGCGGGTACAGGTACGAGACGCGGCCTGAGATGCACTTTGGCCCGAGCGTATGGAGCGCGGCTACGCCCGGATGGGCGGTATCCATCGTTCCGTACACCGCGGACGTCTCGCGCGGCAGGTCGCGGTCGAAGATCCCGGACACGTCCACCGTGCCCGCGATAGACCCGTCGCGCGCAACCAGAGCGGCCCGGTCACCGGCGGCCAGCTGGCCTGCCTCATCCTCCGTTGCCGGAAGAACGACCGGGATCGACCACGGTAAGCCGTTGGATAGCGTCATGGTATCCACCACCCGATGGTACTCCTCGGCGCCCATGAAACCGTCCAGCGGCGACAGTGCGCCGACGGCGATCAAGTACAGGTCCGAGAGTATGCGGGGGCGGAGTTGCACCGTCGGCAGTTCGCCGGCTTCCGTCCGGAGCGCTTGATTCGCGCCCGCGTCCGGGATGCAATCGACCAGAAGCCCTCCGTACGGACCGATGGGTCCAGGGGACGACGCCTGGGGGGACGAGGCCCTCACGGGGGTTGACCCGGAGGAAAGAGCAGTAGGCTGGCTCACGATGACCTTCTATGCGGAAACGGCCCGAAGGCGGTCCACGTTGTTGATGTATCCATGCTCGCGCAGGTAACCCAGAACCTGCTCGACGCACTGGTCGATGTCGTAGACGTTGGTCTCGACGGTAAGCTCCGGCGCCTCTGGAGCCTCATACGGAGCGCTGATACCGGTGAAGTCAGGGATCTCTCCTGCGCGTGCCCTGGCATAGAGACCCTTGGGATCCCGCGCTTCGCACACTTCCAGCGGGCATGACACCATGACCTCCACGAAGTCCGCGGGTCGGGTCATGATCTCACGGATACCGTCACGATCCTTGCGGTACGGCGATATGAAGGCCGTGATGACGATCGCTCCCGCCTCCGCGAACAGCTTGGCCACCTCTCCGATCCGGCGAATGTTCTCCTGTCGATCCTCGGGCGAGAATCCGAGATCCTTGTTGAGCCCGTGCCTCACGTTGTCGCCATCCAGCACGACGCTGAAGTAGCCGCCCTCGAACAGGCGTCTTTCCACTTCCATGGCCACGGTGGTCTTGCCACTTGCGGAAAGCCCCGTAAACCACATGACTACGCCGCGGTGACCCCGCTGCTCCTCCCGATCCTCCCGGCTGACAGGGTTCTCCTGCCAGACGACGTTGTCCGCTTTTCTACTGGCCATTTGAATCTCACTCCACCTCGCTGAACGCTCTGTCGGACCATCCCCACATTCGGACGGCGTGTATCACGATTTCGATCAGCCAGAAGCGTGCCACGGTTCGGTGAAGCAGGCTCAGCCTTCGAAGAGCGGCTGGCTCACGTCTCGAACCAGCGGTGCCACCCGTTCCCAGACATCAGGGCGCGCTGCGAAGATGCCCCCCGGTTGGCGGGTCTGCCGCTTACCATACTGTAGCTCGTTGCCTGCACAATCAGTGACCGTGCCTCCCGCCGCTCTCAGGACCGCCTCCGGTGCGCACGTGTCCCACTCTTTGAGGAACGGCACGGGGTGCACGTAGAGATCGGCCCGACCGGTCGCAATCAGGGCGCACTTCACTCCCACGGATCCCGAGCGCACGATCTCGAGATGGCCGATGCGCTCTTCCAGCCGGGTGAGACGCTCATCCGGGTGCGATCGAGAGCGCACGAAGCGCAGCGGCTCTGCCGGGCCGTGAGCGTCGGCCGTGACCAGCAACGGACGCAGAGTTGGCGTCTCCAGCGTGGTGTCGACAACCCAGGCGGCTGTTCCTACGACTCCCAGATACAGCACGCCCGGGTCGGGTCGGTACAGCGCGCCCAGGACGGCCCGGCCGCGCTCGGCCAGCCCTACCATCACCGCGAACTCCCCGTTGCGCGCGATGAACTCCTTTGTGCCATCCAGCGGATCGACTACCCATAGTCGCTGCGCCGTTTGGCCTTCCGGAGGTGGAGATTCCTCGCTCAGGATGGGGTCCTCCGGGCAGCCGTCGGCCAGCGTGGCCAGGATAGCGTGGTTGGCCGAGTGGTCGGCTGCCGTCACCGGATCGCCCACGCCCTTGTGCCGTACTTCCAGGCCGGCTTCGCCGTAGAACGTCATGGCCGCCTGGCCACCTCGCAGCGCGGCGCGGCAGGAGAGCGACAGATCAGGCGCCCGCTGCTCCACCCGCTCCTCCAGCTCACGTTCGAGCCAGTCCAACAACCCGTTCGACATCCCCGCCATCCTATTGCCGACTCCCGTCGTTTCCCTGGCCGTCCGGCCGGGGGATCCTGTAGAAGCGGAGACCGCCGCCTGCTCCGCCCACCAGCATCTCTACGAGCCCGTCATCGTTCAGGTCGGAGAAAGCCGGAGCCGAGAACGCCTGCAGATCCAGGTCGATCTCATCGGCGGCGATGAAGTCGGGAGTCTGCACCGTCCCCTGATTGCGGAAGAACGCCAGCCGCCCTGTCTCCGTCCCCATGACCAGATCCAGATCTCCGTCTCCATCCGCGTCGATCAACACGGGGTAGCTTCTGCGGCCCGGGTCGATACCCTGGAACTCGTCGGACTCCAGAACGAAGTCATGTCGCTCCGGCGTGCCCTGGTTGCGGTAGAAGTTGAGCGCCCCGGAAGCCTCGCCTACAAACAGGTCCAGGTCACCGTCCGCATCGATGTCCGCCAGCGCCGGCGTCGAATTGCTCCCCCGGGTCAGGGTGACCATGGCCGAGTCGGCCAGGACCAACCGGGGCGCTGTCGGGCTCCCCTCGTTCAGATAGTAGGCGACGTGGCTCTTCCAGGAGCCCAGCACCAGGTCCAGATCGCCGTCCGCGTCCAGGTCCGCGAATGCCGGGGCGTAGTGATATAACCCGCGGATCTCCAGCGGATCGTGCAGACGGAACGATGGGGCTGCGCCGGTCCCCTCGTTGCGGAACTCGTAGATGCGGGAGCTCTGCAGATCATCGGGGTCGATCTTGTTGGCCAGGAAGAGGTCCAGATCCCCGTCTCCATCAAGGTCGGCCAGAGCGGGAATGCTCTCGCTCCCCACGTCGATCTGGGATACATAGCGGTCCGTAGTCTTCTCGAACCGGCCATCCGCAAGCTGCTCGAGAAACACGAGATTGTCCGCCGACGTGAGGTTGGGATTGTACGCCCCCCCCAGCACACCGATGAGCAGGTCGCGATCCCCGTCGCCATCCACATCGCCGAAGGTCGGGGCGTTGTATCCGCTGGTGGACAACGGGTCATCCGGCGGAAACGGCCGTGGCTGGCCGGACAGAACGGGTCGCGAACAGGAACCCGTGTTCTCGATGAACAGCAGCCCGGGCTCAAAGAAGTCACCCCAGAACAGATCCTCGTCGCCATCGTCATCCACGTCGGTCAGCACCAGGGTGTTGGCGCCGTGCAGCGTACCGAACTGAGCGACGATCTCGGCCCGGCTCCAGCCTTCCATCGCTTCCGGCGGCTTCGTACCTGGACACGGTCCCGTCCAGTTTGCCGATGAACAGGTCGGGGAGCCCGTCGCAATCGATATCGGAGACGTTGGGGATGTTCTGGCGGTCAGAGAAGACGGGCTTTCCGGCAGTGTCGCGAACCGTGTCCGCCACAAGCGTGAATCGCGGAGCGTCGGCCCGGCCATCGTTCCGGAAGAAGCGGATGTGAGAGAAGCGGCGCTCGGTGAGAAGATCCTTGTCGCCGTCCAGATCCACATCGGCAAACCGGTACCACTCTCCCACATCCAGTCCGGCAAATCGATCCGTTCGCCAGACGTAGCGGTGCGCCGGAGAGGTCCCCTGGCTCTCGAGGAAGATGACCTGGCCCGATCTCTCCTGCACGAACAGGTCGAGGTCGCCATCGCCGTCGATGTCCATCCACTGGGGACGCGGCACGTTGAATCCACCCAGCAAGGGATGGTCGTACGGGTTCCCTGCCGAGTCCCGGACTTCGAACGGGTAGACGTCCATTTCGAAACCCGGCTCACCAGCCGGGCCCACGATGGGTTGCCCCGGCCGGGCAGCCTCACGGGAAGCTGCGCCGCACCCCGCCGCGGAGCCGATCAGCGTTCCGGCCATGATCCACGCCGGCACTCTGGCCGGCAGGTACCGAGAGCGCTTCAATGGCCCGAGGAGATGCCGATCCCCGCGGCGTATGCGCCCGCTACGATCACCTCTACGATCTTGAAGGACTCGAGATCCAGGACGACCACGGTGCCCCGCGGCTTGTCGCCAATGCTTCCCGATTCTGTGTAGGCTCCCTTCGTATTCCGGTTAGAGATGTACGCATACCGGCTGTCGCTCGAGATTGCGGCGCCATGCGGCTCGGACAGTCCCTGGCCCTCCACCACGGCGGCGATGGTCCAGTCCGCCGCCGCGACGACCGTCACGGAATTTGCGTTCTTGTTGCCAAACACCACGTAGCGCCCGTCGGGAGTGAAGGCCGGGTGCCAGGGCGCTTCGCTCACATCGAGGACCTTGATCAGCTTCATGTCAGGCGGAGCCGCGATGTCGAACACCAGCAGGTGGCCCGTCAGCTCGGTCGTCGAAACGAGCGTCTTGCCGTCAGGTGAGATGGCGAACTGCACGAACACATGCGGCGGACCCTCCAGATCGACCAGCTCGAGCTCCCCGGTGTCCAGGTCGTAGACCCCCAGGCGATTCTCGGCCAGGCTGGACGTGTACACGAACCTCCCGGCTGGCTCGACGGCCAGCGCATGAGGGCGTGGGAAGAACACGTCGATCTCGTCCAGCGTCATCGCTTCCCGGTCGATCACCCCGATACGCTGCGGCGGATTCACGGCGGCCATCGATCGCCCTACGAAGAGCACGTCATCCGACGGGTGGAGCGCCAGCATGCCGGGTCGCTCGAACTCCACCTGGCCGACCAGCCGGTTCTCGCGATCGAACTTCAGAACGTGGTTGTCGCCGATCAGCGAGACGTACCAGAACGAGCCATCGGGCTCGGCGATGGCGTGATGTGGCTTGGCCGTGGGGGAGAACCCCAGGTCCTGGAGGTCCACCGTCTCCACCACCTGGTGCGATGAGAGGTCGATGACGGACACGGTGGCGCCGTCCTGATTGCACACGTACAGGAAGCCGCCCGGGCCCGGACCGGAACCGCTCGCCGCGAAACCGCCCGGACCGGAACCGCTCGCCGCGAGCGACGAGGCCGCGACCAGCAGCAGGGCGAGCGCGATGGTCGGCCGCCTCACGGAACCAGCTCCGGCTCGCGCTTCTTGAGGAAGAACACTCCCTCTCTTCCGCTGGTCACCACGATCGTGCCGCTTTCGAAGTACGGGTAGTTGCTCCAGGAGCCATCCATGGCCGGCTCCTCTCTCCACGGCACCGTGTCGAAGAAACCGACTTCCACCGGGTTCTCCGGATCGCTGATGTCCAGGATGCGCAGACCGCTCACGTAATTGGACTGGTACATCAGGTTGCCCTTGATGTACAGGTTGTGGTCGCTGGTCAGCGTCTCGCCGAAGTGCTCGGTTACCAGTACCGGGTCCTCCAGGTCCGTCACGTCGAAGATCAGCGTCCGCGTTCCGGGCAGCTCCGTGCTCAGCTCATCGCCCTCGTCGTTCATGAAGAAGTAGCGGTGGTCTTCCGTGATCCAGCCCTGGTGCGCGTACGCCACGCTGGGATACGTCGCGTTGGAGACCGCGACCGGATTGTCCTTGTCCGAGACATCGGAGATGCTCAGCGCATTCTCGTTGGAACCGAAACAGATCTCCTTGCCCACGTACTCCGTGTCAGGGCCGTCGTAGATGATGCACATGGCATCGTGCGAATAGCCCGTCCCCTGCCACCCGGTCTCCGCGTCGGCGAAGCAGCCGGCAAACGTCGGGGTCTGCGGCTCCCGGATATCGATCATGTGGAGACCGCCACCGCAGCTTTCGCCTCCCATGTTCACTCCCACCGCGTATGCGAAACCCGTTGCCTCGTTGATGACGATGTTGTGGGCGCTCCATATGCCGTCGTAGTGAGCATCCTCGTCAAACTCGACCGGAGCGGCGCTCACGTCGCGCAGCCGCGCGAGATCGAAGACCTGCATCCCATGCTCTCCGGCGCCGTCGGACACGATGAACGCATGATCCTGGTAGACCTTGATGTCTCGCCAGGTGCTACCGTTCGCGGTCGAGGTCATCGCCAGATTGCCGAGATACACCGGGTTGGCCGGGTCCGTGATGTCGATGAACGCCGTGCCCGCCGTACGGCCGACAAGCGCGTACTCGCGCCCGGTCTGCGGGTCGGTCCAGCCCCAGACGTCGTTGACGGAGGTCCCCCGGGCACCGCCGATGGCCCCGACGGGCAGGAAGGACAGGATGTCCACCTGGTCACAGCCGAACACGGATGCGCTGCCCTCGTCGCAGTCCACCTGCTCACCGACGATGGGATCGAGCCCGACTGACTCGCTGAATACCTCGGTACCCGCGGAGAATGCGCCGTCTTCTCCGCGTTCGAAGATGTAGACGGAGCCGACCCCGAAGTCGGCGCCCGGCGCGCTCACGACGGCCAGGTCGCCACTGACCGTGAACGCGTTGCCGAACGCCGCGCCACGTCCCACGTCGGAAGCTCCCAGCTTGGCCGCACCGGTGAACGAGCCGGTCTCCTCGTCACGTTGCAGAACGTAGACGCGGCCCTGGGTGTCGGCGCCCGGAGCGCCGATCCACAGGTTGGATCCGTCCATCCCGATCGAGCTCCCGAACTGCCCGGAGCGGGGGCTGTCGAACGGAAGCAGCAGGCCGACCTCGCCCCACGCGCCGGACTGCGCGCGCTCGAACACGTAGACCCCTCCGGTCCCGCGGTCCCGTCCCGGAGACCCGACAAGCACGAAGCCTTCCACAACCGCGACCGCCTGGCCGAAGCCGTGGTTTGCCTCCGCATCCGAAGCGCCGAGTCTGGCCTCTTCCACCCAGCGGTCCGTCGCGGCGTCATGCCGGAATACGTACGCGGCACCCGACTGGCCCTCCGGTATGGGAGTTCCCACCACGGCCAGGTCGCCTGACACGGTCATGGTGTAGCCGAAGAAGTCGCCCGGCTCGGAGTCGCTACCCGTAAGCATCCCGGCTTCAGACCAGTCTCCGGAGCCGTCCCGGCGAAACACGTACACCGCCCCTGCGCCGCCGTTGTGTCCCCTTGAGCCCACCATCGCGATGTCGCCGTCGATGGAGCCGATCATCCCCATGGCGTCGCCGGGCGATAGACCTGCCGGCTGAATCCGGGTTGCCAGCGCCCAGCTCCCGTCTGCGTCCCGCTCGAAGAAATAGACCGCCCCCCGCGACTCGTCCATCACGGTGGCGCCTATCATCAGGGTGCCATCCGTGACCACGAGAGCCCGGCCGAAATGATCTCCCGGCACCGCGTCCGGCGCCTCCAGCCTGGCGTACTCGCCCCAGCCGCCATCGGTGGAACGACGGTAGACGTACACGTACCCGGGTTTCGCCTCGTTACCGGATTCGGCGACGAATACCTCATCCTCGGCGATGGCCACGGCCCAGCCATAGTCCTGCGCCAGCAGCGGAGCCGCGCACAGCACCAGGATGAGCGATCCCAGCATGCGGGTATACAGCTTTGTCATCTCTCTCTCACAGTTCGGGGAAACACTCGCGGACGGTCGGGGTGCGGAGTGGTTCGCGATCAGCGCGCGGTTTCGACCAGCGCTTCCAGCTTGTCTTTCGGTACGGCGCCCACTTCGCGGCCGATCTCTTCTCCTCCGCGGAACAGGATCAGGGTGGGAATGCCCCGGATTCCCAGCGCCCGGGAAGGCCCCGGATACCGGTCCGTATCGAGCTTGGCTACGAGGACCTCTCCCAATCGCTCCCTGGCCAGATCGTCGAGCAACGGCGCCATGATTCGGCACGGTCCGCACCAATCGGCATAGAAGTCCACCAGAACGGGGATCTCCGCCTCCGACACGAGCCGGTCGAGATCTTCGTCGGAGATCTTGAGAGGGCGATCCAGCAACATCGGCTTACCGCATTCCCCACACTTCGGGCGCTCCGCGGCACGGCCCACGTCGATTCTGTTCAGCTTCAGGCAGAATTGGCAGCGTAGCGTGACAGTCTGTGTTTCCGACTGTCGGGTGTCCTGCGTCATCGGGTCTCCTTGGCGGTCTGGCAAGGCTGACTGACTTCAGCGCGCACTGCTACACCTATTGGCTCGCGAGGTCCCGGCCGTTCCGCGACCAGATTTCCAGGAACCTGGCTACCTCCCGCTCAGCCCAGAACCCGGCGTGCCAACGTCCCCGGCCGGTCACGAATCCCACGTGTCCCCCCCGTTCGGTAATGGCGGGCTGAAGCCACTGGCTGTCGCGGATGGTGGTGGCGGGCAGCGAATCCGCGGGGACCAGTGGATCGTCAAGCGCCTGAACGATCAACGTGGCGACCCGGATGCCGTCCAGGTACGGTCCGCTGCTGCATTCCGCGTAGTAGTGATCCACGTCGCGAAACCCGTGTACCCGAGCCGTCACCACATCATCGAAGGCGCGCATGGTGCGCGCCTGGCGGACCGCCGGCAGATCGTAGGCATCCGGAAACTGCTCGGCTTTTGCCCGCACCGTACGTTTGAGTGACAGCAGGAAACGCGTCGCGTAGAGGCGACCCAGTCCCCTGTCCATCCGGTCGGCGCAGCGCGAGAGGTCGAAGGGAACGGACACTACGGCGGCGGCACGGATGCTCCCGGGGACGGAAGCACCCCGCTCGCCCAGGTATTTCAGGACCAGGTTCCCGCCGAGCGAGAAGCCTACCAGGACCAGCGGCGTCCCCGGATGGCGCTTCTCGAGGTGGTCCACAACGCACTCCAGGTCCTCGGTACGTCCGGCGTGATACGAACCGGGTCGCCGATTGATCTCCCCACTTCTGGATCTGAAGTTCATGGCCACCACCCGGAATCCCCGGTTGGCCAGGTGGTGCCCGGCTTCTACCACGTATCCGGAGTGAGAGGAGCCCTCCAGCCCGTGCAGCACCACGGCGAGAGGCACCTCGATTTCCGCATCCGGCCGGTCGAGTGGTGCCTGGTGAGCGCGGTCCGACAGTCCATCGGGTTCGAGATAGTCGAGATCGAGGAAGTCACCGTCGGGCGTCGTGACTCGCTTCCGCCGGTAGCTGACGGCGCGCCGCGCGCGGAGAGTCCGTGCCACAAGCGTGTGGAGATGGGGATTCCGCAGCCACCCGGGTGCGGTGTATTCGGAAGGGCTGTAAGCGGCCTGTTCCAGCACGATTCTCCTGCATCGACCCGACAGATCTCTCGACGTACCTTCGACTCGGTGTCCGCGATCACGCGGAAGGCGGCGCATTATAGAGACGACAGACACGGAAGGCACACCGATGGACTATCGCCAATTGGGAAGGTCGGGCCTCAAGGTCAGTACCATCGGATTGGGCTCGTGGCTGACGTATGGACGCAGCGTCGACGATGACAGCGCGCATGACTGCCTGTCTGCGGCGCTCGAGCGGGGTGTCAATTTCTTCGACACGGCGGACGTCTATGCCAACGGCGAGGCCGAGAAGACACTCGGTGCGTGGCTGGCGGGAGTCCCGCGCGGCGATGTGGTCGTTGCCACCAAGACGTATTTCCAGATGGGACCCGGACCCAACGACCGGGGGCTGTCACGGAAGCACATCATGGAGAGCTGCCACGCATCGCTCCGACGGCTGGGGCTGGACTATGTGGACCTCTACCAGTGCCACCGGTACGATGCCGAAACTCCGCTGGACGAGACGCTGCGCGCGCTGGATGATCTGGTAGCCCGTGGCGACGTGCTGTATGCCGGTATCAGCGAGTGGACGGCCGGCCAGATCGACGAGGCGGTCCGACGGCAGCAGGCGGCCGGGTTACGTCCGATCATCAGCAACCAGCCACAGTACTCCCTGCTGGCACGCCGGATCGAGACGGATGTTCTTCCCACCTGCCGGGCCAACGGAATCGGACAGGTCGTGTTCAGCCCGCTGGCCGGCGGAATCCTCACGGGCAAGTACCGGCCGGGCGAGCCCCCGCCGGCTGGAACGCGGAGCGCCCACCCGCAGGACTCCCAGTTCACGGCCCGGGCGTTCAGGACCGACGTGCTGGAGGCCGTGGAGCGGTTGAGCCGGGAAGTGGCCGAGCCGCTGGGCATCTCGGTCACACAGCTGTCGCTCGCCTGGATCCTCCGGCAGGACGGGATCACCTCCGCCATCGTCGGGGCCAGGAGTGTCGAGCAGGTAGCCCAGAACATTCCGGCCGCCGACGTGGAGCTGGACACCGAGACCATCGCACGCGTCGAGGCCATCATGGAGCCGTTTCAAACAATGCTGCAGCCGGCGTGATGGAGCACCCGCCCGCGGTACTCCACCACCGGCTGGTCAGTGAGCGATCCGATCCAGAGTCCTGGATGTTCGTCCTGCACGGCATCTACGGAGCAGGCCGGAACTGGGCTTCCATCGCCCGTCGGTTCGTCCAGCGTAGGACCGAGTGGGGGGTTGTCCTGGTGGACCTGAGACTCCATGCCGGATCACAGGGCTTTCCTCCGCCGCACACGTTGGACGCGTGCGCTTCGGACCTGGCCACCCTGGCAGAGCACCTGGGCACCCCTCCGCGCGCCATTCTGGGGCACTCGTTCGGGGGCAAAGTGGCCCTGGTCTACGCGGCGACGGGCGCGAGCTCGCTCGACCAGGTGTGGGTGATGGACTCGACTCCCAGTCGACGCGCCCCGGCGGGCGATGCAATCAGGATGCTGGGAATCGTCCGCGGATTCCTCAGCTTCTCCGATCGTGACGAGGCGCGAGCGGCGATCCGGGCGCACGGGTTCGCTCCCTCGGTGGCCAACTGGATGGTGACCAACCTCCACCGGGAGAGAGGCAGGTTCCGCTGGCGATTCGATCTCAGCGGAGTCGAAGAGCTAATGGAGGACTTCTTCGAGATAGATGCATGGGAAGTGGTGGAGCAGCCGCCCGCCGGCCTGCAACTCCACTTTGTCCGGGCCACGCGCTCCAGGCTCCTGACAAGAGAGGAGCGCAGCCGCCTGGAAGGCCTGACCGGTCCGCAGGTCCACCTTCACGACGTGGAGGGAGGCCACTGGTTGAACGCGGACAACCCGGAGGCCGTGCTGGATCTACTGGACCGCTACCTCCCCTGAGGGTCCCACTTAGAACAGCTCATACCAGGTGCCGGGGAACGACACCGGCGGCGTGCCGGGAGTGCCCAATCCGGAGGGCTCTGCAGCGAGAACGATAGTGCCGACCGTGCGGCGGCTGTGCCCGCCGGCGCCCAGCGGAAGGCTCGCCGCGGCCTCCACCCGGTACAGCCACAATCCGGGGGCAACCAGCAGAAGGGGTTCGGCCGTGACGTCGGCCGCGCCGGCCGGCAGGGAGAAGGTCGCCTGGGCCGGCGGCAGATCGCTGGTCGTGCCCAGGAAGTGCTGGAGACCCCCGTCCGCCGTGTAGAACGCCTCCACGCTACGTCGATGATTGCGCGAGATGATGAGCTCGATGGTGGACTGGGTGAAGCCCGCTCCTCCCAGCATGTAGAGCATCATGAGGGCGAACAGGACCAGCGGCAGAGCCGATCCCTCCTGACTCCGGGTCCTGGAAACCGGTACGGCTGTCATTGCGGGGCACCGCTACGAGCGTTCATGAGAAGAAGAATCGCGGCCGCCATCAACGGGATGTCATCGCCGATCTCTCCGGGGGGACGAAAAGCGAGGCGCCGGCGCCCCAGACCGGGAAGGTGGCCGGCTGGCGGGCCGGTGCAGCCCGTTTTGTGGGACGGGTCCAACAAAACAGGCCCTGAATGCGGCGTTGTGGAACCGTAAACGCCTTCACATGATTCACTTAGCCATCGCAGCAGTTTGGCCCTGGAATTGCACGTTTCGTCGGTCCGGTCCGCAAGTGAACCGTGGACCGACCCGATTGGCCCGGCGCGTTGCAGAGTTGGTGCAACGAGTCGGAGAGTGTGCGAGACATCAGGTTACGCGGGGGAGGATTCGAGTGCGCGGCGCGGGGCGTCGCAAGGTCGTTGGGCGGGGAAGGGCGGTTGGCGTAACCGCAGTTGGGCGGCGTTTCGAGCCGCGAGAGTGCTAGCGTGCGAAAGCCAATGACATACGGAATCCCGGTTGCGGTTGCGGCAGCCCTGCTGCTTTTCTGCTCGGGAGCCCTGGCCGCCCAGCAGAACCGTTGTACGAGTGGGTGGACCACGAGCTGTGCCAGCGTGGAAGTCGACGTTCTCGACGACCAGTTGCTCATTTTCGTTCCCAATGCGACCGGGCTGGAGGATTCGCGAGACGGAACGACGTTGGGGGCCGCTTCCACGCTGGCCGGTCACCTCACGGACGACGGCCGCCTGAAGGTCTACCGTGATGCGCCGGGCATGGTTTGCGATGCGGCGACGGGGACTGGCTGCGTGGAGATTACCGATGAGTGGCTGGTTGGCATGGACCAGGACTCCATGGCGGCCCTGGCTGCAGTGGATGCCGATCCGGGCGTGATCAGCTGCGAGCAGGGCCGGTACGCGGATGGCGCCCGGGGTTTGACTCCGGAAGAGCGTGACATATGCGATCGCGGTCCGCCGATCGCCGCGCTGTTCGTACTGGCCTTCCCGGTCACCATGGCGCTCCTGGCACCCGATGGTGGCGACACCGAGACAGTCAGCGGTTTTCCGCCGGAGGACGAAGGCGATCCGGGCACGACCGGTGGTGATGGTGATGGTGGTGGCGGGGGCACGGGCGACGATGGTGGTGGCGGGGGCACGGGCGACGATGGCGGCGGCGGGGGCACCGGCGGCGATGATGGTGGCACCGGCGGCGATGATGGTTCGGGCGACGATGGCGATGACGGCGGCGATGACGGCGAGTGGCCTCCTCCGGGTGGCGACGACGGCGGCGATGACGGCGAGTGGCCTCCTCCGGGTGGCGACGACGGCGAGTGGCCTCCTCCGGGTGGCGACGACGGTCCGCCGCTGACGGAGGTGCCGGAGCCGGTGAGCACGACGCTGGTAGGTCTCGGTCTGGCAGGATACGCCGGCAGCCGGCTACGCAAGCGATTCCAGACGGCTAGCGATCCCGAAGACGGGCCCGTGTAGCGGCCGGTTGCCAGGCCGAAACGGACGGCAAATAGCAGGAGAGGGGTGAGCGCCTGTCGCTCGCCCCTTCTTGCATCCGAGTTCCATCCCTCCAGGCCGGACTCTAGATTCCCTCGTTTGTCGACAGAAACCAGGGACAAACCGACCATCTGAATCCGGAGGACAGTGTGAACGAGCCTTTCTACGTGGCGCGTGCGGCGGTGAAGAAGATCGAAGGGGTCCACAGGCGTGCCACGCTCGCGGACGGTACCGAGTTTGATATGGGCGTCCATGGCGAGATCAAGAAGCACTACAGGATCGACTCGAAGGATCTTCCGCTGCCCGTAGACTACCAGGTGGCCGCTACAGGCGGCTGAATGCTCGGTACGCTCAACGGCGCACTGGAGGTGCGCGAGATCAGGCTGGGAGCTGCTGACATTGCCGCGGACGTGCAGGGCATCAATCGGGTTCGGGATGGAGTGCCCGTTCTGACCGAGATCATCGTTCGGTATCGTCTTCGGATTCCTGCCGGCACCCGCGAGACGGTGGAGCGAGCGCTGGAGCGGCATCAATCCAAGTGCCCGACCGCACAGTCCATCAAAGGAGCGATCAATGTTCGATGGACTGCGGAGATAGAGGAGGAGGGCGAGTAGTCCCGCGCCCTGGCCTATGAAACCAGCCGCTTCTGACCGCAGGCCCGTACTGCCGTCCTTGTTGCCCGGCAGGCTGCGAGCCCTTCTCGCCGTCGGGCTCGCGCTGGCGGTCTTCATGGTCGCCAACGCGCTGTACCTGCTCCTCAACAGGCTTGCCGACCTGGCCGGGCTGACCCTGTTTGCGGCGGGCGACACCTCGCTGCCAAAGCTGTTCCAGACCATGGTGCTGGCGCACACCGGCGTCGGACTGCTTCTGGCAACGCTCATGATCCTGTTCCTGGTTGCGCACCTTCCCAAGGTTTGGCAACGCCGGCACAGGGCGTCCATCCTCTCCGGGCTGGCCTACGTCATCATCGGCGTCGGATTGGTGGTCACCGGCCTGTTCATTCTCACGGAAGCGGCGAGCCGGGATCACCGGTGGGCGTGGTGGGCACACGTCATCTGTGCTGCGTGCATCCCGGGTGGGTACGTGGCCCATCGGCTGGTCAGCTACAGTCGTCCATCGTCGCGAAAGTTCCGCAAGTTCGCGGTAGCTATGGTTGCCGTGCTGCTGGCCGCAGTGGTCGGTCACGCGCTTACACAGCGCGGCGCCGAGAGCACGCCGGAATACCGTGCGGCGCTGGACGCCGGGCTTGTGGACGGCCCGGGAGCCGGGGGCCGTGACGTGACCCTGTTCTCAGCGGAGTCGTTCACCCCGCTTGGTTTCGTGCCGCCCCAGAGCCCGTTCTTCCCGGCCCCTGCCACCACCAGCTCAGGCGGTTTCGTGCCGATCCGACTCCTGGTACCGCCCGATCCGGTGCGGCGGCCCGAATCCGTGGCTGATGAAGTCGCGCGTGACGGCTTCGTGCAGCGCACTCCGATCGGGGCAGAGACCTGCGTGCGCTGCCACCCGGACATCGTTGCGCAGTGGGCCACGTCGGCGCACCGGTTTGCCTCGTTCAACAACCCGTTCTACGAGGCCAGCGTGAACGACACCCGCGACAACGCAACGATGTCCAACGAATGGATCGAGCGGCACCTGGCGACCCTGCCGGAAGCGTCGCTGGATGCCGGCGGCGTCAAGACAAAATGGTGCGCCGGGTGCCACGACCCCGCGCTTCTGTTCACCGGCAAGATCAACGGACCCATCGATCGGGCGGATCGCGACGCGCAGGCGGGTTTGACGTGCCTGGCCTGCCACCTGATGGACTTGACGCACGACCGGACCGGCAATGCCAACTACAACTTGGCCGACGAGCAGGACGATCCGTACGTGTTTTCCGAAGCCGCGCCGGGCAGCTGGCGGGCCTTCCTGCACGACGCCGCGCTGAAAGCGAAGCCCACGGTTCACAAGCGGCGGCTGCGCAAGCCGTACTTCGGCGAGCCCGAGTACTGCGGGACGTGCCACAAGGTCCGACTTGTACAGCCGGTGAACAATTACCGCTGGTTGCGAGGCCAGGACGAGTTCGACAATTGGCACGACAGCGGGGTCTCCCGAAACGCCTCGCGCACCTTCTATCTCCCGGCGGGACGCCGTATCTGTCAGGACTGCCACATGCCGCTCGAGCCCGCCACGCAAGGAGACCTGGCGGCCGAAGGCGGATTCGTTCGCTCGCACCGTTTTGTCGCCGCCAACACGGCCCTTCCGTTTGTGCGCGGCGACTGGCCGACGATCCGGCGGATCGAGGCATTCCTGCAGGACGAGAAGCTGTCGGTGGACATCTTTGCGCTGAGGTCGGCTCGCTCAGCGTCGACGTTCACAGCGCTGGACCGGTCCCGGCCGGTTCTCCTCCCCGGCGAGACCATCACGGTGGACGTAGTGGTTCGGAACAGGGGGGTCGGGCACACGTTTCCGGGTGGTACCAACGACTCGAACGAGGGCTGGCTGGAGTTCCGCGTGGAGGACGATGCGGGCACCCTGCTGGCGATCAGCGGAGCTCTCGACGCGGACGGTCACCTGGATCCGCTGGCGCACGGATACATGGCCGTGCTGCTGGATCGCGATGGCAACGTGATAGAACGGCGCAACGGGACCGACATTCACGTTACGGCGGCCGCGAACGTCATCGGTCCCGGCTCCGCCGACCTGGCGCACTTCGAGTTCAGGGTGCCACCGGAGATGGGCGGACGCTCGCTGACACTGCGGGCCCGACTGTTGTGGCGGAAGTTCAACCGGGCGTACACGGAGTTTGCCTTCCGGGCCAATCCGGATGGCTTCCGCCGTTTTGACTCCGTGCCCGAGCTGCCGGTTACCGAGATCGCCAGCGACGAGATCCGGCTGTCGGTGGTCGGTCCAGACGCGCTGTCGGCGCCCGAAAGCCGCGTCGACGTGCCCGAAGAGTGGATGCGGTACAACGACTACGGGATCGCCCTGCTGCGAGAGGGGAACACCAGGGCAGCCGTGCTGGCGTTCGAGCGAGTTGCGGCGATGCAGCCCGAGAGGATCGACGGCAACCTCAACCTGGCCCGCGTCGCCATCCAGGACGGGAATCTGCAAGCCGCGTACGAGTACCTGGAACGGGTCGAGTCGCTCAAGGCGGGTGACCCGCAGGCCGCCTGGGTGTGGGGCCTGACCTTGCAGGAAGACGGGCGATACGAGGAAGCCGAGCTGGCGTTCCGGCGGGTGCTGGAGGAGTTTCCGGATGACCGCGCGGCGTGGCGCGGTCTGGGCCGGACGCTGTATCTGGACCAGCGCTACGAGGAGGCGTTGCTGGCGTTCGAGCGGGTGCTGGAGATCGATCCGGAGGACCGTGTGTCCCACTACCACCGCATGCTCAGCTTCCGCGCGCTGGGCCGGACCGATCAGGCTGCCCGCGCCGAAGCCGCCTACGAGCGGTATCGGATCGATGAGGCGGCGCAGGCCATCGCCGGTAACTTCCGGCTCGCGAACCCCGGTGTGAACCTGATGGCCCAGCCGCTGCACACCCACGTACTGGAGCCCGGCGAGGGACAGCCGTGAGCGGGAGAGCAGTCCTGGCCACAGTCCTGGCGGCCATTCCAGCCGTGTCCTGCGGTGGGGCCGAACCCGCTGCGGAGCAGACCCCGGAGTATACGCGGCCCGCGTACGCGACTCGGGAGCGGCAAGACGGCCAGACAAGGCTCCGGTTCACGGACATCACCCTGGCAGCGGGCATCGACTTCGTACACGAGACCGGTGCCTTTGGGGAGAAGTGGATGCCCGAGACCATGGGGAGCGGAGCGGCTTTTCTTGACTACGACGTGGATGGCTGGCCTGATGTCCTGCTGGTCAACGGCTCGCAGTGGCCGGGCCACGAGTCGGGAGACCGGGCGACGGCACGGCTGTACAGGAACATGGGTGGCGGACAGTTCCGCGATGTCACCCGGAGCGCGGGACTGGACTTCTCGGTCTACGGCATGGGGATTTCAGTGGCGGACTACGATGGGGATGGCGATCCCGACATCTACCTCACTGCCGTGGGAGACAACCGACTGCTTCGCAACGACGCTGGCCGCTTCACCGATGTGACCCGCGCCGCGGGAGTGACTGGAAATGGCGGAGACCCTGCGGAGCCTCCCTCCTGGTCCACGGCGTCCGCGTGGCTGGACTTTGACCGGGACGGCTGGCTCGATCTCTTCGTGTGCAACTACGTCCGCTGGACACCCGAGACGGATCTGTACACTACCCTGGACGGAAAGACGAAGTCGTATGCGACTCCGGAGCAGTACGATGGGGAGACGTGTCGACTGTACAGGAACGAGAGAGGGCGCAGCTTCTCAGACGTGACCGAGGGCGCCGGAATCCTGAACCGGAACGGCAAGACCCTGGGGCTGGGTGTGGAGGACATCGACGATGATGGCTGGCCCGATGTTGTCGTCGCCAACGACACCTACCAGAACTTCCTGTATCGCAACAACGGCGATGCGACGTTCACAGACATTGCGCTTTCGGCAGGCGTGGCCTTCGATGAGTTCGGCCGGGCGCGAGCCGGGATGGGCATCGACATCGCGGACGTCACCAATCAGGGCCGCCTGTCCATCGTCATCGGCAACTTTTCAAACGAGGCCGTGTCGCTGTACACGCAGATCGACGCGGAGCTGTTCCAGGATCTTGCCGGCTCCGCGCGCCTGACGCGCGTGACGCTCCTCCCGCTCACCTTTGGAGTGCTGTTTGCCGATCTGGACCTGGATGGCTTCCTGGATCTCGTTCTGGGCAACGGACATATAGAGCCGGACATCAACTCGGTGCTGCAGGATGTGACGTTCCAGCAGCGGCCCCTGCTGCTCCGGAACAACGGACGCGGCCAATTCGTGGACGTCAGCCAGAAGGTGGGAGACGGGTTCGATGAGCCGACGGTTGCGCGCGGCGTGGCCGTGGCCGACATGGACAGAGACGGCGACCTGGATCTCCTGCTCACGGTCAACGGGGGACGCCCACGCCTGTTGCGCAACGACCTTCCGGGCGAAGACGTTCACTGGTTGAAGCTGTCGCTCAGAGGGTCGAGCCCGAATCGTGACGCCGTGGGCGCCGTGGTGCATGTCTTCGCGGGAGACGTGGTTCAACGGCGCCTGGTGCGGACTGGCTCCTCGTATCTGTCGCAGTCCGAGACCCGTCCCCTGACGGTCGGCCTCGGCGCCCATGACACGGCCGACAGCGTTGTGGTTCGCTGGCCGACGAGCGGATTGGTGCAGAAACTGGTTGATGTACGGGCCGGACAAACGATCGACCTCGTGGAAGGAGATCGTAGATGATGTGGGCAGCAGGCTCTGGACGTGGACGGAGGGTGGCGGACGCGCGGCGTGCGCCCGGAGCCGTGTCGCTTGTCTTCGCGGCCACCGCTATCGGGTCAGCGTGTGGCGAATCGACGCCCCCCCCGCCCGACGAGACCCGCACCACCGACATCCTGATGGCCCGCAACACGGGCCTCACCTTTCTGCAACAGGATCGGTTGGCCGAGGCGGAGGCCGAGTTCATCCGGTTGACGGAGCTGGCGCCCGGCGAAGCCTCAGGACACGCCAGCCTGGCGCGCGTATACCTTCGCGGCGGCGACCTGGAGCTTGCCGAGTCGGCGATTCGAAGCGCGCTGGCAGCGGACCCGGAAGATCCGGATGCGCGACTGACTCTGGCCGCGATACTCGAAGCGCAGGGCGATCCGGAAAGGTCTCGAGGCGAGCTGGAGCAGAATGCGGATCGGCATCCAGAGCACGCGCGCACGCTGTACGCATTGGCCCGGCTTGCCGTCGCGCGCGGGACTGCCGGGGCCGTCAGAGAGCGGACCAGCTACCTGAGTCGCCTGGTGGCCGCGCTCCCCTCCAGCCCGGCTGCACGTCTGGAGCTCGCGGAGGTTCTGCTCGAGACGGGACAATGGGATGAGGCCGTCGCACAACTCGAGGCCCTGCGGCAACAGGCGCCCGACTTCCCGCCGGCTGCCGCCGGCTCGTTCGAGGAGGCGATACGGCTCCCCCTACCAGGCGGCCGTGCAGGAGCTTCGTGGCCCTGCCGGGGAACTCTCCGGCCAGCTGGACCTGGTGTTCAGCCACGAGTTCAGCCTCCAGGTACAGGCGGAAGACGCAGTACTGGCGGCGCTCCGCTTCACGGATGCCACCGATGTCGCGGGCCTGGCGGAGATGCCAGGAATCGACGGACCGGCCGCGGCGCTGCCCGAGGGCGTGCCGCCGGCCGTTCTGGCCGTGGGTGACCACGACGGCGACGGCGACGCGGACATCTTCGCCGCCACGGCCAGCGGCCCGGATGCGGGAACCGGCTTCCTGTTTCGCAGCGACCTGGGCCGGTTCGTCGAGACTTCGGCGGACGCGGGGCTGGGAGAGATCGGACTCGTTACCGCGGCCGCGTTCGGCGACTTCGACTCGGATCGCCGGCTCGATCTGTTCGTGGTCGATTCAGAGGTGGCCACCCTGTATCACAATGAGCGCGACGGCTTCTTCTCGGATGTGACGGGGCCGGCCGGCGTGTCGGGCGCCGGCGGCGGAAACCGGGTCCTGTTCGTGGATCTGGATCTGGACGGGGACCTGGACCTGTACGTCGCCCGAGCCGGGCTGAACCAATTCTATCGCAACAATGGCGATGGCACGTTCCAGGAGCGGGCTCGCGCCGCCGGCGTGACGGGCCGGGCTGATGGCGACAGCCGCGACCTGGCACTGGCGGATTTCGACAACGATCGGGACGTGGACCTGCTGGTTGCCAACGCGAACGGGCCGCTCACGCTGTTCTTAAACGAAAGGGGAGGGCGGTTCTCCGACGCCACCGGAGCGGCCGGACTGGACTCTGAAGAGAGCGCCGGCGGAGGAGCCGTGGCAGTAGGGGACTACGACAACGACGGCGATCAGGACATCTTCGTGGCGGGCCTGGAGGGCACGCACCGGCTGTTCGCCAACGTCGGCGATGGGAAATTCCAGGCGGACCAGCGTTCGGCTGCGGTGCTGACCGCCATCGGAGACCTGGCCGCTCGCGATGCCGAGCCGCTGGACTTCGACAACGACGGCCACCTGGATCTCATCGTGGCCGGTCACCGGGACTCTGCCACGCCGGAGGCCGGCGCGCAGCCCGCGTCGAGACCCGGGCTCGTGCTCCTGCGAAATGACGGCTCGGGTCAATTCGAAGACGCGGGGCGGTTCCTGCCGGACGGAATCGGGAATATCGAACGCCTGGCGGTGGCCGACTACAATGAAGACGGTGACCTGGACCTGTACATGGCCGACTCCGGAGGCAGAGTCCGTCTTCTCCGCAACGACGGCGGCAACGTCAACCACTACTTCAAGATCGAGCTCACCGGTCTGGGCGAGGGCAGCCGTAAGAACAACCGGTTTGGGATAGGGTCGTTCGTGGAAGTGCGCGCGGGCGATCTGTACCAGGCACGCCCGGTTACGGGGCAGGTCACTCACTTTGGACTTGGCGGACTTCTCAAGGCTGACGTGGTGCGAGTCCACTGGACGAACGGCGTGAGCCAGGACCTCTTCTTCCCGGGCTCCGATCAGGATCTCATCGAGGAGCAGACCCTCAAGGGCTCGTGTCCGTTGGTCTATGCCTGGAACGGCGAGGCGTACGAGTTCGTCACGGACGCCATGTGGAAAAGCGCACTCGGGATGCCGATGGGGATCATGGGCGCGCGTGGTGAACGGGAGTACGCGCCGGCCGGTTCGTCGCGGGAGTATCTCAAGCTGCCGGGATCGGCTCTGCGGCTGCGGGACGGCAGGTACAGCCTGCGGCTCACGGAAGAGCTGTGGGAGACCATCTACCTGGATGAGATCAGGCTGCTGGCCGTGGACCACCCGGACTCGATAGACGTGTTCGTGGATGAACGGTTCGTTCCGCCGGGTCCGGTAGAGCTCCGGGTCTTCCAGGCCGGGCGGCCGCGATCTCCCGTATCGGCAATTGATGACCGAGGGAACGACCTGCTCGAATCGATCCTGCGCAAGGACGACGTGTACGCCGCCAGCCTGGTCCCGGGCCGTTTCCAGGGGATCGCGGAGACCCATGACCTGATTCTGGATCTGGGCGATCTGGCCCGGGCCGAGCGCGTGGTGCTGTACCTCAACGGCTGGGTGTTCCCGACCGATGCCAGCATCAACGTGGCGATGGCCCAGACGGACAGGTACCAGGCCCTGTTCCCGGAGCTCCAGGTCCTGGAAGACGGAAACTGGACGACCGTGGAGGCGCTGAGCATTCCGTCCGGAAAGAACAAGACCATCGTGGCGGATCTGAGCGGCAAGCTCCAGGACGAAGACACGCGGGTCCGAATTCGGACCAACATGCAGGTGTACTGGGACCACGTCTTCTTCACCGCCGGCCCCGAGCCGCAGGAGGGTGGGTTGGCCTTTACAGAGTTGACCCCGGACGCAGCCGATCTGCGGTTCCGGGGCTTCTCTCGCGTGTTTCGGAAAGGCGGACGCTACGGACCGCACTGGTTCGACTACTCCGACGTCTCCAGCGAACCGAAATGGGCCGACCTCGAGGGCTACTACACCCGGTATGGGGATGTCTTGCCGCTTCTCACCGACCCGGATGACATGTACGTAATCATGAACGCCGGCGATGAGGTGGCGGTCGAGTTCGATGCTGCCGAGCTGCCCCCTCTACCCGCCGGGTGGAGCCGCGACTTCCTCCTGTACACGGATGGTTGGATCAAGGACGGTGATCTGAACACGGGGGCCGGCCAGACAGTCGAGCCGCTTCCGTTCCACGCGCAGAGTCGGTATCCCTACGGTGCGGGTGAAGCGTACCCGGAGGACGAACTACACCGCGCCTACCGCCGGGAGTACAACACGCGGTACGTCAGGCCGGAGTACTAGCCCGGCCTGCGCTCCGGCCGGCCGGAGCCCTCGCCGCCAGTCGTTCCAGGGCGAGCCCGAGGACGGCCGCCACGATCAGCAGGCCGCCGAACAGCTGTCCGGCCGAGATCCTCTCGCCCAGAACCAGCGCCGCCAATCCGACCGTGATGGCAGGCTCCAGGGTCGAGTAGATCGCGGCCCGTGCCGGTCCGATCCGTTTGATTCCCACCAGGAACAGCGTGACCGGCAGGGCGGTGGCCACCAGCCCCAGCAGGAATACCAGGACGGCGGCCCTTGTCCCTCCACCCAGGACCAGGCCGCCCAGCGCCAGCGCCACCAGCGTGGATACCACCGCGATAGCGGTGTGCACGACCGCCGCGCCCCCGGCGGCAGGCTGGTTCCGGAGCGCCAGCTGGCTGAGCAGAATGGTCGCGGAAAGCAGCGCGGTGGCCACGAGAATCAGCCCGATGCCCCGCGGCTCCCCGCCATGCAGTCCGGCACCGGCCGTGAGCAGGCAGCCTGCGAGGGCCAATCCGGCGGCCGAGACGCGGCGGCGGGTGAGTGGTTCGCCAAGAAACACGCGCGACAGCACCACTACCACGGCCGGATAGGTGAAGAAGACCAGCGAGGCCGTGGCGGCCGGCACCCACTGCAGACCGACCAGGAAAGCCATGGCGTTCCCTGCGTACAGGATCCCCAGGAGCACCAGGGCCGATAGCCGCCGCCGGGCTGGGAGCGGCCGCCGGCCGATCAGCACGAACAGCCATACGGCAGTGGCACCGATCAGGAAGCGCCACGCGATGAGCGGCCAGATCGCCGCACCCGCCTCGAGCGCCAGCTTGAGGAGGATGGGAATGGTCGCGTAGCCGACGGACGCGATCAGTATCGCGATGGTTCCCAATCTTTCCGAGCGCATGGGGGCGGAAACTAGCCGAGCAGCCGGGGCGCGTCACACCGCGGCGCTCTAAATTCCAGACCGCACGGACGTTGCCGGCGGCACCGCGGCGCTACGGCCAGCGCGCTAACGTCACGGACAGAGCGGCGATGTTACAGGCAGCCCTGCGACAGAGAGCTTGAACCATGCAAGAGCGCCGGCGAGTGGCGACAACCGCTGAATGGGCCCGAACCGTGGGCTACTCCCGGGCTGTGCGCGTGGGTGACACGGTCTACGTGTCCGGGACCATCGCAATCGGGCCGGATGGCGGGATCATCTGTCCGGGCGATTCCTACCGACAGGCGCGCCGCTGTCTGGAGATCATCGTGGAGGCGCTCCGCGAAGTCGGTGCGGGGCCGGAGCATGTGGTTCGCACCCGGATGTTCGTAACGGACGCACGGGACTGGGAAGAGGTGGGGCGGTCACACGGGGAGGTGTTTGCCGACGTCAGGCCGGCCAGCACTCTGGTCGAGGTGGCCGGCCTGGTGGATCCCGACGCGCTCGTCGAGATCGAAGCGGTTGCCGTAGTCGGCTAGCCTTGTCTCAGTCGGCTAGCCGTTGCCGGATCTGACTAGCCGGACGTCTTGAGCGACACGTCGCCGTTGACGGTCGAGAGCTTCAGCGTCTCCCCGCCGCCGCCGATCTGACCCTTCATGCTCTGCGGTCCGAATCTGCCCTTCACGGTCAGCGGGAAGTCCGTGATGAGGTCCCCGTTTACCGTGGACGCTTCCACGTCGGCCGCC
>JBDHIQ010000228.1:0-3786 GCA_039587395.1 Gemmatimonadota bacterium
GGCCAGGATCGAGTCCTGGTACGGCCGCCACACCTTCTCCCAGTCGGGCTTCTCGAGCGTGGTCCGGTCCCCGGTGGCCAAGTTCTGCCGGGCCATGTTGCCGCCCTGCGACTCCGTCCACACCAGGTCATGGTCCACCGGGTCCTGTTCGGAGATGAAGCCGTCGCCAAAGTGGATGTCCATCCAATAGTGGTTGTTCAGCGGCTGGCCGGCCAGCCGGCTTGGGGCGCACCACAGGCCGTTGTCCTGCAGCCCGCCGCACACCCGGTAGGGCGTATCCATGTTGTAGCTGACCGCGTAAAACTGCCCGGTCGCCACGTGGTTCAGGGTGATCCAGTTTCCTCCGCGGTCGAACGTGATGGCCACCCCGCCGTCATTCCCGACAATCATCCGCTCCGGATCGACGGGATCGATCCACATGGCGTGGTGGTCCACGTGGATGCCGTTTGTCGTCGTGCCCGCAGTCTTCCCTCCGTCGTCAGAGAACTGGAGCGGCGTGGAGGAGAAGTAGAGGCGATCCGGATCCTGCGGATCCACGCGGACCTGCGAATAATAGAACGGCCGGCTGTTGGCCTCGTGCATCTTCTCCCAGGTGTTCTGGCTGATGGCCAGGCCGATCCGCCCCTTGTTCTTCGTCGGGAAGCCGTTGCCGACCACCTCGGTCCAGGTGTCCCCGCCGTCGGTGGACTTCCACAGCGCGCTGCCCGGTCCGCCGCTCTGCAGGAACCACGGCCCCCGCTGCCGCTCCCAGCTGGCTGCAAACAGCATGTTCGGGTCGCGCGGGTGCATGGCTATGTCCACGAACCCGGCCTTGTCGCTGATGTGCTTGATCAGCTCCCACGTGTCCCCGCCGTCCGTCGTGCGATACAGACCCCGCTCCGGGTTGGAGTCCCAGATGTGCCCCAGCGCCGCCACGTACACGATATCCGGGTTCCCCGGGTGTACTACGATCCGCCCGATCACCTGGGTCTCCACGAGCCCCTTGAGCTCCCAGGTCATTCCCGCATCGGTGGACTTGAAGATCCCGCCGCCCGGCGAGATCGAATTCCGGGAATCCTCTTCCCCCGTTCCGGCCCAGATCTGGTTCGGATCGCTCGGGGCGATCGCGAGGTCTCCCATGGAGACGACGCGGGGGTTCTCCCAGATGGACTGGAAGGACGTCCCGTTGTTGGTGGTCTTCCAGATCCCGCTGGTGGCTGTTGCCACGTAGAACGTTTTGGAAGGGAAGGGCAGTCCTTCCACGTCCGTGACGCGTCCGCCGATGTTGGCCGGCCCGATCGACCGCCACTTGAAGGCTTTCAGAAGGTCTTCGTCCAGGCCACTCGTCACCTGGGCGGCGGCTGCGCCGGCTGCCACAAGCAGGCCGGCGGCTGCCAGTACCAGACCGTGGATAAAGGGTGCGAAGGACCTGGTGCTGCTATTCATGACTGTCTCCTTGCGTGACATCTGTCTTCCCGGCACCCGCCTCCCAGCGCCGGTGTGCTGCCTGGATCTCCTGCTCGAGGTAGTTCTTTCGGAAGTACCTCTTGTGATCTCCTGGAGCAAGACGGCTGGATTCGGCGCTGCCGCACTGGATCTCAGAGAATCAGCCGGCCAGGCGCCAGGCCGAGTAACCCACCCACAGGACGATCAGGACGCAAGCCTGCCAGCGCACGATCCGCCGGCGGTTCGACAGGGCGAAGGGGACAAGCAGGAGGGACATGACAGCCAGTGCTACAAGATCGTAGTGGCCGCGCGGGGGGACCTCCACCGGCCGCACGGTAGCAGTGGTGCCCATGATGAACAGGAGGTTGAAGATGTTGGAGCCGACGATGTTCCCGACCGCCAGGTCCGTCGCTCCCCGATAGGCGGCCATCACCGAGGCTACGAGCTCGGGAAGGCTGGTTCCGACCGCCACGACCGTCAGGCCAATGATCTCCGTCGGAACTCCCAACAGCTCCGCCATAACCGCGGCTCCGCGCACCGTCAGGTAACCACCCGCGGCAAGACCCGCGAGCCCCGCAATCGTCCGTAGCATACAGGCAGCGCAGCCCGGGAAGCCCTCGGGAGCCTCGGCGCTCTTGCCCACCGACTGCTCCAGCAGCGCGTCGGGTTTCTGCCTCCGCCGAATTGCCCACCCGGTCCAGTAGATGAACACCCCGAACAGCAGAAGCAGGAGAATACCCTCGCTCCGGTCGATGACGTTCACTCCGCCCCGGAAGACCGAGTCGAACCCCATCACGAGCAGGCCCGCCGTGGCGAGGAGCATCAGCGGGACCTCCCGCCCGATCAGTCGGCTCTTGATCACGAGTGGCCGTACGAGAGCCGCCGTGCCCAGGATCAACCCGATATTGGCCAGGTTGGAGCCAACGATGTTGCCGAATGAAAGCGTCCCCTCGCCCCTGAATGCTGCCACGAGGTTGACGGCCAGTTCGGGGGCGCTGGTTCCGAACGCCACGACGGTCAGGCCCACCACCAGCGGAGACACGCCAAATCGACGCGCCAGCCCGGAGGCACCGGTTACGACCCAGTGTCCTCCGAGCAGCAGCAGCACAAGGCCACCGACAAGATTGGCCAGCGTCAACAGCATGATCTGCGGCGTTCCGAGAAACGGTGTGAGCTGCGGTCCGACGTGAACGGGCGCCGGACGCGGTCTCGCAACCTAGCGAAGGCGGACCCGCAGCGCGCCACCCCTCTGGCCTCCCCCCGGCGCGGGCGGATAAACTCAACGACAATCCAGCCGGGCCGTGGCCTGATGACGGGTGCGCTCCTGGATCCTCATACGAGTTCGATAGTGACAAGGAGTCATCTGATGCACACCACCGACATTCGTCGCGCCGCGTTCTTCGTGCTGGCCGGTATCGTGTTGACCGGGGCAGGGGCCTCCCGGTTGATGGGCCAGGCCACTGCTCGCCCCATCCCTTATCCGGTGACGCCACCGGCCCGCTACCTGACAGCCATCGAGAACGGTACGCGGACGCCCAACGGGGCACCGGGCGCCGAATACTGGCAGCAGTACGCCACCTACGACATCGACGTCCGCGTCGAGCCCGCAAGCAAGAGACTGGACGGTCAGTCGACCATCGTCTATCAGAACAACTCGCCGGACCAACTGACGTCACTGGTGGTGAAGCTCTACATGAACCTCCACGCTGAGGGGGTGCAGCGAAATCGGCCGGCGGAAGTAACGGGTGGAGTGGAGCTGCAGCGAGTGGCTGTGGGCGGAGAAACGCTTGAAGCTATCCCGATGCGGTACGGTCCGCGGCGGGACAGCGGTCCAGGATACACGGTCATGGGAACCGTGATGCTCATCACGCTCGCTGAACCGCTGCCGTCCGGCGGTTCGGCGACGCTCGAGATCGACTGGGGCTACACGATTCCGCGCTCGGGTGCTGGCGGACGCATGGGCTGGCAGGGCGAGAACCTGTTCTACCTGGCCTACTGGTACCCGACGATGGCCACGTACGATGACGTGGTCGGCTGGCACACGGACCCGTTCTGGGGCCAGGCCGAGTTCTACAGCGGCTTTGCCGACTACGACGTCCGAATCGATGTGCCGGATGGTTGGGTGGTGGCCGGTACCGGCGAGCTAGTCAACGCGGAGGAGGTATTGCCGCCCGCTATCCGGGAGCGCCTGGCGGAGGCGGCCGAGAGCGATGAGGCCGTGCACGTGATCACGGCGGCGGACTTCGGTCCGGGGAACGCGACGCTGACCTCGGATGCGGGTCGGCTGACCTGGCACAAGAAGGCCGAGCGAGTCCGTGACTTCGCGTTCTCCGTGACGAGCGAGTCCGTATGGGATGCGGC
>JBDHIQ010000046.1:0-15724 GCA_039587395.1 Gemmatimonadota bacterium
GGACGCCTTCCGCCTGGCAGGCAGGTCATCGCCTCTGAGCCACGGTCCCAGGGTGGTGACCGCCTGGGCATAGTCTCCTGCGGCGCGGTGTGCGGCGGCCAGGCTCTGGGCTATGCCGACTCGCTCCTCGTCCGGGGCGACTTCCAGAGCTCGGGTCAGGTACAGCTTGCCGCGGCTGCGACGCCCGCTGCGCAGGTCGCTCTCGGCCACCGCTACCAGCGTGTTCCAGCCAGAGTCCAGGCTGATCAACGCAGGGCCGACGTCCGGAACGCTCCTCCTGGCCTGGATCGCGGCTCGGTACGCGACCAGGGCGCCGGCTGTGTCGCCGGCCGCCAGTCGCGCCGGAGCCACGTACTCCCCTGCCAGCGACAGGAAGACGGAGTGCCCGGCCTGGCTGGCCAGACGCTCGCCTTCTTCCGCAGCGCCGCGTCGGAAAGCCAGGAGCGCCAGCTGGCGGTGGACGGAATCGGAGGGGATCACCCGGTCATCCAACAATCTGGCCGCGAGCGCTGCGGATCCCGCACTGTCCTCTGCCGCCGAGCGCTGGTAGAGGGCGGACAACTCCAGCCAGCGGCCTATGTCGGGACGGCTTCCGGCGGCCAGCTCCAGCTGTTCGGCCGCCTCGGAGTGGCGACCCTGGCTTGATAGACCCCGCGCATAAGACACGCGCGCCTGCAGGATGGCGTCGGCGTCAGGCTCCGTCGTCGGGACCCGGTCTCCGGGTTGTCCCTCCGCGACAGACTCGTCGGCCATATCCGACTCTGGTGGTCCGACACGGTCCAGGTACCTGACATACTCTGCCGTGGCAGCGGACACGCTACCCGTCTCCAGGTAGGCGCGAGCGAGCAGTCTCCTCCCCTGCCCGGAGCCAAGCGAATCGAGCCATGGTTGACCGGCCAGCAGGCGACGCACGGACGGCCACGCGCCGTAGGCGGCGTACGCGGCGGCGTTGGCGAGAATCACATCGGGTCGGGCGATGTTCGTTTCAGCAAGGTGGAGAGAGAGCAGCCGGCTTGCCGTCACGGGCATTCCCTGCTCCAACCGCTCAGCCGCGTCGGCCAGCGGATCCGGCTGCGTAGCCGAATCCTGCAGAGCCGCCGGCACGGGATCAGGTTCCCCGGGAGGCTCCTGCGCGACGGAGGTCTGCGGAAGGGCGATGAAGGTGGTCGCCAGCGTCGACAATAGGCCTGCCCGTCTCGTCCCCCGCATCACCCCTCCATCCTCCCCCCACCCACGCACTTACACCCACTGCCGAATAGAACCGGGCCCGCCGGCTGAGCTCGGCGGGCCCGGTGATCATACTCCCGTGAAACCTCCTCCGGCTAGCCGGAGTTCCGTTCGACTAGAAGGGAGACCAGTCATACCGGGCACGGAGGATCGCGAACCGGCCCAGCTCGGGCGTTCCGATGAACGGCTGATACTGAGTGTCGAACACGTTCTGCACGTCCAGCTGCAGCCACAACTCGCGGAAACCGGGGATCCTCCAGCCGAGCGAGATGTCGAAGACTTCGTACCCCTTCACGTCTCCGATGTAGACACCTGAGTTGCCCGGGAAGCCGATCTGCGACCGGAACCGCACCCCACCGTTCAGGCCGACGTTGTCATAATTGAACCGGACGGCCGCCGTCCCCTTGTACTTGGGAGCGTTCAGCGGGACCTCTTCCGTCTCATCTCCGCGCGCGGCGGTGAACCGGTCCTTGCTCACCATCGAGAACGTGCCGTCAATCTCCCAGGCGTCGCCCAGTAGATACGTGGCCGCGATCTCGCCCCCGAACAGGTCGAAGCTGCCAAGGTTCTGGTACGCCAGCGCCAGCGTCGCATCGGTCCCACCCACATTCTCGGGCGTCACCACGCCTAGCGGCGTCTGACCCACCAGTGTCGCGGTCGTCGTCGCCAGCTGCTGGGCTTCGGCCAGGCTCATTCCGCCCTCGATGAGCTTCAGGGCAACGTACTGTCCCAGTTCCACCGGGTTGAGGAACAGGTTCGGCGTGGAGACCCGGAGCGCCGAGATGTAGTCGGTGATGCGGCTGTACCATCCGTTGATACCGATCAGCAACCGCTCCGCGACCAGACCCGTATAGCCCAACTCGATCGTGTTGTTGATGGTGGGCTTGAGCGGAGAAATATCCTGCACCCCCTCCAGTCCGCCCGGCGTGAGACAGAACGGCGGTGCCGGGCAATCCGAGGTCGGATCGGATCCGAGGGCCAGCGAAGGATCCAGGGTCAGGGGAATGATGCCGACATCCCCGTCGGTCGGGGCGGCAATCTGCGCCAGTGCGGCAAACTGCGCCGGCGTGATGGCGCCGGCCTGCGCCGCACCGCCCATCACCACCAACCCCTCTCCCCACAGTGTCTGCGCGTTGGTGGGGAGCAGTGTCCTCTGGTCCACTCCCTCCAGCCCGAGGAACGGAGCGAACGGCGACATGTGACGCGGAGTCCCATCATCGCGGACAAACCGCAGCCCGTTCTTTGTCGCTCCCTGGGCGCGCACATCGTAGCGGAAGCCGCTGGCGCCGAGCGGCAGCGATCCGGACGAGATATCGAGGAAGAAGTTGAGCGTGGACGGTGTCGAGTAGGCGCGATTCCACGTCAGGCGGAAGCTGTTCTCCTGGTTGGGCTTGTATACGAAGGCGGCACGAGGAGAGAACACCAGGTCCTGGAGCAGCGAGTGGTCATCGAGCCGCATTGCACCCACAAAATCGAGTTTCTGGTTGATGGTCCACTCCCACTGGGCGTATCCGCCAACCTCCCAGATGTCGTCGTCGTCCTCGTTCTGCCCGTTGATGGTGCCTTCGCTCTTCGGAATTGTCCGCAGCATGTCCACGCCGTACACAAGTCGATGATTCGACCCGAGCCTGGAGGAATGCTGCAGCTGCCCGACCAGTAGCTGGGACTTGTCGATCAGCGGACGACCGGAGCGTAGCAGGTAGGTCTCCTCGTTGTCGCTCCAGTTCATGAAGAACTGTGCGAACAGTTCCTTCCACTGGAAGCGTGCCTGCGCGTAGTTGTAAGCCCAGTTCGTCACCTGGCCCGCACCGATTCCCGTCAGGTCCACGCTGCTGTTTGCGTTGGTGCGGCCGCCGCCGACGATCAGCGATGTCTCTGGGTTCGGACGCCAGTCCACCCGCGCGTCCAGCGTCCAGCGCCGCAGGTTGTGCTGGCGACCCTTCGCCACGTTGTCCACGCTCTGCTTGAGCACAGCCTGGTCCTCGCTGTTCGTGAGATCCAGGCCCTCGGAGAAGTTCAGGCAGGCCGGGTTAGTGAGGTCGTAGCCGGTGCCCTGGCAGGCCGTGGCGATCACCTGCTGCTCGGCCTCTTCGGGATCGATGAACGGGAACTCCGTGCCGTCGAAATACTGGCCCGACACCTTGAACCCGAACTTGTCGCTGGGCGCGAGCGCGACTCGCCCTTCCGCGTGCATCATCGGCTCGTTGCGCAGACTGTCGTTGGGAAGCGCATTCTCCGCGCCGCGCCGTGTCCCGCCAGCGATGGAGAGGTTCACGCCCGGATAGTCGATCGGCGACTTGGTGATGGAGTGGACCACCCCGTTGGCCGCGTTCGGCCCGTAGAGGGCGGAGCCGGGACCGAGCACGACTTCCATCCGCTCCAGGTCCATGTTGGTGATCGGGTTCAGGTGCGAGATGTTCGCCCGCAGCGACGGTACCCGCGCGATGCGGTTGTCCGTCAGTGTCAGCGTGGCTCCCGAGAAGATGTTGTTGAAGCCGCGCACGACCACATAGCTGCTCTGCAGGCCGGTCTGGATGATGTCCACGCCGGCCTCATCCCTCACGTGATCGACGGGTGTCGTGGTAGGCCGGGCTTCGATGCGCGCCGTACGCACCACCTGCACGGATGCCGGCGCGTCCAGCACCTTTTCCTCCGTCCTCGAAGTGGTCACGGTGATCGGATTCAGATTGTAACTCTGCTCCACCATCGCGGCCTGGAAGCTCGTCGTCTGCCCTGCCGTGACGACTTGACCGTCCATAGTAGTCGACCGCCAGCCGGGAGACGTAAACCGCACCGAGTACGTCCCCGCCGGAATCTGGATGATCCGGAAGGCGCCGCCCGGGCCGGATGTTCCGGTCGCCACGACCGCGCCGTTCGAGCTCACCACTTCGACCAAGACGGCCGACAGGGGAGCCTGTGATGCCGAGTCTCTCACGGTACCGGCAAGCGCTCCGTCCTGAGCGTGCACCGCCTGGGGCAACGAAAGAGCAAGCAATACGGGGAGTGCGAAGAGGGACACCGTAGAACGAGAGAGGGTCTTCATAAGCGCTGCCTCGGTGCTGGGAGCCAGATGACTCCGTTCGCCCAACTACAGCCCAACTGACCGACCCCCAAGGTCGAAAGTGTAACGGAATACCGCAAGTAGGGGAGAGGAAGGTGCCTACCCGATCGGGTAGGTGCGTCCCGTGAGGGACCTGGAGCGACGAACGGGGCCCGGGAACACTGTCCCCCGGGCCCCGTCTCTGGTTCGTCTGCTGTTGGCCGTCAGCGACGGCCGGCCACCTGCATGTGACTGCCTGCTGTCAGGTGTGCGATCAGGCGCTGGCCGCGCGTCGTGCCTCTCGCTCATGAATGGCATCGACCATGCGCTGCGCGCTTTCCTCCATGTCGATGACCAGGCGATCCACACGGGTCACGAAGTAGTTGTGCATGATGTTGATCGGGATAGCGATCGCGAGACCGCTGGCCGTCGTAATAAGAGCCACCTTGATCCCCGAGGCCACCAGCGTCGCCTCCACTTCGCCGGCGATCTCGATGGCCTGGAAGGCCTGGATCATCCCGATCACCGTACCCAGGAACCCGAGCAGCGGCGCGACGTTGGCCAGGGTAGCCAGCCAAACCAGCCCGCGCTCGAGATTGGCAACCTGGATGGCACCGGCGTTCTCGATGGCCGCCATCACGCGCTCGGTCCCCTCGTCGCGACGACGGAGTCCGGCCTTCAGCACCTGCGCGGCCGGCGCACGGGAGTCCTCGCAAACAGCCAGGGCTTCTTCCAGCCGGCCCTCCGCGATCAGCCCGTCGGCTTCCTTGAGCAGGCTACGGTTACGCGCGGCCTTCATCTGAAGGTCCACCAGCTTCCAGACGATCACGAGGATGCCGACTGCCAGGCAGATGCCCAGTGGCCACATCATGAAGCCACCCGCGTCCCAGATCTCCGCCAGGTTCAGCTCTTGTCCTTCTCCGAGGCGTAGAGTCTCCTCCTGCGCCCATCGTATCCAAGCGATCAAGTCTACCTCCAGGGATTGTCCATCTTGGCCTTCTTAAGCGTCCGCACAAAGCTGCCCGCCGCGACCGTCGGACTGCTGTCAGTGGCAGAAGGCAGGCCGGAAAAGCTATTCGTGGTTTCGATCCGCTGTCAAGTCGCGCGAGGCCGGGTTGCGAGTTTTCTGCCGATCCGTGGAACGGCTTCTAGCAACCGGCGCGTGTATTCGCGCTGGGGACTCCGAAACAGAGACTCCACCGGACCTTCCTCGATGATGGACCCGTGCTCCATTACGGCGACCCTGTCGCTCACCTGGCGAACGACGGCAAGGTCGTGCGAGATGAACAGATAGGTCAAATGGAACCGCTCCTGAAGATCCTCGAGCAGACCCAGAACCTGGGCCTGGACGGACACGTCCAGCGCGGAAACCGGCTCGTCCGCCACCAGGACCGCGGGCTCCACGGACAGGGCGCGTGCGATCCCTATTCGCTGCCGCTGGCCGCCCGAGAACTCGTGCGGGTAGCGCCGGGCGTCGCGCGGATCGAGACCGACCAGATCCAGTAGCTCGGCGATTCTATCGTCCGCCGCCCGCCCCGTAGCCAGCCGGTGGACGTGCAGCACTTCGCGCAGGGCGCTCCCGACCGTGAGACGCGGATTCAGGGATCCGTATGGATCCTGGAAGACAATCTGGACGGCGCGCCGCAGCTCCCGCACCTGCGCCCGGGACAACTCCCACACGTCCTTTCCCTCCCACAACACAGCCCCGGACGTCGGTCGCTCCAGGCGCAGCAGCAGGCGGGCCAGCGTGCTCTTCCCGCAGCCAGACTCGCCGACCAGCCCCAGCGTCTGCCCGGCGTTGAGACGGAGGGATACGCCCTGCACGGCTACTACGTCGGCGTGCGAGCGACGCTGCCAGCCTCTGTGATCGGCATACACGTGGCCCACCGAGCGAGTCTCGAGGATGGCCGTGGCCGGGTCCACCCGGTTAGCGGAGTGATGGCCGGTGGCTACCGAGGTCATGAGGCGCTCTCCCCGGATATGGATCCGGAGCTCCCGCCGGGGGCCGGGCCGGCGCCCGGGTCTGGCTGGAAGCCGTCCGTGCCGCGTCGTCCGGGCTCCTCCCGTAGCCAGCAGCGAACCGCGTGCTCCACGACGCCCCCGGCCGGGTCGGCCTCCGCAGCGCCACCGTCACCTGACAGGTCCGGTGGCGTCTCGCAACGAGTCCACCGATACGGGCAGCGCGGCTCGAACCGGCAACCGCTGGGCCAGCGGCTGGCGTGCGGCACGCGGCCCGGGATCACGGCAAGTCTGTCACGCGGAGCTTCTACGTCGGGCACGGCCAGCAGCAGCCCCTCCGTGTACGGGTGTCGTGGCCGGCTGAACAGCTCCGTGCTGGTCGCCTCTTCGACGATCTGGCCGCCGTACATGACGGCCACCCGATCCGCCACCTGTGCAACAACCGCCAGGTCGTGGGAGATGAACAGCAGGGCCATACCGAACTCGTCCTGAAGGGACGCCAGCAACTCCAGGATCTGTGCCTGGATCGTCACATCCAGGGCCGTGGTCGGTTCGTCCGCGATGAGGACCGAGGGACGGCTGGCGATGGCCATCGCGATCATCACGCGTTGCCGTTGGCCTCCCGACAGTTGATGGGGATGCGCTCGCAGGCGGCGCTCGGGATCGGCGATGCCGACTCGAGCCAGGAGAGATACCACTTCCGCGCGCAGCGCCTTCCGGTCCAGCGTCCGGTGTTGACGGATAGCCTCGGCCACTTGATCTCCGACCCGGAGAACGGGGTTCAGGCTTGTCATGGGCTCCTGGAATATCATGCCCACTTCCCCGCCCCGAATTGCCCGCAGCTGGTCAACGGACGCTCCGACCAGTTCCGTGCCGCCCAGCCGTACGCTGGAGCCAGGCATGATGCGGGCGGGTGGCACGGGAAGCAGCTGCAGGATCGACAACGCCGTTACCGACTTCCCGCAACCCGACTCGCCAACCAGGCCCAGGGTCTCGCCTGGCCGCAGCCGGAGGCTCACTCCGTCTACCGCACGCGCGGTGCGCTCCTTGTCACCATCCGGGTCGACAAAGTAGGTGCGTAAGTCGCGCACCTCGAGGACGGCATCCAAATCCACACCGGCCGGATCAGGCTGGCGGTTGCCGGACATCGGATCAGCTCGCACGGATCGTGGTCGCTCTCGGGTCCAGGGCATCCCGCAGCCCGTCGCCCACCAGGTTGAAGCTCATGACCGTGAGCACGATGGCCATTCCCGGAAACGTCGTGATCCACCAGGCGTCCGTCATCACGTCTCTTCCGGAGGCCACCATGCTCCCCCAGCTGGCCGCGGGCGGAGGCACGCCAAGTCCCAGAAAGCTCAGCGCCGCCTCCGCCAGGATGGTGTTTCCAATGCCCAACGTGGCCGCGACGATCACCGGGCTGAGGACGCTCGGGATGACGTGACGAAGCAGGATGCGGCGATTCCGAAACCCCAGGGCCCGGGCCGCGACGATGAACTCGCGCTCCCGTACCGACAGGACCTCGCCGCGCACGATGCGCGAAACGCCCATCCACCCGGTGAGGCCCAGAATCAGCGTGACCAGGAATATGGATGGTGTGAACAGCGCCGCCATCGTCACCAGAAGCACCAGTCGGGGGAAGCTGAGGAGAAGGTCTACGAACCGCATCGACAGCGTGTCGAACCAGCCCCGGACGTACCCGGAGAGCGCGCCGAGCAGCGTCCCCAGCGAGATGGCGATCGCGACCGCCAGGAATCCAATCGACAGGCTGATCCGCGCACCGTACAGCACGCGGCTGAACACGTCACGGCCAAACCGGTCGGTCCCCATCAGGTGCGTTGCGGACGGCGGCTGAAACCGGGTGGCCACGATATCGGCTCCCTGCGCGGCGGGGTTGAACGGCGCCAGGTACGGGGTGAGCAGAGCCGCCAGCCCCAGGATCAGCACCAGGCCGAGACCCAGCATCGCCTGCCGGTGCCGTCTGAAGGCGCGCCAGGCCAGAGCCCACTGCGACTCCGAGGATCGAGCGGACCGGTCGTCGTCGGACGGATCGGCCGGAGGCGACGCTCCCACTCGCCACGATCTGGCCAGCAGCCACGCGCCGGCGAGACCGGCGACAGTGGTGATCAGCGCCAGCCACTCATCCGGTCCGCCGGCTCGCACGGTGTGGATCATCCTCTCCCACCGTGTCACGCACAGGGAGATCAGGGCCAGCCACAAGAGCAGGATCGCAAGTCCGCGCCAGTCGCCATGCACGGCGGCCCGCGCACCGGGCAGCACCACATCCGCGGCCTGCGCCAGCCGGTCACCGCGCACGTGCAGGGGATCCCGCCCCACCTCCCGCCCAGGCTCTCGGCCCGGCTCTCGCGGCTGGCTCATCCGGCCGACTCGGTGCGGATGCGCGGATCGACGACCGCGTAGAGCAGGTCCGCCAGGAGATTGCCGGCCACGACCAGCGCGCCGAACAGGAAGCTGGCAGCCAGCACGACGGGATAGTCCCGGGCCACGATGGCCTGGTACAGCAAGCTTCCCATCCCGGGCCATGAGAACACGTATTCGATGATTACTACACCGCCAAACAGGATGGGTAGGAACAGACCGAGCAGACTGATGACCGGGACGAGCGCGTTACGCAGCGCGTGCTTCAGGATGACGCTCCGCTCGGACAAACCCTTGGCCCGCGCTGTCCGGATGTAGTCCTGGTGGATCACCTCCAGCATCGAGCCCCTCATATAGCGTGCTATCGCGGCAGCCGAAGCGATCCCCAGAGCAATCGAGGGAAGGATGAGGTGTTTCGTCAGATCCACCGCCTTGCCCCACCAGCTCAGGCTGGCGAAGTCGAGGCTCGTGATCCCGGAGATCGGCAGCCGCAGTGCCTCCGGCCAGGCCGGTGAGGAAACGATCAGGATCAGCATCAGGCCAAGCCAGAAGCCCGGCATCGAGTAGACCAGAAGCGACAGAAAGGTCAGCACGTTGTCGGTGACCGAGTACTGGCGCGTGGCCTGCAGGATTCCTATCCCGGTGCCAACCACGAAGATCAGTACCAGCGAAACCGCACCGAGGAGCAGTGTGTTGGGCAGCGCGTCCGCTATCACCTCGCTCACGGGCCGGAACTGGCTGAAGCTGTATTGGAAGTCACCCGTCGCGAAGCTTGCCAGCCACCTCAGATACTGCTCGTGCAGCGGTCGATCCAGGCCGAGGTTCCGCCGCATTTGCTCGATTACCTCGGGGCTGACATTGGGATTGAAATAGGCCGTGGTCGGATCGCCGGGCGCCAGGTGCAACAGCACGAACAACAGCGTGACGATCCCCAGTAGCAGGGGAATGGCCTGCAACAGGCGACGGATCGCGTAGCGGATCAGAGGCGCCTCCCCCTCATGGCCCGCGGCCCATCACAGCGGGAGCAACCATGGCGGGAGCAGCTGCAATCGGTTTGCCTGTCACGGTGCGGTCCGGAAGTCCGGATGAACCCACCAATCCAGGACGCCGGCCAGCTCTCCGCGCGCGTCCAACCGGACACCCTGAAGCTCGCGGCGCAGGCCCGCTGCCACCGTCTCGAAGAACAGAAACGTGAAGGGCTGGTCCCGGACGATGGCGTGGTTGTATCGGCGGTATAACTGGCGTCGCACGTCGCGGTCCAGTGTGCGGGGGATGGAATCCAGTACAGGATCGAGCGCTGGATTGCAGTAGCTCGCGAATTGGTACGGCTCGGCGATTCTGCCGCACGCCCACAGGTCTCGATCGTCCACCACCCAGTCCTGCTCGAATCCCAGAATGGCCGCGTCGAACCGACGTTCCGGGCTCGTGATGGCCGGGCCCAGCGCTGCGTTTTCCATCGTCAACAGATCGACCCGGGCACCCACCTCCGCCAGCTGGCTCTGCAGGATCACCGAGATGTCCTGCCTGACCTGGTTGGGGTTCGTAACGAGCTCGAAGCGCAGCTCCGTCCCGTCCCTGGCTCGCACGCCGTCGCTGTCGGCGTCCTGCCAGCCGGCCCTCTCGAGTGCCGCCCTGGCGGAATCGGGGGCGTAGGGCAGGCTCTCGGGAGCAGGATCGTAGGCCCAGTGCCAGGGGCCTAGCGGACCGGCCGTCACGGTGCCCAGGCCGTTGCGGACGGCGTCGACCAGGCCCTGCCGATTCATGCCCATGGCCAGCGCCCTGCGCACAACCGGGTCTGCGAACTGCGGGCGCTTGGAGTTCCACGCGATGAACGTGTAGCTCCGCGATGGACGCGTCATGACCTGCAAGGAAGGCTCCGCTGCCACCCGGTCCATCTGAGCAGGCGGCAGGTCCAGGTAGAAGTGTACGCCACCGGTTTGCAGCTCGGCGAGCAGGGTGGTGGCATCCGTCACGGTCCGGAAGACCAGCCTGTCGACCAGGGGCCGGCCCCCCAGCTCTCCGGGGAATTCCGCATTGGCCTGGAATACCCAGCGATCCGATCCCTGCCTCTCCCCGAACCGGAAGGGACCGTTCCCGACCGGCGCGCTGGTACCGAACGGGTGCCCGGCCAGCTCAGCGGCCGGGACATCCCCCAGCACGTGCTCCGGGAGGATGGCCAGCTGGCTCCAGCCGAAGAGAAAATCGGCATGCGGTTGCAGCACGAAACGAATCGTGAACGGGTCTACCACTTCGGCGGCCTCCCACAGGTCGAACCACCCCCGGTTGGGGAAAGCCACCTCCGGATCTTTCACTGTCTGGAACGTGAAGGCGACATCGTGGGCCGTTGTCGGCAGGCCGTCGTGCCACTTCACGTCCCGGCGGAGGTGGAAGACGATCTGTGTACTGTCGCGGTTCAGCTCCCACGCCTCCGCCAGGTAGGGCTGAAGCCGCTGCTCGGCATCGAAGCGGACCATGGTGGTGAACAGCACGTGCTTCTGGATCTGGGCGGGCTCGAAGTCCGTCGAAACCAGGGGATTGAGGGTCGGAATGGAGGTGCGTCCGCCCACGATCACCGTGCCGCCCGCCCGCTGGTCCGCCGGAATGGGTCGCAGCGCTTCCGGCTCGGTTTCGCCGGCCGGATCCCCACACCCCGCGACTGCCACGGTAGCGATCAGGCCCAGACTGGTGCGGCCCCAGCGGCGTGTTCCCAACCGAATACTACCTGATCCCCACATCTTCCTCGTCCTCACGTTGCCTCCGTGCTTCCGCCCTATCGCCAGTTCCAGCGTGGCAGAGTCACCAGCTCTCCCCGCGCATCCATGGTCACTCCATCCAGCTCGCGGCTCACTCCTGCCAGCTCATCGTTCCAGAACAGGAGCGTCAGGGGCTGAGCCTCCTGCACGATCCTGGCAAACGCCCGCCACGTACGGGCCGCCTCCTCCTCGTTCAACATCGCGACGCCTGCATCCATCAGGCTGTCCGCGGTCGGATCGGCAAACGAGCTCCGGTTCGCGCTGCCCTCGATGGCCACCTGGCTGCTGTGGAACAGCGGCCTCGGGTCGATTCGGAAGTTGTCCAACACCCAATTCGTGAGCACGGCATCGAAGTCCCGTGCCCGGTGCAGTCCCAGAACGGTTTGCCATTCAAGGAGCCGGGGCTCGACTGCGACCCCTACTCTGGCCAGCTGAGCCTGTATGACCTGCACGAGGTCTCCGAACACCGGATTCCTCTGGCTGGCCAGCAGGACGAACGTCAACGGCCGGCCATTCTTGTCTCGTGTTCCGTCTCCGTCTCGATCCGTCCACCCGGAGGCTTCCAGGAGGGCGGCGGCCCCTTCCGGGTCGAACGGCAGCGGCTGGAGCTCTGGCGCAAACGGGTGCCACGGCGGAATCACGCTGGACGCCAGCGTGCCATATCCGTATAGCACCGCTTCCAGAAGCCCGGAGCGGTCGATAGCCATCGTCATGGCCTTGCGAACGGCCGGATCCCGGAACGGCTCCCGTTGCGTGTTCCACCCGATGTACGTGAACTGACGCCAGGGAAAGTGCAGCAACCGGGTGGATTCCGTCTCCTGCACGCGCCGGGCATCGGCGGGACTCAGCGGCCCGTCCATCTGGATATCTCCGCGCAGCAGCTCGGCCAGCAGTGTCGTGCGTTCCGGAATGATCCTGTACACCACGCGCGGAATTCGCGGCGGCCCTCCCAGGGCAGCCGGAAAGTCGGCATGGGCCTCGAATACCAGTCGCTGATTCACCTGCCAGCCGGCAAAGCGGTACGGACCGCTGCCGACTGGATCACGGTTGCGGGGGTGGCGCGAGATCTCCTCCGGCGGCACGTCCTCATAGAGGTGCCGTGGGACGGGGGGCCAGAAGAAATCCTCCAGCGGCTGGGCGTGCGGGCCGCTGAACGTGAACCGGATGCGGTACGGGTCCAGGATCTCGGCTGCTCCGACGTTGGCCAGGTAGGCGGCGGCCAGGGGCGACGCTACCCGTGGGTCTTTCGCCAGATCGAAGGTAAACTTCACGTCCAGGGCCGTGACCGGAAGCCCGTCGTGCCAGGTGACGTCGCGGCGCAGGTCGAACGTGACCCCGCTTTCGTCGAGCGACCAGGATTCGGCCAGCCATGGCTTGATGCGAAACGCGGAGTCGTAGACCACGAGGGGTGTGTACAGCAGGTAATAGATGAGCTCGTTCGCGTTCTGGTCGGTGCTGACCAGCGGATTCAGGGTCTGCAGCTCGGCCGAGTAGCCAAGCACCAGCGGGCGCTCCGCGGCTGCCTCGCGGTTGCCGTCGGGGGCGGAACACGACCACGGCACCGCCAGGCAGCCGGCAACGATGAGCGCGCTCGCCGCGGTTCTTGCACTCCTGCTCTCACCACCCCTGCGCATCGTCATCACGCGGAGATATTAGAAGAAGGCTGGGACGGAAGGAAGGTGGCGGGCGCAGGGCGCGGTTTGCCACCGGCCCGTCCGGCAGGCGTCACCGCCGCCAGGTCCACTCGTCGCTGCAGTACTTTCCCTCGAGCAGCCGCGCCATCCGGCGTTCGTCCGCGGTCCGCTCGCCCCGCTCCGTCATCACTCCCAACTCCTCCTCGAATCCGGACTCCAGGGCCACGATCAGGGCTTGCTCGTCCGGAACCTCTGTGAGAAGGTCGGCCAGGCCGATCGCCCCGGTGGCGGGGCGGGACTCCGCAACACCGGGTTGCCCCGCCAGTGACTGGTCGTCGTGCAGGAGAATGGAGCCGTGCTGGAGGATGACTCCCTCGTGACGCCACTGGGCACTGCCGACCAGCTTGCGTCCTCCCGCCAGGAGCTCGCCCGGCGCCGAGTCGGCAAAGCAAGCCCGGTCGGCGCCGGGAGCCAGTGGAGCCATCACCGGATCGGTAGTCGCAGGTGCATGGGTGGCGGCCGGATGGGTGACCGTTGCGTCGGCCGCGGCGGTCACGGCTATGCCGAAGCGGGCGATTCCCCGGCTCAGGGCGGCGTTGACTCTCGCGTAGGTCTCCCTGGGCCCGCCCCACGCCCGGTCGGAGATGGCCACGCTGTAGGTCAGCTCACGATGATGAAACACGGCCCGGCCACCGGTCGGGCGCCGCACGACATCCACGCCGGGACGCCGTGATGGCAGCGGCGGAATGGACTCTCCGCTGGGCTGGTTCCTGCCCAGCGACAGACAGCCCGGCTCCCAACGGTAGAAGCGCAGGGTGAGAATGCCGTCCCGGGCCGACGGCATCAGCGTCTCGTCCACGGCCATGTTCCGGGCTCCGCTGGCCGCGGGGTCGACCAGTACCCTGAGCCGCTGCGGCGCCGGCCGGCGGTCCGCGCTGCGCGAGCCCGCCGTTACCCCGCCTCGGGGAACGGCCACCGGAGATCCAGCTCACGCGCGGCCCGGGCTTCGTCCAGCCGGCGGACCGGAGTCAGGTGTGGCGCGGTGGTCACGAGCTCCGGATCCTCGGCAGCTTCCCGGGCGATGGACAGCATGGCCTCTGCGTATCTGTCCAGCTCGTCCCTGGTCTCCGTCTCGGTCGGCTCGGTCATCAGCGCTTCCGCGACGTTCAACGGGAAGTACACGGTGGGAGCGTGGAAGCCGTAGTCCAGCAGCCGCTTGGCCACGTCCATCGTCTTCACCCCGTGCGCCTTCTTCAGCGCCGTTCCCGAGAATACGGACTCGTGCATCCCGCGGCCGTATGGCATCGGATACGTCTCGGCCAGTGCCGCGCTCAGGTAGGCGTTGTTCAGCACCGCCGCGTCCGCCGTGTCGCGGATTCCGGAGAGCCCGAGCATCCGGATGTAGGTGTAGGCCCGCACCATGACCCCGAAGTTGCCGTAGAAGCTGTGCAGCTTGCCGATGGAGTCCCGGACGTCCCAGTCGAGCACGAAGCCGCCGTTCGACTCTCTCACCTGCGGATAGGGCAGGAAGCGGGCAAGCGGTTCCCTCACGGCTACCGGCCCGGAACCCGGGCCGCCGCCACCATGCGGCGTGCTGAACGTCTTGTGCAGGTTGAAGTGGACGATGTCGTATCCCATGTCGCCCGGACGGGTGACTCCCATCAGGGCGTTGAGGTTGGCCCCGTCCATGTACAGGAGCCCGCCGGCCTCGTGCACGAGGCTGGCCACCTCCTCCACATCGGACTCGAATACACCGAGCGTGTTGGGATTCGTCAGCATCATCCCGGCCGTGTCATCGCCGAGAGCTTCCTTCAGCGCCGCGACGTCCACCCGGCCTTGATCGTTCGACGGCAGCTCGACCAGGTCGAAGCCGGCCAGCGCCACGGTTGCCGGGTTGGTGCCGTGGGCAGAATCCGGAGTCAGTATGACCTTTCGCTTCAGGTCGCCCCTGGCCCTATGGTAGGCACGCATCAGGAAGACCCCGGTCATCTCGCCCTGCGCCCCCGCCGCCGGCTGAAGGGTGACGGCATCCATGCCCGCAATCTCCTCCAGCATTGCGCCCAGTTCGAACATCAGACGAAGGGCGCCCTGTGCACTTTCCTGGGGCGTGAACGGGTGCAGTCCGGCGAACCCGGCCAGCCTGGCTGTCGCTTCGTTCACTTTCGGGTTGTACTTCATGGTGCACGAGCCCAGCGGGTACAGCGCCCGGTCCACGTGGTGATTCTTGAGTGAAAGCTCGGTGTAGTGCCGCACGACTTCGTGCTCCGGAAGCTCCGGAAGGCGCGGATCCGCATCTCTGATATGCTCGGCCGGCAGCAATTCGGCCAGCGGCCGCACGGGCACATCGGGCCGCGTGATAGCCGTCCCGCGCCTGCCGGAACTCGACTTCTCGAAGATCGTGGGCGTCGAATCGCCCTTGAACGGAAAGTTGTTCACAGTGTCTCCCGGAATGCCCGCAGTCGAGGCGGGCCGCTTGTCAAAACTCGTACGTATCGCCCGCACTCAAAATGGCAACCTCCGCGGCCGGCCCGACTCTCTCCCGGAACGCCTCGGGGTCCTGTGCGATCATGTCGAACGTGTTGTAGTGGATGGGAATGACAACGCGCGGCTGGATCATGTCCACCGCCAGGGCCGCGTCCTCCGGTCCCATCGTGAAATTGTCTCCTATCGGCAGCAGGGCCACGTCTACCTGGCCACGCAGCAGTTCCATGTCCTTGATGAGCGCCGTGTCGCCG
>JBDHIQ010000047.1:0-16115 GCA_039587395.1 Gemmatimonadota bacterium
TATCGCGCCGCAGACCGCGTTCGGACAGATCCTGGCGGCGGCGCTCATGATCATGGGGTACGGCATCATCGCGGTACCCACGGGGATCGTTACGGTCCAGCTCGCGTCCCAGACCGGGGTGGAGTTCGGGAAGGCTCCGACAGGGAAGACGCTTCGGGCTGCCGGCTCGTCGCGCCAACCGCCGCCGCGCGCCTGTACGCAGTGCGCCGCCGTGCTTCACGATTCGGATGCGATCCACTGCAAATACTGTGGCGCAGAGCTGCCCGAGCTTGAAGAGAGGTAAGGGCGAGAGGGGAAGAAGACTAGAAAAGGCTAGTTTACATAATGTATGTTATGCGCCATCAACGCCTGTCGCCGCCAGGGCGCTGCTGGCGGGCGGAACAGGCCCGGTCCGCTAGCCGCCCTCCGTACCTCCCTCGGCGGACGAAGCCTCGGACGCAGGCGTAGCATCGTCCGGCGCCTGCTCGGTCGGCGGCGCACTGCTCAGGGCCTGCACCTCGCCCAGGCGGACCCGGTACTGGTACTGCTCTCCGACATCTTCCGTGGCCTCCACCAGCGCCGCGTATACCGCGGCCGCTTCGGCAAACCGACCCTGTTGGACCATTATCTGGGCGCCTCGGGCGCGCGCCTCACGGCGCTGGAACGGATACCGGGCTCCGCTCCCGAGCTCATCGAGCACGCCCAGCGCGGAGTCGAGATCACTCGCTTCCTGATAGGCTGCCGCCAGCATGACCTTCGCACCGTATCCCGAGGGCGTATCAGCACCAGCCTGTGCGGCCTGCAGCGCCGCAATCGCCTCAGAGGTGCGTCCCTGCCCGAGCAGCGCCCCGGCGAGAATCAGGCGGCCCTCCTCCGCGGCCTGCGTCCCCTGAAACTGATTTACAAAGGACTCCAGCTGAACGGTTGCGCCCATGGGATCCGTCGTGGCGATTCCGCGCAGCGATTCCAGCTCCACCGCTGCACGCTCCCGCACCGTCCGCTGGTAGTTCCGGTAGTACACGGCCACGACCACCATCGCCATGACCGCGATGGCCACGAGGATAGCGGTTCTCGCATGGTGCTGGAGCCACGTACCGGCCCGCAGAATTCCCTCGACAAACCTGTCTTCGCTCGTTTCCGGGAGTCCGTGGTCATCCTTCTTGGCTCGCGCCATCGAGTCCCGCATTTACCTCAAGTCCTTTCTGTTGTGAAATGAGCTAAGTATAACTGAAATAATCGGCTACATAATCTCATCCCAGCCCTGCTCACGCGTCCGGCCAGTGCACTCCGGGTGCGGGAGGCTGACTATCGGGCCGATAACCTACCGGCGGAGCCAGCGCGGCGCCATTGTACTGCGGCGCCGCCGTGGAAACCCTCACGGCTCCAGCCGATTGCAGGAGCCGGAAAGGCCGGCCTGAAGGCGCAGGCGGTGCCTCAGGAGAGGAACAACTTGACGGCCAGGAAGCCTCCCACGAGGAGGACCACGAACACGATGGTGAGCAGGTTGAAGTACTTCTCGATGAACACGCGGATCGGCTCGCCAAACGCCCGGATCAGCCCGGCAACGAGGAAGAACCTGGCTCCCCGGCTGACGGCCGAGATGACGACAAAGGCGACGAACGGGACGTGAAAGGCTCCCGCTGCGATGGTGAACACCTTGTATGGGATCGGGGTGAATCCGGCGCTGCCCAGAGCCAGAACAAGATGCTCCGAGTACATCTCGCCCAGCCGGGAGTAGTGGTCCATGTAGCCGTACAACTCCAGAATGGGACGGCCGACGGACTCGTACAGCGCGCTGCCGATCAGATACCCGAACACGCCTCCCGCGACGGAGCCGGCCGTGCACAACGCAGCGAAGTAGAACGCCCGGCGCGGGCGGCCAAGACACAACGGAATGAGCAGAACATCAGGCGGAATGGGGAAGAAACTCGACTCCGCGAACGCGATTCCGCCCAGCGCCCAGTGTCCACCCGGACGATCGGCCCAGCCCAGCACCCAGTCATACAGCCTGCGAATCGGGCCCGGGCGGCCCGCTGAACCGCCGTCCCCGTTAGTGGTCCCGGTGTCCACGTGGATGCTTGCGTCCGTCACGATTTCTCCCTCCCGCCCTTCCCTTCCGCCGCCTTCACGAACGGTACGAAGCGCGCGCTATCTATCTCTTCCCTTGTGTACTCTTCTCCGTGCCGGATCATTCGAACCAGCACCTGGCGCTCCGAGCTCCCAATGGGCGCGATGAGACGGCCACCCTCGGCAAGCTGAGCAAGGAGCGCGCCAGGCAGGCGCGAACCTGCCGCTCCGACCAGAATCACGTCGAATGGAGCCGCCTCGGGCCAGCCCGCCCCCCCATCGGCGGTACGGATCTTCACATGAATGTCCAGTTCCGCGAGTTTCTCCTCCGCTCTCTCGACCAGTTCGGGAACCACCTCGATGGAGTACACCTCGGCCCCCAGCCGGGCCAGCAGGGCCGTTTGGAAGCCCGAGCCGGTTCCCACCTCCAGCACGCGTTCCCCTCCACCCAGTCCGGCCAGCTGCAGGTGGAGCGCGTGTACGGACGGACGGGAGATAGTCTGTCCGAAGCCGATGGGCAGCGCGACGTCCTCGTAGGCCCGGTGCTGGAGCTCCTCGGGCACGAAATGGTGCCGCGGTACGGAGTCGATGGCATGGAGAATGGCCAGATCCTCGATGCCGTTGCTGCGTAACCGTTCCACGAGCCGCCGCCGGGCTCGCAGGAAGGCTGTCAGCTGCGGACCAGCTGCCACGAACGAACTTCCTCGATGAGCCGGTGGTTGGTGAGGTCCAGGTGGAGCGGCGTGATGGAGATGTAGCCTGCCTGGACGGCGCCGAAATCCGAGTCTTCCCCACCCTTCCAGTGCAGGCGGCCGCCACCTATCCAGAAGTACTCGCGGCCGGCCGGATCCCGGCTTCGGGTCAGCGAATCCGAGTACACGCGGCGGCCCAGGCGGGTGACGCGTGTGCCCTGAAGCTCCGCAGCCGGCAGATCCGGAATGTTGATGTTGAAGAACGTCTCCGGCGGAAAGTCTTCCCGCTCGAGCAGCGAGCCCAGGAGCTCCTCGATTACCGGGCGAAAGCCGTCAATGTCCTCCAGCGCTCTCCCGACGGATGACAGGGCCACGGACGGAATGCCCAGAATAGTACCCTCCATGGCGGCCGCCACCGTACCCGAATACAGAACATCCTCCCCCATGTTGGGACCGTGGTTCACGCCGGAGAGAACGAAGTCGGGTCGATCTTCAAGGAGGTCGTTGACGGCAATCAACACGCAATCGGTGGGAGTTCCATCGATCGCGAACGACGCGCGGTCCGTCTGCGTGGCTCGCAGCGGACGGTTCATCGTGAGGGAGTGGCTGCTGGCACTCTGTTGACGGTCCGGCGCGACTACACTCACGTCGCCCAGGCTGTCGGCCGCTGCCACCAGCAGCCCCAGCCCGGGAGCGTGAATACCGTCGTCATTTGTGCAGAGCAAGCGCGGCGAACGCGCTCGATCCGATGAGTTCTCACCCATCGCCGTGGGACAGGAGCTGGACGAGCTCATCCGCCTCGCGGCGCAAGTCCCGGATCGTCTCGGCATCCCAAGCGACACGTGACGCGCGGCTGAGCTTTCCCTCACTCCGCAGCTGCGCCAACTTCTGCCTCGCCCCCTCAATCGTGTAGCGCTCCGTGTACAGCAGATGCCGCAGGAGCTGAATCAGCTTGATCTCTTTGCGGCGATAGACCCGGTTTCCAGCCTGGTTCTTGGTTGGCCGGAGAACCGGAAACTGAGTTTCCCAGTACCGGAGGACGTGGGGCTTGAGATCCGCGATCTCACAGACCTCCCCGATCGAGTAGTACTCTTTCTCAGCGATTCGATCCGGCAACTCTAGCTCCAGCGTTCAGGTTTCGGCTCGCGCGCCATGAGACGAGCCAGTGCCTCGCTCGGCGCCACTCCATCGTACAGAATGGAATACACTCCGTCTACGATGGGCATCTCCACGCCGAGCTTATCGGCCAGCTCCTTCGCGGCCCGGGTGGTCCTCACACCCTCTGCGACGGACTTCATCCCGGCCAGGACCTCCTGCGGATCGCCGCCGGCGCCAATGGCTCTCCCGACGGTTCGGTTCCGGCTGAGGTCGCCCGTGCAGGTCAGAACCACGTCTCCGATTCCCGCCAATCCCGCAAGCGTCGTCTCGCTAGCTCCCAGTTGGCAGGCCAGCCTGACCATCTCGGCCAGGCCGCGCGTGATGAGCGCGGCGCGCGCGTTTCCGCCAAGGTTCAGGCCGTCCACCATCCCCGCTGCCAGGGCGATTACGTTCTTGAGAGAACCTCCCAGTTCCGTGCCGATCACGTCGGACTGCGTGTAGACCCTGAGATACGGATTCTGAAACAGATCCTGCACCTCGACAGCGCGCTCCTCGGAAGCTGAAGCCGCCACGACTGCAGTGGGCAGATGCCTTGCCAGCTCTGCGGCAAAGCTGGGCCCTGAGAGCACGACGACCCGACTCAGCGCGGCGTCGCCAAGCACGTCGGCCATGACTTCGCTCATGCGCAGGTCGGTTCCGATCTCGATGCCCTTCGATGCGCTCACGATGGTCTGATTGGTGAGCAGGGGGCGCGCCTCGGAGATGACGTCCCGCACCACGTGAGACGGGCTGACCGAGACCACCAGCCCGGCATCGCTAAGCGCCGTGCCTATCTGGCTCGTGGCGCGCAGGCCAGGCGCAAGATCCACATCCGGCAGATACCTGCTGTTCCGTGCCGCGGATTGGATTTCCTCCGCCACATCGGCCTCATACGCCCACACCGTGACCTCGTGGCCGTTGGAGGCCAGGGTATGGGCCAGCGCCGTGCCCCAGGCTCCCGCTCCAAGGACACCGACCCGCGTCCTGCCCATCACTCCTCGCTCCCGTTTGAGGAGGGAGACGGAGACAGGCTCAACTCCTCCCGGTGCGCAAGACGGCGGATGTTGTCGCGATGCGTGAACCAGACCAGAACGGCCAGACCTGTGGCGAACAGCACGGTAAGGCCGGGCGCCTCCGCCATATAGGCTACGAACGGAACCGTCGTGGCAGCGACCAGGGAGGCCACGGATGCAATTCGGGTGATGAGGATCATACCTACCCATATCAGAAGCCCGGTGACCGCCGCCAACGGCGCCAGTGCCAGCAGCGCGCCTGCGGCCGCCGCGACACCCTTCCCGCCGCGGAATCCCACGTATATGGACCAGATGTGGCCTGCGATAGCTGCCAGGCCATAGGCGAATCCCCAGTGTCCCACGGCGCCATCCCACTGCGGGAAGTACCATACGGGCAGGAAGCCCTTCAAAATATCCAGTGGGAGGACTACCAGGGCCGGAAAGATCCCTACCACGCGCAGGACGTTGGAGCTGCCCAGGTTGCCGCTTCCCTCCTTCCGCAGGTCCACGCCAAAGGCCCGCCCCACGATGTAGGAGGTGGGAACCGCACCGATCAGGTAGGAGGCAACGAGTAGAAGAGCTATCTCCACGATTCTGCGCTCATGATTCCGTTCGACGCTTCAGTTTGATTCGGATGGGGCTCCCCTCGAACCCCCAGGCAGCCCGAAAGCCGGCCTGCAGATAGCGCACGTAGTGCTCCTTGAGGTCCTTTGGCCTGTTGCACCACAGAACGAACATGGGCGGTTCCACGGCTACCTGACTTCCATAGTATACGCGCACGTCGCCCCGGCCGCCCTGTGGTGGTTGTCGCCGCTTCAGGAGCTCGTTCAGGACCCGGTTCACCTCCGCTGTCGCGATGCGTTGGCGGCGGCTCTCCTGCACCGCCGTAGCCATCTCGAGCACCTTGCGGACCCGCTGACCGCTCAGGGCCGAGACAGTGACGATGGGGACCCAGCGCAGGTAGTGGGCGCGCTCCTTCAATTCGCGCTCGAAGCGAGCCACCACATCCGGTCCGCGATCTTCGATCAGATCCCACTTGTTTGCCACGAAGACCAGTCCGCTGCCCTCGTCCCACGCTTCGTGACCTATTCTGAAGTCCTGATTCGTGACTCCCACCTCCGTATCCACCAGGAGCAGGCAGACATCCGCCCTTCGTATGGCGGCCGTCGCTCGCAACCGGCTGTAGAACTCGACCGAGTCCTCCACGCGCGAACGGCGTCTCAGCCCGGCCGTGTCGATCAGGCAGATCTCCCGGCCGTTGAACTCGAGATAGGTGTCGATGGCGTCTCGAGTCGTTCCGGCTTCGTCGTGGACGATCACGCGCTCCTCGCCGAGCAGCTTGTTCACAAAGCTGGACTTGCCGACGTTGGGCCGGCCGATCACCGCGAGACGCAGATCCACCTCGCGCCGGCTCTCCTCAGGTGGTGGCTCGGGCAGGAGCTCAACCAGGGCATCCAGGACGTCTCCACTTCCCTTTCCGCTGATGGCCGACACGGGCGACGGAGTGCCGAGTCCGAGCTCGAAGAACTCATAGTGCTCTTCGCCCTCAGACATATCATCTACCTTGTTCACTACGAGCAAGGTCGGGATGCCCGAGCGCCTGAGCGTCTGGGCCACGTGGCGGTCAACCGGATGGACGCCGGTTCGCCCGTCCACGACGAACAGGATCGCGTCGGCAAGTGCCAGCGCGGCGTCCACCTGGAGCCGCACTTCCACGTCCATCCGCTCGTCCGGGAGCTCTACGACTCCGCCCGTGTCGGCCAGCAGGAAGAACCGGCCCGCCCATTCCGCTTCCGCAAACTGCCTGTCGCGCGTCACGCCGGGCTGCTCCGATACGATGGCCACTCGCTCGCCAACGATGCGATTGAACAGCGTGGACTTTCCTACGTTCGGCCGGCCGACGATCGCGACCGTCGGTAGCGCTATACCCCGGTCAGGACGTCCGTAATCGTCGCGGATGGCCATATCTCCAGTGTCGGGATCTCGGTTCGCAATTCGTCCAACGACAGATCATCCAGGAACCGACCATCCTCGTTGAGCGCCTGATGGCTGAACAATGCCAGGTCGAAGCCCGCGTAGGGAGTCAGCGCTTCCAGATGGTCGCGACCGCTCAGCAGTCCCGCCGTGGTCACCATCGGTCCGTACAGCGTGTTCTCGCGTGAGGCCACGGCAACCCGGGCCCCGCTGACTGCCGCAACGGATTCGGCCATCGACTCCAGCTGCGCCTCCATGGATGTTCCGGTCACGAGGACGATCTGCTTCCCATGCAGAGATGGCAAGTCTCCCACTGACGCTGCCACCCGCTCCGCGAGGAGCGTGATAGCGCCCACTCCGTTGCCTACCAGCTCCGGGTCGTCAAAGTACTCTCCAGGCGGCAGGTCCAGGCCGGCCTGCAGGAACAGCTCATCGGACGCGTAGCACCAACCCCTGCCCCGCTCCCGGAGTGCCCTGGAGCGTGCCCGGTCCACCTGTGTCAGGGCCGCGCGGCATTCCTCAACAGTGAGCACCCGGGTCGCGTGCGCCTGGTTGAACCTGGTGAGGCCGACCGGAACGACAGACAGCGAGAGAACTCCTTCACCCCTGGCGTACAGGTCTTCCATCGTCCTCTCCAGCACCAGCCCGTCGTTGAGCTCCGGGCACAGAACTACCTGCGCATGGAACTCGATCCCGGCGGCCTGTAGCCGATCCAGGTCCGAATCGATGGCAGCCGACCGCGGGTTCACCAGCATCTTCAGCCGAACATCCGGATCGGTGGCGTGGACGCTCACATAGAGCGGGGAGAGCTGCTGTTCCGCGATGCGCTCCCAGTCGTCGTCACGCAGATTCGTAAGGGTGATGTAGTGGCCGTGGAGGAAGGAGAGACGATAGTCATCATCCTTGATGTACAGGCCGGCGCGCAGCTTCTCCAGCTTGGGGTTGCCCTTGACGAAACAGAAGGGGCAGGCGTTGGTGCAGCGCCGGATCTTGTCGGGCTCAGGCACAAGCCCGAGCGATTCGTCGGCGTCTTTCTCCACTTCAAAGACGACGGGACTGCCGTCGGGAAGCTCCGCCTCAAGCTCCAGCGATTCCTCGGACTGCAGAAACAGAAGGTCCAGAGAATCCCGAACCGGACGTCCGTTCATTCGAAGCAGAAGCGTCCCGGGCGTGATCTCCAGCGTCTCGCCGATAGACCCCGGCCGGACTTTCAAAACTCGAATCACACGGCTCTCCGCTCGGGTAGACCGCTAGTCTCGCGGGGGAGTGGCATCCAGATCCTCCGCGACGGTTCTGGCACGCGCATACTGGTAGGCGGGAGAAAGTACGCGGGCCACCGGGATGCCGACCAGACCGTCCACGTTGGCGTGTCCGGTCTCCCTCAGGACATACGCTTCCAGATTCTCGGAACGAATGGCTTCGGCGATGATCTCGGCGTCAATCTCATCCGTCGTGCAAACCAACTCCGCCCAGCCATGGATCAGCCGGATGGTCTCGTGATCTTCGCAGAGCGACGCATGTCTTCCACCCCGGCGGCACTTCTTGCACAGCGGGGATCCGCAGACGGCGCAGCCGTGGTGGGCAACCGATCTGGGGTGACGGCGGCAGTTGTCGATCCGCCGCAGGGTACCGCACCAGCCGCAGCGAGAAAGCGTGGAGATCCACCCCCTCCCGCAGGTCGGACAGTTGTTCAGGTCGGAATCCGCGCCTAGAGGCCCTCGACCTTGGCGTAGCGGAAGCCGGCGACCGGGACAGCCGATTGGAAATCGAGACGGAACGTTTCCGTCTGGCCCGCGGCCGGCAGCTGGAGTGTCAGATTCTCGCTCCCCAGGACGTCACCCGTGGCCGATACGAATTCAAACGGGATGGTCACGGTCTGACCGGCCACAGCCTCCCGGGCCTCCACGACCCCGCGGATGACATACTGTCCGCCGCCCAGATCGGCCATCTGACTCGAATGGAAGATGATCGGAGTGGTCTGGGAGACCTGGAGGAGCCGCAGCGCCTGGTCATCTTCGCCCGACTTGGCCAGTCCACTGGCAAGAAGCTGGTATTCCGACGCGTCATACGGATACCAGGCTACCAGGCTATCGGCGAGAGGCAGCGCCTCCGCCATCTGATTGGCCTGGATGGCGGCATTCACGTAGTTTTCCATCGCCTCTTTGCCGTACGGATTCCCGCTACGCGACTTGCCAAACGCCATGGCAGCACTGGCGTAGTCCTCGGAGTTGAAGAGTCCGACGCCGACCTCGATCCACTGCTCCGCCGTGAGGTCATCCCGGCTCAGAACATCCTCGAAGATCCCGGTAGCTTCCGCGCCTCGCCCGGCATCCGTGAGAGCGAGAGCATAGCGAATCCTCACCACGACATCATCGGGGCTGTCTTCCAGGTACCGCTCGTAGACCGGAAGCGCCTCATCCGGCGTGCCCTCCGCGGCTACCAGCGACGCCAGGCTGAGAACGGCATTGCGCTTTTGCTCCTCGTCGCCCTCCGCGACGATGGCCTTGCGGTAGTTCTCGAGCGCCAGCTCGGGCTGGCCAGTCTGCTCGTAGAGGATGCCGGCGTTGTTGTAGGAGCGCGCATCCGCGAACATCATGTTGGCCGTGTTGAACGCCTCCAGCGCGGCGTCCAGATCTCCGCTCTGATATGCCTGGATGCCTTCGTTGTACAGGCCTACCCAGGCGTTGTAGCGAGCGTTGCGGGCATGCACCTCAACGCACTCCGGCGCCAGCACCTCGAATTGCACCAGCAGGCTGTCCGCTTGCGCGAACTGTCTGAGTCCGACCAGCGCCTGCGCACCGAGGATGTACGGGGCAGGATCCTCACGCAGCCTACCATCCACCGCATCCCACGCCTCCTGGAACTTGGCCCGTGCTTCGGCGGGGTCCTCCAACAGCCTGGCTTCGTCAAGGGCCGTCGCGGCCGCCGTGGCCTCCGGCGACGCTTCCAGCACGCACTCTGCCTGCTCCTCCTGAGCCACCAGCCCGTGCGGAGCGCAGATGAGGCCGGCGGTGATCCACAGGGTGGCAAGGGATCTAGCGGAAATCGTTGTAGCCATGGTTTCTTCTCGCATCCTGAGTCGGTCGTTCGTTAAGTGCTGCCGCCGTCGCCCGCCGGCGACTGTCGGAGCGGCTGAGTCATGGACTTGATCCCACTCCGGAAAAACTCCGCCGAAACTACACGTTCCGAGCTCCATCCGCACGTCCCGGCCTGCCCCTCATACCCGACCGGTTCCGCTGCGGTCCGGCCAGCGCCGGAGCCGTGGCCGACGTCCCGTCATGCGTCTATAGTCTGTATGAGCTCATCGATCCTAATAGTCAATATGTCAACATGTTGGCCGTATTGAACAGGACCACTGTGTCTCCTTCTTGCAGCTCGCCGGCTTCCGCCAACCGCACGGCCGCGGCCAGCGTAGCCCCTCCTTCGATGGCGGCGCTGATTCCGCGACGCCCCAGCAGTGCAGCGCCCTCGTGCATGGCGTCATCGGAAACGGCTATTGCGCCCCCGCCCGACTCATTGACCGCCCGAAGTATGAGAAAGTCACCCAGCGCACCCGGTACCCGAAGACCGAAGGCCTCTGTCCGGGCATCGTCCCAGGGCCTGGCCTCCGGCTGTCCTTCCTGCCAGGCCCGTACGATCGGGGCACAACCCTCGCTCTGCACGGCATAGAACCGGGTCTGAGAGTCCACCAATTCCATGGAGACCAGCTCGTCCAGCGCCTTGTAAGAGCCAATGAGTCCAGTACCTCCGCCTGTCGGGTAGACGATCGCGTCCGGACAGGTCCAGCCCAGCTGCTCGACGATCTCGAGCATCATCGTCTTCTTGCCCTCGATCCGATACGGCTCGCGAAGCGTCGAGATATTGAAGGCGCCTGTCTCGGCGGAGTGCGCGGCTGCCAGGCGACCGCATTCGTCAATCAGGCCCTCAACATGGACTACCTCGGCACCGTAGTGCTCGCAGCGCCGGATGACGCCGCTCGGAGTATCATTCGGTATGTAGATGCGCGCCGTGACGCCCGCCCTGGCGGCGTACACGGCCAGCGCTGCAGCGGCGTTTCCGGCGCTCGGTACGACCAGGCTGGTGGCTCCATCGAGGACGGCGCGAGTGACGGCCGCACCCAGGCCCCGATCCTTAAAACTGCCCGTGGGGTTCCGTCCCTCGTCCTTGACCAGGACCCGCATGCCGGCCAGCGCGGCCGGAGGCGCACGGAGCGGCAGGAGCGGCGTGCCCCCCTCTTCCAGAGTGATGGGATCTTCGCCATCGCCGAGCGGCATGATCTCGCGAAACCGCCACATGCCTCCACCCACACGCCTGCTCCACAGGTCGCGCAGGCCACCCCCATCCGCCGGCAACGGGTAGCGGACCAGAAACGGTTTCCCGCAATCCGGGCACACGGTGTCGGCCGGCGCCGGGGTCCGGGAGACACCGCAGGCTCCACATTGCAGCGACCACTCAGCCATCGGCGGCGGCCTCTCCAGTTGCATGTGCTATGGCCACGTCCAGTCGCTCCAGCGTGCGATCCGCGCCCAGCATGTAGGCCACATCCGGAAGTTCAGGTCCCTTCGTCCGGCCGGTCAGCGCCACGCGCACCGGCTGGAAGAGCCAACGCCCCTTCACTTCCGCCGCTGTGGCGGCCGCTTTCAGTCCCTCCCTGAGCGCATCCCGGGACCATTCGACACTCCCCCAGGCGCCCCTTGCTGCGCCCAGCGCGGCCGTTGCCGTGGGCTCACCCAGGACGGTTCGAACCGTGTCCCCCCGGAGCGGAGGCGCCACATAGAGCTGTTCGGCGTCTTCGGTGGCCTCGCGCAGGAGGAGGATGCGCGGTTGCAGGATTTCCGCCAGCGCCGCGTAGTCGCGGTCGGAGAGACCGAACCGCTCTCCATCGACAAAATCGCGAAGCCGGGCCGCAAGCGAGGCCACGGAGTCGGCCCGGATGTGCCGCCCGGAGAGCCACCGCATCTTCTCCTCGTCCAGGATGGCGTTCGACGCGCCCAGCCGGTCCAGGTCAATCTGCTGGACCAGGTCCTCCGGGCGCAGGAATTCTTCCCCCGACTCAGTGGACCAGGCCATGAGAGACAGATAGTTGAGCACGGCGTGGGGATGAAATCCCCGGTTCCGGTAATCCAGGACGCCGGTGGCCCCTTCCCGCTTCGAGAGCTTCCCGCCACCGGGTGCAAGCAGCATGGGGTGATGGACGAACACCGGCGTCTCCGCCCCGAACGCCCGGTACAGGAGGACCTGTTTTGGCGTGTTCGACAGGTGCCCGATTCCCCGGATCACGTGCGAGATCTGCATGTCGATGTCGTCGACGACGACGGCAAGATTGTAGGTAGGCCTGCCATCCGAGCGGAGAATGATGATGTCTCCGAAATCCGCGCCGTCGATCACGACCGGGCCGCTGATGGTGTCCTCAAACCGGACAGGGCCGGGCTCTACGCGAAACCGAACGGTGGGGCTGCGGCCCTCCGCCCGATAGGCCTCCCTGGCCGCCTCGGTCAGCTTCCGACAGCGGCCGTCGTACTCGATGGGCCGGCCTGCTGCCAGGGCCGTCGCTCGACGGGCAGCCAGCTCCGAAGGAGAGCAGTAGCAGTGGTACGCCAGCCCCCGCTCGAGGAGCCATTCCACCCGCTCCCGGTACAGCTCCAGCCGCTCGCTCTGCCGGTACGGTCCGTGTGGTCCCCCGGCCACCGGGCCTTCGTCGCGGTCCAGACCCAGCCAGTCCAGGCTCTCCAGGGTCGCGGACTCCGCGCCCTCCACGTGCCGCTCCAGATCTGTATCCTCCAGCCGGAGGATGAATTGCCCGCCATAATGCCTGGCCACAAGCCAGTTCAGAATGGCCGTCCTGGCGTTTCCCAGGTGCAGGCTCCCGGTGGGACTGGGCGCGAACCGCGTTCTGACTATCATGACCGTTACGCCGGTTGTCTGTCTGCCGGTCCCCGCTCCCCATCCTCGGGCAGAGCATCGTCCTCCAGCAGAGCGTCGTGAATCCTCTTGGCCGTCATGGGACCGATCCCCGGCAAGGACGCCAGGGCATCGACGGTCGCCTCGCGCACTCTCTCCAGACTCCCAAAGCGCCGCAAGAGTTCCTGTTCGCGCGCAGGGCCCACGCCCGGGATGTCGCTCAGGCGGGACCGCAGTGTCCGTCGCTTCCGCAGAGTCCTGTTGTACGTGATCGCGAAGCGGTGCGCCTCGTCGCGCGCGCGCTGCAGGGACAGGAGTCCGGGATCCGTGCGCAGCAACCGCAGGGGCGTAGGTTCGCCGGGCCGGTACACTTCCTCTTCCCGTTTGGCCAGCGCAATGACGGGAATATCGGACACGTCCGTGGCCTCCATCGCCTGCAGCGCGGCCGAGAGCTGCCCCCGTCCGCCATCGATCACGACCAGATCCGGGAGCCGGTTCCCTTCCCTGACGCGGCGGCTGAAATAGCGGCGGACTATCTCCTGCATCATCGCGTAGTCGTCCGTCCGCCCCACTTCCACCGACCGAATTCGGAATCTGCGGTACTCGTTCTTGTCCGGACGACCGTGGGCGAGCCACACGGCCGAGCCGACGGAATCCGTCCCCCCGAGCGTGGACACGTCGAAACAGACGATGTTGGCGGGCGGTGCTGCGAGCCCCAGCGCCTCCGCCAGCCGTACCGCGGCATCGCCCTCCGAGGGATTGGCTGGCAGGATCGCCTCCGGATCCGCCAGCAGGTCCGTCTGCAAGACGTGGCGCGCGTTTCGCTCCGCCAAGTGGAGCAGTTGTCTGCCGGCGCCCCGCTGCGGGCACTTGATCGCGAACGCCCCGTCCCGGCGGGCCGACAGATACTCGGACACGAGTTCAAGATCTGAAAACGGCTCCGGCACGTACAGCTCGGCGGGAATCTCCTCCTGTCGCAGATAGAACCCTTTCACGAAAGCCCCCACGATCTCCGACGGCGTCTCGCCGACGATGTTGCGCAGGTAGTGAATGCGTGTGCCCAGCACGCGGCCCTCGCGCACACGCAACACGGCGCCACAGGCCAGATCGCCCTCCGTCGCAATACCGAGCACGTCGTGATCGCCACCGCGAAAGTCGATGGCCGTCTGGCGGCGCTCTATGGAGTCCAGCCCCTTCAACACGTCCCGCAGCTCCGCCGCGCGCTCGAAGTCCAGCTCCGCCGCTGCGTCCTTCATTCGTCCCTGCACCGCGCGGCGCACGGCGGCCGTTCTACCGGAGAGGATGGCCAGAATTTCATCGATCATCGCGCGGTACTCGGCCTGAGTCTGGAGATCCGCGCACGGTGCCTTGCAGCGCCCTATGTGGTAGTCCAGGCAGGGACGCTCCGGCATGTCTCGCGGCATGTCGTACCGGCAGCTCCGCACGAAGTACATCCGCTTGATGGTACGGAGGGCTCTCCGCATGGCGCCGACGTCCGTGAACGGACCGAAGTACCGGGAGCCGTCGTCCACGAGCCGGCGGGTGACGAAGATCCTGGGAAACGCCTCCGACACGGTGATCCGGATGTACGGATAGCTCTTGTCATCCCGAAGCTGGATGTTGAAGGGAGGCGAGTATTCCTTGATGAGATTCCACTCGAGAAACAGGGCCTCCGCCTCGGACTGCGCCGACAGGCTCTCCACAGAGTGGATCCGGTCCACCAGTCGATGGACCTTGGGAGACTTCTGCCGATCCTTCCGCAGGTAGCTGCGCACTCTGGTGCGCAGGGAATTGGCCTTGCCGACGTACAGTACGTCGCCGCGTTCGTCTCGGAAGATGTAGGCTCCGGGCCCGGTCGGGAGCGATTTTACCTGCTCCGGGAAGGTCTGGCTACCTCCCGCCTGGTCCGCGTTCATCAGCCGCTACCGGGGGCCGGACCTGTCGATGGTGGCCTGCGCGCGATCACCAGGTACGGAACGGCGGCGACCGCGAGCGAACCCGTCAACAGAGCCGCTGCCGCCAGCGTGCCGTCGCTGCCCACTGCGGTCGCGAGCCAGCTTCGCATTCCCCAGCCCGCCGCGGCCGCCGCGGCCGTCGCCACCACCAGGCGGGCGACGTTCTTCAACTCGGCAGCCCCGAACAGCCGCCCGACGCGCTTGCTCAGGGCTCGCCCCAGCAACGTCAGGTTCAACCACGCCCCGACCGCTCCGCCCAGAGCCAGTCCGGCCGCCGATGCTGCCCCGAAGCCTGCCCGATTCATGGCCAACATCGTACCCGCGCCGACCGCAACGCCAACCGCGACGGCCACCCCTGCTATGCGCATCGGGGTCACCGTGTCCTGCATCGCGTGGAGTCCGCTGGCGAACAGCTTCACGGAGCTGGAAGCGACAATGCCCACGGCATAGGCGGACAGGATCCAGGTGACCAGTGCGGCGCTGTCTGCCCCGAACCGACCTCGTTGGAAGAGCACGGCAACGATGAGGTCTCCAAACATGATCAGGACCACCGCGGAGGGCAGGACGAAGAACAGGATCTTGAAGAACCCGTCCAGCAGGCGGTGGCGAAGGGCCTCCGCCTGTGTGTCCCGGCTCATCTCCGGGAGCGAGGCCGTCGCGACCGAGACGCCGAACAGAGCCAGCGGCAGATAGGCCATCCGCTGCGCGTAGTACAGCCCGATGATGGCGCCTTCGGCCAGCGTGCTGGCCAGAACCACGTCGATGAAGCTCGAGAACTGGAAGATTCCCTGGCTGGCCGCGACCGGGCCGGCGTTGCGGACCACCCGGCGCACGGGCTCCCAGGCCAGATCTATCGCGGGCCTCAGGCCGCCGGCCAGTCGGCGGGCCACCGGAAGCTGGATGCCCAGCTGCAACACGCTGCCGATTAGCGTCGACCAGGCCAGGACGTGAATCAGCGGCTCCCAGCCCAACCTCGCGCCAAGCAGCAGTCCGCCGACCTGGGCCAGCTGTTCAACACTCCCAGACACCAGGCGGCCACGATCATCACGCCGGCCATCGGGAACAGTATCCTCACCAGGGCCGTGGTGAGTTCCCTTCCCTCTTCCTCGAATCCCGGTGCCACGATGCGGGTCAGGAGAGGGGCGAGCACGATACCCAGCCCGCTGAGCAGTCCTGCCAGCAGTAGTACGAAGCCGAGGATTCCCCTGGCCAGCCGCTTCTCCTCTTGTTCTCCGGCATCGCCCTCGACGCTCCGGTCCCGACCCAGCATCGCGCTGTATACGGGCACGAAGGCAGCGGACAGCGTTCCCTCGCCCAGCAGGTTTCGGAGGATGTTGGGGATCCTGAGAGCGGCGGCGTAGGCGTCCGCCGGGAGGGTCGTTCCGAAGAAGAACGCG
>JBDHIQ010000229.1:0-6148 GCA_039587395.1 Gemmatimonadota bacterium
CGCCCACGTCCTGCGGTTCTTCGAACCGGCCCGCCAGGCCGGCGTGCAGATGCACTCCATCTCCCAGGCCAACCCGTTCAAGGGTCGATTCCAGATCAACCTGCGGAACCACCGCAAGCTTGCGGTCATCGACGGTGATCTGGGGTTCGTGGGAGGGATCAACTTCGACGACAAGAACCTTTCAACATACACCGGCGGGTCTCCGGATCGCGACTATCACGTCAGGCTACAGGGCCCCGCCGTCAGCGACCTCCAGTTTCAGTTCGTCGAAGACTGGCACTTCGCTTCGAGCGATCCACCCGACGCCATGCTCGACTCCCGGTATTTCCCGGAGCTGGACCCCGTGGGAGAGGCGCTTGTGCAGATTGTGCCCGGAGGCCCGGAGATACTGGGACGGGGACTGGCGAACGCCTTCTTCGCAGCCATCGTGGCGGCCGAGAGGACCATCACCATCCTGACACCCTACTTCGTTCCCGACCAGCCGATCATCCACGCGATGAGGTACGCGGCACAACGCGGGGTGAGCATCCGGCTGGTGGTTCCCGAAAGAAACAACCACTGGTACACGGGCTTTGCGGCCCGGGCCCTGTACACGCCGCTGTTGGTGGAAGGGGTGCGGGTATTCGAGCGCCGGCCTCCGTTCGCGCACGCTAAGGCGCTGGTAGTGGATGGCGTCTATGCAATGCTTGGCTCGGCGAACCTGGATTATCGCAGCCTGTACCTGAACTACGAGCTCAACATCGAAGTGGCCGACCTGGAGTTTGTAGCGAGGGTCGAAGAACAGCTGGAATCCGAGATCGAGCAGAGCAGGGAAGTGTCGCTCGAGGCCCACCTGGCGCGCCCGTTTCCCCGTCGACTTGCGGAGAACTTCTGTCATCTCTTTCAACCCGTTCTGTGACGCGAGCGAACCGGGCGACGCGATTCAGACCTTCTGGTCCAGCTTGGAACAACAGCGATCCATCTTGGGCCAACGTCGTATAAGACTCGTATGAGACACGCCACTAAGATCGGCAAGCTGCCCCTGATCTTCGCGGCCGCCCTCACCGGCGTGGTCGTGCCGGGTCCGGTGGTTGGACAGAACCGGGTGGCCAGAGCCGAGCGCGTGGAGGAGCTGCTGCGGCGCTACCACCAGGCCGGCCTGTTCAGTGGGGCGGCCCTGGTGGCCGAGGCGGGGACCGTCACCTACACCGGTGCATTCGGCCAGGCGAGCGCAGCGGCCGGAACGCCCAACCGTCAAGAGACCCGTTTCCCGGTTGATTCCATAGCCGTGACTTTTGCATCGGCCCTCGTGCTGGCGCTCGTTGAGGAAGGGGCCGTCGAGCTCGCGCATGCACCACCCCGGGATTCCGCCCGGGCCATTGTGGAACGAGCGACGGGGAGGCCCTATGACGTCGTCCTCGAGGAACGGATTCTTGCCCCTCTCGGGCTCACGCAGAGCGGCTACGGCGATAGGGCGGGGCAGCCGGCGGCTTCCGGCCATGTGCGCACGTTGACGGGCTATGGAGCCATTCCGCCTGCGGGCTCCCCGGCCCCTGCCGGCTCCGTGGGGATTGGCGACCCAGCCACCGACTCCCTGGCGGAAGTCGGTCCGGAAGCGCCATTCCTCACCACCGTCGGCGACCTGTTTCGCTGGGATCAAGCCCTGCACGCGGGTGATCTGTTCGGGGATCCCGCCACGGCCGTCCGCACCGCCGCCGGCGGCTTCGGGTGGACGGTGCGCGACGTACTGCTGGACGAGCACGAGGCCCCGGTGCGAGTGATCGAAAGCTCCGGAATGCAGCCCGGCTTCTCGTCGCACGTGCGGCGATATGCCGTGGCCGGCCACACGATTGTGCTCCTGTCCAACTCCTCCAGCGATACCGGCCCCATCGTGCGAGGGATCAGCCGCATCCTGTTCGGCCTCCCACCAGAGGTGCCCAGGCCCTCCATCGCGGGGCGAATCCTGAGGATCGTGGAAACCGCCGGGGTGGAAGCCGGGTTGGGCCGGTACAGGGAACGCCGGACCAACGCGCCCGAGGCCTATACCTACGGGCCGGGAGAGCTGACCCGACTGGGGAAGCATTTCATTGCGAACGGAGACGTGGAAACGGCCATGAAGGTACTGGAGGCGAACGTCGGGCTGTACCCAGATTCCGCAATCGGCTTCGCAGGCCTTGGCGAAGCCAGCATGGCAGCGGGCGATACGGCAGCCGCCATAGACGCGTACCGGACCTCGCTGGAACTGGATCCGGAGCGGAACGAGGCGCGCGACCGGCTGGTCGCGCTCGGCGTGGCGATCGAGCCGTCCCTGGCATCGCGCGTGGAGTTCCCGCAAGAGGTCCTGGATGGTTTCGTCGGAAGCTACGAGCTGCGGCCCGGCGAGTACGTGGCCATCAGGCGCGAGGGCACACGGCTCTTCGCCCGGCCGGGTGATCAGGCGGAAGTGGAGCTCGTGGCCACCGCGCCCGGCCGGTTCGTGGTGCGCCGGCAACCGCTTCGTTTCGACTTCCACCTGGGTGCCGACGGCAGAGCTACGGCTGTCACGGTCGTGGAAGGGGAGCGTGCCGTCACGGCGCTTCGCGTTCGGTAGGCTGCATGTTCAGACGAGATTGGCAGCCTGCCTCGCACCCCCGGGCGGCGATCGTGTTGGTACACGGCTGGTCGCTACCAGAACGTGGGCATGGCGCTGTCCGCGACCGGATACGCCGTTCACGCATACGATCTACGCGGCCACGGTCAATCTCCCGGGAAGCGCGGGCACATAGACGGGTGGAAGGACTACCGGGAAGACCTGGCAGAGATGGTGCGCACCGTGCGGATCCTGAGTGCCACACCGCTATTGCCCGTGGACGTGGCGAGCCCGGTCAAGGTGGCTGTGGCCAGAGCGCTGTCGCGCGTATTGCCGCGCTTCTCACTCAAGCTTGGCCTGGACGCGGCCCATCTCTCCCGTGACCCTGCCGTGGTCCGAGCGTACCAGCTGGATCCACTCGTACACGGAGCGGCGACGGCACGGTGGGGGAGCGAAACGCTGCGGATCACGGGCTGGATTCGAGATCACGTATCAGAGATCAGCGCTCCCGTTCTGATCATTCATGGAGCCGCGGACCGAATCGCGTCGGCTGCGGGAAGCCAGGCGCTGCACGAGGCCGTGGCAAACTCGGATAAGCGGTTGATCGTGTATCCGGAGTCGTTTCACGAGCCGCACAACGACGTGGGCCACGACGCACGGGTGCGTGACGTGGGGAACTGGATCGACGCGCACCTCCAGCCTGATGGCGGGTACACCCGGGCATGAATCGGATTCCGCACACGTTCCGCTGGATACCGGTGCTTGCCGCCGCGATGGGACTCGCCGGTTGTGGAGGCGGGCCGACTACGCCGCCCCCACCACCGCCGCCTCCACCGGTCCTGACCACCATCAGCGTGACGCCGGCAGATGCGGAGCTCCAGGCTGTCGGGGCCACGACGACGTTTGCGGCGGTGGCCTACGATCAGACGGGCAAGGCAATGAGCGGAGTCACGTTCGCCTGGCTCTCCTCCGATGAAACCGTCGCCACCATTGACCAGGACGGTGTGGCTACGGCGCAGCGCAGGGGCCAGGCGACCATCTCCGCAACGGCTTTGACCGAACAGGGCACAGCTGATCTGCGCGTCGTGATCCCCAGCAACATCAAGATCACGAGCGTGTCGCCCGGTCTCCTGGCGGAAGGGCAGGTGGCGACGCTGGATGGCTCGGGCTTTGACCCGCAGCCCGGCCGCACTCTGGTGCTGGTCGATGGCCAGGAAGCCGCCATCTCGGCAATCGACGCCATGCAGGTGACGTTCCAGGTACCCGCCTTTGACTGTCTGCCACCGCGTGACGCGGCCATCCGGGTGGCAGTGGCGGACGATACCAGCGACGTGTTCCTCCACCCCATAGAGGCGCCGACGCAGCCTGTCCAGATGGCCGTGGGCGAGTACCGGCGCCTGTCTTTCCCGGCTGACTTCTGTCTTCAGTTCGCCGAGACGGACGACACGGAGGCCTACGCGTTCGGTGTGCAGAACACCAGCACGGCGCCGGGTCTGGTCAGTGCAGTGGTCACCACCAGCACGGCAGGCGGCGCGTCCGCCGCAATCGCGCCGGACATCCGCCCGGGAAGCCGCGGCGCGGTGCAGGCAGCTGGAAGACGTCCGGCGCGGTTCGACCTCCGACGGGAGTTGCTGCGCCGGCATCGGGTTGCCGAGCGCCGAATCCGCGCGCTGGAGGACTCCCTGTTCGGCTCTCGAGCCGATGCATCGCAGCTCTTCAGGAGAACACCCGGCCTGCCGGCAGTGAACCGTGCGAGCGGATCTGCGTTGGACGAGCCTCCGGTGCCGGGCTCCGCGCAGGTAGGGGATACCCTGGTGTTGCGGGTCCCCACATTTGCCGGGTGCGCCTTCGTCGCGGTCGATGCCGTCGTCAGACACGTCGGCGTGAACGGGATCTTCCTCGAGGATGTCGAGAACCCCGAAGGCGGGTTCACGTCCACGGATTTTGCGTCCTTGAGCCAGGACTTCGACAACTTCATCTTTGCCGCCGATGTGGATCATCTCGGTCAGCCGACCGACATCGACTCGAACTCGCGGATCGCGGTGTTGATCACCAAGCAGGTCAACATCGCATCGCCCGGGACCGATGGCGGTGGCATCATCCTGGGCTATGTGTGGCGGGCGGACATGTTCCCGCGCTCGTCGTGCGCCGCGAGCAACGAGGGAGAGATCTTCTACGGACGGGCTCCGGATCCGGACGAATTGCTGGGACGTGTCTTCCCGACGGCAACGGCTCTGGCACTCGCTCCCGTGGTGATCGCGCACGAGCTGGCGCACGTTATCCAGGTGGGTCGCCGCGTCCACGTCGTGGGCGCCGAGTACATGGATTCGTGGATGATGGAGGGGCAGGCAACGCTGGCCGAAGAGGTGGTGGGCCACGTCGCGACCGGGAGGCAGCCCGGACAGAACTACAACTTCCGGGTGGCGTTCAACTCGGCCGGAGACGAGCCTGTCAGCTGGTACGAGGACGGTTTCCGTGATCTCTCGTACTACTTTGGACGGTCGGCTTCAGGGAAACAGCCGGATGCTCCCGAAGCGTGCAGCTGGCTCCAGAGCACCCCCGACCCGTGTGAGGGCAGGCCACTCTGGTACGGCGTCACGTGGTCCTTCCTCCGCTGGTTGTCGGATCAGTACGGATCCGGCTTTGCGGAGGGAGAGAAGGAGATCCACCGCGGGTTGATCGACAATGACCGGTCCGGGTTCGCCAACATCTCTGACGTCATCGGCATAGACTATCGTGAGCTGCTGGGGATGTGGTCTGCTACGCTCTACCTGGACGATAGACCGGGTCTTGACCTCCCACCCGAGCTTTCCATCAGCAGCTGGGATCTCTACGACATTCTGGTGGATGGCGTGCAGGAGAGCTGGGAGCTGACGCCCCGGGAGCAGCCGTTTGCGCCGATTTCCAACCAGGTGGGAATAGCCCGCGGGTCAACGGCCTTCTTCCGGCTGAGTGGGCAGGGCCGCGACGCCTCATCCGTGCGGGTTCGCGACCCTGCCGGCTCGCGGCTCCGTGAGTTCATGCAGATGTGGATTGTCCGTATCCAGTGAGCAGCCCGTGACTGACTACCGTTTCATTCCGTTGCCGGAGTACCGTGAGCTCTCCGAGTCCGAGATGGTGGAGCGGTCCGCCTCCTTTCTGCGCGAGATGAAGCGCCGGCGCACCGTACGGCATTTCTCCAGTCGCCCCGTGTCGCGAGAAGTGATCGAGAACGCGGTGCTGGCCGCCGGCACGGCCCCGTGCGGAGCCAACATGCAACCGTGGCATTTCGCCGTCGTGACCGATCCCGAAGTGAAGCAGGCAATTCGCAACGCGGCGGAAGTGGAGGAGCGAGAGTTCTACGAGCACCGGGCCCCGCCGGAGTGGCTGGAAGCGCTGGCGCCGTTGGGAACCGACTCGGACAAGCCGTTCCTCGAGGACGCCCCCTGCTTGATTGCGGTATTCGGTGAGAGCTACGGCCTGCTTCCTGATGGCGCGAAAGTCAAGAACTACTACGTGTCCGAGTCCGTCGGACTGGCCACAGGCATGCTCATTACGGCGCTCCACCTTGCCGGGCTGGCCACGCTGACCCACACGCCGAGCCCCATGGGCTTTCTGAAC
>JBDHIQ010000230.1:0-3639 GCA_039587395.1 Gemmatimonadota bacterium
TGCGTCGACCGATCCAGATTCTTCTTGAGTTCGTAGCCCGTCATCGAGTCCAGATCGAGGAAACCGAGCAGCGCGTAGCGAAGCGACATGCATGTCCCCTGCGGTGATGGCCGCGGTATATATCAGTATTGTTATATCACTATTGATATATACACAGAGGGCGAAGGGGTGTCAATCGGAGATGGGCGGGCCGCTTACCAGGGCCGGAGCCGGTTACCGGCGGGCAGGCCGCTTACCAGAGCCTAGCCCGCCCGTAGAACTCGGCCGCTCTCAGCCCGCAGCCCCTAGCCCGCACGCAGCGCCGTCGTGGGCTCGATGCGCGAGGCGCGGCGGGCCGGCAGGTACGCGGCCAGCGCGGTACGCGGCCAGCGCGGCGACCGCCAGCAGACCGAGCGGCAGCGCGACGAACGTGAGGAGATCGGTGGCGCCTACCTCGTAGAGCAGGCTTTGCAGCAGCCGTGTGAGCGCCAGGGCTCCCACTACACCGATCGCCACGCCCAGGCAGGCGAGCCGCAAGCCCTGCCCCACCACCGAGGTGGCCACGGAGCGCTGGCCGGCGCCGAGCGCCATGCGGATCCCGATCTCGTGCCTGCGCTGCGCCACCGTGTAGGACAGCACGCCGTAGATGCCGACCACGCCCAGCAGCAAGGCCAGTCCGGCGAATGCGCCCAGCAGGTTCATGGCGAAGCGGCGGCGGGCGGTGCTCTCGGCGTAGAACTCGCTGACCTCACCGACCCGCTGGATCGGGACCTGGTCATCCAGCTCCCACATGGCCGCTTCGATCGGCCGGGTCAGGCTGAGCGGAGACCCGGCCAGCTCGCGTTCCAGACGCACGAGAAGGGTCATCCAGGACATCCAGGCCCACTGGCGCTGGCTCCACGGAAGGTAGATGGCCGGGGCGGGCTCCCGCGCGGAGCCGCGCTGCCGCACGTCGCCCACGACGCCGACAATCTCGATCCAGGGACCGTTCCGATCCTGGAACGCGATCCGTTCGCCGATCGCCCTGTTCGGGGCGCTGCCCGGCCAGTGCTGTTGGGCGAGCGACTCGTTGATCACCGCGACCAGCGGGGCGTCGTCGCGGTCCGCGAGTTGGAACGCGCGCCCTGCCCTGACGGGGATCCCGAGGGTCTGGAAGTAGCCGGGCGTCACGGCGTGGGTCTGGACGTCGTCCTCGAGCGTCTTTAGTCCCTCCCGCGGCTTCGATTCGATCGCGAAGCTCCAGGTCATCCCGTACCCGATCACCGGGGGCTCGCTCGTGCCGACCACGCTCTGCACTCCGGGAAGCGCCTCCACGCGCTCGATCAGGGGCTCGTAGAAGCGGGCGTGCGCGGCCATGTCACCGTAGCGGGACGTGGGGAGGTTCATCTGGACGGCCAGCAGGCGCTCCGGCTCGTACCCGTAATCGACCCGTTCCAGTTCGATGAAGCTGCGAACCAGGAGGCCGGCCCCGATCAGGAGCATCAGCGTGAGGGCGACCTGGGAGACCAGGAGCGAGGAACGGAGCCGGGCGTGCGGCACGCCTCCGGAGGAGCGATCCAGCCCTGACGCCAGCGTGGACCGGAAATCCACCCCGGTGGCCCGGACGGCCGGGATCAGACCGAACAGCACGGTGCTCGCGAGGATCGCCAGCGAGGCGAAGCCGAACACCGAGAAGTCGATTCGCGTGTCCTCGAGGAGCGGAATGTCGTCGGGAGCCAGCGCCACGAAGAGGTCGATGCCGGCCGTCGCCAGCGCGAAGCCGATCGCTCCTCCGAGCACGGCGATCAGCGCGCTCTCCGTCAAGAACTGCCGGATGAGCCGGGTCCGTCCGGCTCCGAGCGCGCCGCGCACCGCCACCTCGCGCTCGCGGCCCACGGCCCGGGCCAGCAGGAGGTTGGCGATGTTGGCGCAGGCGATGAGCAGCACCACGGCCACGACGCCCAGCAGCAGCCACATCAGGGTCCGCACCTGCGCGGTCAGGTCGGACCGGTACGGCTGCACGTTGACGTCCCAGCCCTCCATCCATTCCGGGTACTCGGTGGCCAGGCGGGAGGCGATCGCCGAGAGCTCGGCTTGCGCCTGCTCTATCTGCGCCCCCGGCTTCAGGCGACCGATGACGCGCCACCGGTGCGCCCGCCGGTTCTCACGATCCGCCTCCGTGAGCTGGAGAGGGCCCCACAGGTCGACATCCGGGGTCGGAAACGCGAACTCGGGCCCCATCACGCCGATCACCATCCGGTCGATGTCGTCGAGCCGGATCGTCTTCCCCACCACCTCCGGATCGCCGCCGAACCGGCGCTGCCACAGGCCGTGGCTGATCACCACGGTCCGGGCGCCCCCGGGCACCATCTCCTCCTCGGAGAAGCTGCGACCCAGCTTCGGCGGCAGCCCGAGGGCCCGGAACGCATCGGCCGTCATTCCGATGACCGACAGCTGCACGGGCGGGCCGTCGCCGGCCAGTGCCATGTCGTATTCCCACGAGAACGCCCCCAGCTCCTGGAACCGGGTCGAACCGTCGCGCCAGTCCAGGTAGCTGCCGTCGGTGACGTTGTTGCGCGGATTCCCGCCTGGCTCGTGCTCCCACACCGCCACCAGGCGATCGGGCTCGGGATACGGGAGCGGACGCAGAATGACGGCCCGCACGACGCTGAAGATGGCCGTGTTGGCCCCGATGGCGAGCGCGAGGGTGAGAATCGTGGTGGCCGCGAATCCCGGACTTCCGCGCAGCGTCCGCCAGCCGTACCGCACGTCCTGTTCGAGCCGGTCCAGGAGCTCGCGCCGTCGGGTGTGCCGAACCGTCCGGGTCGATTCACTCTTCAGGGCCTGGAGCGCCTCCGGTGAATCGCCGAACTCGCGGCAGGCCTGCCGTCGAGCCTCATCGTGGGACCGTCCTCCGGCCACCAGTTCTTCGACCCGGGACTGGATGTGGAAGCGGATCTCCGCCGCGACATCGTCCTTCACCTGGTCCCGCACGGGCTTCTCGATCCGCAACACCCGCTTCAGTCCGGGGAACTTCCGTCCCATGGTCGATCCCTCCCTGATTCCTACATCTCCGGGTGGTTCACGCCCTCTTTGCCTCCAACACCGCGAAGAGTGCCTGGACGTACGTGCGAATGCTCGTCGCCTGGGTCTCCAGCTGAGTTCGTCCGGCCGGCGTGAGCTGGTAGTACTTCGCCCGCCGGTTGTTTTCGGAGCGGCCCCACTCGGACTCGAGCCAACCGCGCCCTTCCATGCGGTGCAGAGCCTGGTACAGAGCGGCGTCGTCCACCTGCAGCGCTCCGCTCGTGCGGCGCCGAATCCAGCGGGTGACTCCGTAGCCGTGCATCGGCCCCCAGGAGAGAGTCTTGAGCACGAGAGTGTCGAGCGTGCCCTTCATGAGATCCATCGACTGGCCTTCGTTCTTCGCATTAGACATTTCCCCTTAGACAGTGGGGGGAGAGAAAGGGTTGGAAGCGTCGGGGAGGGAGGCGCTGATCGACTCGGCACCGGCCTGGATGTATAATTGACTCAGGCCGTGGTTCGAAGTGCACGCAGATGTCGCGAGGCGATATTGCTATGCCACTCTTATGGTTACGTGTGTTCTTCTCACTTGTATTCTGCATCTTCCTCGTAGCCTGCGGGGCGCCTGACGCGGGACCGCCTTCGGGCGCGGACCAGGCC
>JBDHIQ010000231.1:0-3374 GCA_039587395.1 Gemmatimonadota bacterium
ACCGCCAGGGCCGCGTCCTCCGGTCCCATCGTGAAATTGTCTCCTATCGGCAGCAGGGCCACGTCTACCTGGCCACGCAGCAGTTCCATGTCCTTGATGAGCGCCGTGTCGCCGGCGTGGTAGATCGAGGTGCCGTCGATGTTCAGCAGGATTCCCGCCGGTAGAGTCGTGTAGCCCTCGGCCCCTTCGCCCGCCACCTGGCCACCGTGTAAAGCCGGCGTGAGCTTGACCCGGCCGAACGGGAACTCGTACCCGCCGCCGATGTGGAGCGGATGACCGTTCTGCAGGCCCAGCTTCTCCTGCGCGTAGCTGACGATCTCGAACGTGGCGATCAGCAGCGCACCCGTCGTTCGCAGCAGGTCCCACGCATCCGCGACATGGTCGAAGTGGCCGTGCGTAAGCAGCAGGTAGTCCAGTCGATCAAAGTGCTCCGGGCCGACGTCGGCTAGTGGATTGTCGCTGAGGAACGGGTCTACGAGAAGCCGGGTCCCGTCCCCCGTGATGATCTCTATGCAGGCGTGCCCGTGAAATGTCAGCTGTCCCATGGTATGGCTCCCATCGTATGGGTCATGCTATGTGGCTTCCGCTGCCAGAAACTCCACCAGGGCGTCGATGTCCGCCTTCGTGTGCTTCTCGGTGAACGCCAGGAGTAATCCGTCCGCCGCCTTCAGGCCCGGAAACCGGTCCAGGCACACGCCCGGGAGCAGCCCCCGGTCCACCCCTCGCCGGATGACCTCTCGCGCATCGTGCGAGGTATGGATTGCGAACTCGCGGAAGAACGGCGCATCCGGGAACAGGAGCTCGATCCCTCTGCTGGTGAGCTCGCGCCATGCATAGTGCGCATTCTGGACGGACGTCTCAGCCACCTGGCGCAGGCCATCCCTCCCCACCAGCGCCAGGTAGATGGTAGCGGCCAGTGCGACGAGCCCCTGATTCGTGCAGATGTTGCTGGTCGCCTTGCCCCGCCGGATCTGTTGCTCCCGCGTCTGCAGCGTCAGCACGTAGCCCCGCCTTCCCTCCGCATCCACGGTTCCACCCACGATGCGGCCGGGCATCCTGCGCACGTACTTCTGTTTGGCGGCGAACAGACCGACCAGGGGCCCGCCGAAGTTGGAGCCGGCGCCAAACGGCTGCCCTTCGGCCACCACCACGTCGGCGCCGCATGCGCCCGGCGACTTCAGCAAGGCCAGCGAGACCGCATCCGCGACCGCGACGATCAACATTGCGCCCTGAGCCTGGGCGGCTTCGGCCAGGGGCCCCAGATCTTCGATCAGCCCGAAAAAGTTGGGGCTCTGTACGATGATGGCCGCCGTGTCTTCATCCGCCGCGGCCATGAGCGCCGCCGGGCTGAGCAGCCCTCCCGGATCAGCTTCGACGCCGTGGACCCTGGCCTCCTTGCCGGCCACGTATGTCTCGATCACCTGCCGATAATGCGGGTGCAGCGTCCCGGCCAGGACCAGTTTGTTCCGCCGGGTGATGGCCATGGCCATCAGGGCCGCCTCGGCTGCGGCCGACGCGCCGTCGTACATGGAGGCGTTGGCCACGTCCATGCCCGTCAGCTCGCACACCATCGTTTGAAACTCGTAGATGGACTGGAGCGTGCCCTGGCTCACCTCCGGCTGATACGGCGTGTAGGCCGTGTAGAACTCGCTGCGCCGGAGGAGATGGTCCAGCGCTGCGGGCACGTGGTGATCGTACACGCCGGCGCCGGCGAAGCTCAGAAAGGAGCGGTTCTGGTCCGCGTACTCCTGCAGGAGACGAACCGCCTCCCACTCGGACAGCGCTTCGGGCAGATCCAGCGGTCGTCCGAGCTGCAGGTTCTCGGGGATATCCTGATACAGCTCCTCGATGCTCGAGACGCCGACGGCACGGAGCATCTCCGCCCGGTCGGCGTCGCTATGGGGGACATAAGACATTTTTCGGGTCCTGCAACTGAGAGAGGGTGGGCGGGTGGAGTGCCCTACTCCGCGTCTTCCGAGTGATTCCGGTAGTCGGCGGCCGACAGCAAGTCATCCAGCTGACCCGGATTGTCCAGACGGAGACGGATCATCCAACCGTCGCCGTACGGATCCGTGTTCACCACGGACCAGTCGGCTTCGAGCTGCGTGTTGACGTCCACGATCTCGCCGGCCAGGGGACAGAACAGCTCCGAGACCGCCTTCACTGCCTCGATGGTGCCGAACGCCTCCATGCGGTCGAACCTGTCGCCTATCTGCGGAAACTCGATGTACACCACGTCGCCCAGCTCGCCCTGGGCATAGTCCGTGATTCCGACGTGGTACTCGCCATCCACATCGGTTTCACGAAGATATTCGTGCTCTTCCGTATACCGCAGACTCTCGGGAATCTCAGCCATGTTTCGCCTCCGCTTCTGGAGCGGCGTGTGCGGGTCTTCAGCCAACCGGGTGGAGACAATACCCGACCCGTCCGCCGGGCGTCAAGAAGAGATCGGGCGGGCGTTTGGCCTGCCGTACGACAAGCCCCTCGGCAAGCGCGTCAGGAGGGTTTCAGCAGCTTCGTGCGGGCTTGCCGCTCTTCTTTCAGCCGCTTCTTGGCCTCCCGTTCGCTCTCGCCCGGCAACCGGACGCTTGTCCCCACGCCACCCATCATCGCGAACCCTTTGACTTTTACCACCGGGGCGTCCGGATCATGGGGCCCGCCGCCGCTGGCCCGGCCCTCGAAGCCGCCCATGATTGCCAGGCCGCTGACATCCAGCCGGATCCCGGGGGCCGTGATGATGTCGACGCCCCCCATCAGGGCGATGACGAAGATCTCCGTCTCCTTCACACCAAACGTGGCCTCGCGGAGATCAATCTCCACTCCGCCCATGATGGTCACTACCGTGAGCCGCCGCGGCGGCGTCCACTGCCCTTTGCGCTCGGCTCCACCCATGATGGCGATCACGAGATCGCCGTCGTTGACATCGAGACCGGGGTGGATCGTCACCCCCGGGTGTTCCAGTCCTACCGGGTCGCCGCCCGGCTGCACGGCCAGGGCCGGCAGGTCCGAGGTCAGCGCCCGCAAGTCGGCAACGGAATTGGCCGCGTAAGCCAGATCCAGGCGCCGTTCCAACTCCTCGACGCTGATGTGGTCGTGGGCGAAATGCGCGGACAGGGTCCGGACCGTCCTCTCCCGAACCTCGGACGGGATGATCAGACCGGACGCGGTATCGCCTTTTACGGGCAACTCATCGTTGGTCATAGTCCCTGATCTTCGATTACCTGGGAGCTTGCTGCAAGCGCTGGTGCGCTTCCCTTGCTTCCGATTGCCGTTTCGGGGCACTATGGGTGCGTGGAGTTCGCGCCCTATCCGTGGATTCTTGAAAGGAGGTGATCCGTGTCTACAGGGAGTAGAGCGGGGTCTGGCTCGACACG